>CAZZCT010000237.1:0-7914 GCA_964652365.1 uncultured Lentisphaerales bacterium
CTCTTTGACGAGATCGAGAAGGCGCACCCGGATGTCATGCACATGCTGCTCCAGATTCTGGAAGAAGGGCAACTGACGGACAGCCTCGGTTTCCGCGTCGACTTCCGCAATACGATCGTGGTCATGACGTCGAATGTGGGCGCCAGTGAGATTCAGCGGCCGTCGGCCATGGGGTTCAAGGTGGCAGACAATGCCACGCTTGATCACGACACCATGCGCTTCAAGCTGGAGGATGCCGCCAAGAAGCAGTTCAAGCCGGAATTCCTGAACCGCATCGACGAAATCGTCGTCTTCCGGCAGTTGACGCGTGATGACCTGGGGACCATCGTCAACCTCGAAATCGGCAAGATCCAGGACCGCCTGAGTGCGCGGCACATCACGCTCGAACTCACACAGGAAGCGCGCGACTTTCTCATCGAGCGCGGCTACAAGCCGGAATACGGCGCCCGACAGCTGCGCCGCGTGGTCGAGCGCTACATCGAGGACGTGCTGGCCGAGGAAATCCTCAAGGGCATCGTGAAGGAAGGCGTGGCGCTGAAGGCCCTGCTGCAGGAGGAAAAACTCGTCTTCGTGCCCACCGAACCGCCGCCGGAGGCGCCGCCGGAGAAGCCCCGCAAGAGCGTGGCGCGTAACCGGACCGCCCGCGGTGCCGCCGATGCGGCCGGCGTGCCGCCCGAGGAAAACGCCTAGCAGCCTGTCGGGAACCAAGCAACAGACACGCAACAACGGCTAAGCCCGACAAGCCCCTAGAAGGCACCGAATCCCCGTGGCCATCCAACTGGTCATCCGCGACAATCTCGAGGGCCACGCAGCGACCTTCCGCCCGGGGGACCTGCGTACCTTTGACCGGCCATGCGTACGCATCGGCACCAGGGCCCAGTTCGAGTGTGTCCTGCCGCCCGCCTCCGGCCTTCCTGACCTTGCCGCGACGCTCACCCTCGACCCGCCCTCGGGCGAATGGAGCCTGACGCCCGCCGCCGGCGTTCAGCTCTTCCTGAACCAGGAGCCTCTGGTCGTCAGTGTTGTCCTGCGCAGCGGCGACGAGATCCGCGTCGGGCACTGGACCTTCCGTTTCCACCGGCAGATGGTCCCGGTGCGCTATGCGCGGCGGGCTGACCTGCTGGCCGTGGCGGCCAAGATCCTGGTGGCACTGATTCTGGCGGTGGAGATCGGCGTCGTCTCCTGGCTGCCGCGCCAAGTCCAGCGGGCCCGCCTCTGGGAACTGCAGATCGCGCGTCAGCGGACCACGCTGCTCCTCGACGACCTGCGCCAGGAGAACCTGCGCGCCCCGGCCACGACGGAGCTTGAACAGGCGGCGCGGCGCATGGTGGCTGGACAACTCGACAGCCTGGCCCTGCACCTGCGCCGCAACCAGGACCGGCTGACCCGTGAACAGTGGCGCAGCTTCTACTCCGACCTCGACACCTACCGGCGCATCCTGACTCTCATTCAGAGCGGCAAGGCCTTCCCGACACCGCCGCCAGTGGACCTCGACGCGGCCGTGCACGGAGTCCTCGGCCCGCGGGGAACCGGAGCACCATGAAACCTGTCCCGCTCAGCACCTACGTGCCGCGTTTCACCGGTTTCCGCGTCGCTGTGGTTGGCGACATGATGCTGGACCGCTACATCTGGGGCCGGGCGTCGCGGATCTCGCAGGAAGCCCCGGTTCCCGTGGTGGGTGTCGATCGCGAGACCGAGACGCCGGGCGGCGCCGCCAACGTCGTGCGCAATGTCCTTGCCCTCGGCGGCGAGGCGCTGGCCTTCGGCGTCATTGGCCAGGACGCGTATGGCGACGCGCTCCTCGCCGGGCTTGAAGGGCATGGTGCCGACACCCGCGGCCTGGTCCGCCTGGCGCGCCGCCCGACGACCGTCAAGACGCGCGTCATCGCCAATAACCAGCAGATCTGCCGGGTCGACCGCGAAGACACCTCGCCCGTGCCGCCCGAGGCCCTGGCGGCACTCGAGAAAGCCCTGCTGAGCGCAATCCGGGCACGAACGGTCCACGCCGTCATTTTCCAGGACTACGCGAAGGGGCTGCTGACCCGTGAGTTCATGCAGCGCGTCGTGAACGCGGCGCGCCGCCAGCGCATCATCACGGTCCTGGACCCGCATCCCAGCCATCCCTACAAAGTCACCGGCCTGCACCTGATGAAACCGAACCGGGCGGAGGCGTTCGGCCTGGCCGGCGTCTACTACCGCAGCGGCGTCATGCCGCTGGCAGACGACGCGGCGCTGCTCGAAGTCTGCCGGAAACTGCACCGCGCCTGGCGCGTCGAGAACCTGCTGGTTACCCTGGGGCCGGGCGGCATGGCCCTCTTCGCTCGCGGCCTTGCGCCGCTGCATATCCCCACCCAGGCGCAGGAGGTGTTCGACGTGTCCGGGGCCGGTGACACCGTCACCGCCACCTATACCCTGGCACTCCTGGCCGGTGCATCGCCGGCGGACGCGGCCCACATCGCCAACCATGCCGCCGGCGTGGTGGTGGGCAAGATCGGCACCGTTCCGATCCTGGCCGCCGAACTCGTCGCCGCACTTCGCGCCGACGACGCCTGAGTCCGTTCCCAGAATGGCTCCGTCGTAACGCTCCAAAGCTGCCACGGGTGGCCTCGCGCGGCGCCGGGGCGTCGCCGCATACCCCGGAGAGTAGCCGGTCACATCGCGCGGCGCAGGCCGGGTACAGAAACCTCACTTCCCCTCGCGGTCCTTGACCCATGCCTTGGCACGCTTCTGCAGGCCGGCGAACTTGCTGCTGTCGCCGGCTTCCTTGAGGAAGCGGGCGAACAGCGCGAAGAAGACGGTCTGGAAGATGTGCAGGTAGGTGACGCGTTCCTCAAAGGCGGAGTGTGCTTCGAGCTTCTCGCCCTCGGGCAGCTTCAGACCGCGGAACAGGAATGTGTCGGCATCGACCGTGACCGTCCAGTTCTCGGCTTTGCCCCGGGCCAGGACCAGTTTGGCACGCTTCAGCTTCTTGCCCACGAGCAGCGCGGCTTTTGCCTCCGCGCTCAAGGTCGGCAGGCCCTTGCGGATGCTGGACTCGAAAGCGCCCGGGCCTTCGGCGACAAAGACCAGCGGCCCGTCCACCATGAAGGCGAACTCGCCCAGCTGGCTCTTCGGCAGCGTCCCACCTGACTCTTCCTGGAGAAACCACAGCCAGGTCAGGAAATTCTGGCCCAGCGTGCCGCCGGCGTTCCCGTCCGGCTGTTCCGGTGAGAAGTTGATGGGCGGAATGTCGTTGGGATCCGTGTCGCACAGTTCCTTGGCCGCGACCTCGGGGGAGAGCGGGATCGGTTCGACGCCGACCGTGTCGCCGAAGTAACCGATGAAGGTCTCGACCTGCTTGTCCGACGCGGCGCCCAGGTACAGGCGCTTCGCCGCTGCGTCGACTGCAAACGACGTCCCCGACAGCTGCGGCGGCATCTGCGGCAGCAGGCGCAGAGTGATTTCCTCCTTGATGCGCTTGCGTTCCTTGCGGTTCACCGGTGCGCCCTGGCTCTCCGCCTGCAGCGCGAGTTCGGCCATGCGGCATTCGGCACGCAGCAGCGAAGCCGGAATCTTGCGCACCGCCTGGCGCAGGCACAGGTGCAGGTGCCCGCCCATGAAGGCCGTCTCTTCGTCGATGCGGCGGTCCAAGAGGTGTCGGCCGCTGACCCAACCGATCTGCGGCTCGTCTTTGACGCTCTCGAGGCTGCCGGCCGCCTTCTGGTCGAAGCGCGCGAGCGCATCGTCCGGAAGCGGCAGCGGCAGCAGGCAAACCCGGCAGGAAATGGTTCCATGTTCGAAAGGCATAGGGGTGCGTCCTTAGGTTGGCTCGGTTGCGTGAACCGGGTAATGTAGCGCGCGCTCGCTCAAACGCGGGTCGCAGATTGGCATCGGCTGAATAACGCTACAAACGGACATCGATGCGTGGATTACCGGTCGAGGACGGCCGGCTCCACAGGTGACGGTTGAACCACCGCTGGAGACGGCGGTCCTCCGCCGTGAGGTGTCCAGGTGAGGATGGTCACCTGTTCTGTTGATGCCCATGAGCAGCCCGTCGGGACACAGGCCTCACGACGGCAGGACGTCAACGTCCGGCAGGCTGCCACGCCTTCGCCGGCAGGGGAGCGCCGGCACCGGCGGTCGAGTCTACTGCACTGCCGGCTCGATGTGCTTGCGCACGTCGTCTTCAGTGAGCACTGCCGGCAGGCCGTACAATCCCTGCCAAAGCTCGACGTGGTCCGCCGACTCGCCCGGCTCGAGCTCGAACAGCGGCGCCACCGTCTCGATCTCGCAGAAGTCGGCGCACGAGTAGGATTCGACGCTGCAGCCGTTGTCCGGGTATTCGGCATCGATGAAGTGCTCGAAGAACTTCACCATCGCCACGCCGGCATTGACGTAGGCGATCCAGCCGCGCTCCGCGTTGAACCCGATCTTGCACGGACCCTTGGCCTGCGGGTCCTGGCGCAGGAAGATGTAATCGTGGCCCAAGGTGAGGCGTGGGTCGTTCAGATCGGTGTACGGCCAGATGCTCAGGTAGCGGTCGGGCGCAAAGGGGTTGGCTTTCGGGTCCCGCTGCTGCGGGATGATCGCCGTGCCGCCCTGGGCCATGACCGAGAGTGCCCACGGTGCGAGTTCGATGGGCCACGTGTTCCGGTTGGTCAGCCGATGCGCGACCCGGAAACGCTCGTTGCCGAGGGACTGGACCGTGATGCTCTTCTCGATGCCGGTCAAGGCTTCGACGCCGCTGCTGAACGCCAGGCCGTCGCAGGTCTCCTCGATCGACACCGGGGCATTGTCCGGCGCATAGGTTCGCGGCATTGCTTCGGGCGCATGCCAGAGCCGGTGTCCGCCATACAGTGTGAACTCCGTCTCACAGTTGGGCATCGGATCGCTCGGCATGACGCGGAAAAGGTTGGGGCTCCCGTTCACGAACCCGCCGATGATGCGCGGCCCGACTTTGGTCGTGATCGCCAGGCTGAACTTGCCGCTGGTCAGGTGCACGCAGTCCTTGTGACTCTCGACGTTCAGTTTGGCCCAAGGGCTCTTCTTCGCCATGGCAAGCTCTCCCGGTTAGGTGGTTGCAGAAAGCGGAAACCATAATACTTTCCTTGGCTTTCGCCATGGCGGGTGGGGCATCGAGTTCGGCCCCGGCGCCGGGGGTACGCATTTCCATGGAGTGAGGGCTATGCACAAACATTCCTTTTTCCGCCGTGCAGGCTGGTTGTTCGGCCTGTTGCCGACATGGCTGGCCGCGTCGACTCTGGCCGCTTGGCAGCCGGACGCTCTCGAGAACCCCCTCGCCGCGGAGCGCTCACGGGCGCAGCAGATGCAGGAGCCGGCGCTGGCGGCTCAGGCGCGCCTGAAGGCGGAGACGGCGGCGCGCCTGCGCGGTCTTGACGACGAACTGGCGGGGGCCAAGGCGCACCTGGCGGAGTTGCAGACCGAACTCATGGCCGCTCTGGCCCAGGACGATGGCGCCCGCCTGCGCGCCATTCAGGCCGAGATCGGCGCCGGCCAGGTCCACGTGCGGGCGGCGGACAGCGAGAAGTCGTTGCTCCTGAAGCAGATCGAGGAGGCGGGACGCGACGCGGACGCCTGGAAGAGGCGCGCCGCCACCCTCGAACTGGCCTTGCGCATGGAGATGCGTGTCCTCCTCGCAGCGCCGACCGAGATGGAAAACCGCGGGAAGCGCGTCGAAGCCGCGCAGAAGGACTTGGATTACCAGGACTCGCAGATCCGCAAGTACATCTCGCGTCGGGAACACGCGGCGGCGGATTATGACGACCTTCGCGGGCAACAGGTCGCCGCGGTCGCGGCCCGTCAGCGGATGGGCCGCGCCGGCACGGCCGCCAATCCGCGGCTTGCCGCGGCCCTCGCGGACACCGAGCGCCAACTGCTGCGTGCGGCCGAACTGGCGAATCAGTGGTTCGTCCTGAACAAACTTCTCGAGGACCGGGCGCGCCGGAACTTGGCAGCCGCCCGCACCGAGGTCCATGTCTGCACGATATATGCGGCCGCGCTGGCCCGTAAGGAAGCGCAGCGCCGAGCCGGCGACGCTGCGATGGCCGCAGATGCCGCGGACAGCACCCTCGCGGCGGGCCGCAAAGTGCTCGACGCCCGTCTCGCGGCGGTCGCGCAGGACGTCGAGCGTGCTGGCACGGCGGTGACCCAGGGGCTGGCCGCCATCGGCCAGGCCCGCGGCGCCGCCGCACAGGACAGCGCGCAGGCCGCTTACCAGGCGGCTCTTGAGGGCCGCAATGCGCTCGAAGCGGAAACCGATGCTCTCAAGGAGATGACCGCCGTTCTCAAGGCCGTGGCCGCGTTCGCACGGGAAAAGGCTGACCGCGCGCGCAGTGCCGCGGAGAACAAGACGGCCGATGATATCACCCAGGAACGCCGGGGTCTCGACGAAAGCGCCCGTACCTCGGAGCAGTATGTGCTGAGCTTCCGGACCTTGCTGCAGAAACTCGATGGCCAGGTGGAGAGTGCCCGCAAGGCATTGGGACTGAGTCCAGCTGCGACGGGGCCGTGGCTGCAGGAGGTCGCGGATGCCGTCCAGCAGATGATCGACGAACGTCCGCAGACGCCGACTTCCCTGATGGCGCGGTTGGCCGCGCTGACCGAGAGGGTTGCGGCGGCCGCGGCAGGCGAACTGGTGCACCGCGCGGGCCAGCGCGCCCTGGCCCGGCAGCGATTGGACATTGCCGAGCAATGGCTCGCCGGTACCCGGTCCGTCATCCAGCAGCTCGACAGGGACGCCGCCGCCCTCTTGTGGGAGCAGCGCGATCCGCGCCTGAACTGGAGTTCGGTCCAGGAGTTGGCAGCGGTTCTGGCCTCGGCCGGGAGCGATCTGCGCTTTGCCTGGGACGCGTACCGCTGCGGCATGGCCCGGGCCGTGGGACTCGTGCCGCTGTGGCGGTTGGCCGCCGCGGCGGGTCTGGTGGGTGCGCTCATCGCCCTAACCGTCTGGTTGCGCTGGCGCCTGCGCGCAACGGAACTGGGTGTCGGCGCGTGTCTTGCCCTCGAGGCCGGCACCGTGGCGCCACCCCTGCTGGCGGCGCTCATGTTCTGCCTGACGCTGCTCCCGGCCAACCGCGGTGCCACACTGGCCGGTCTGGCCTGCGGAGCGGTCGCCGTCGGCTGGCCGGCGTGGCGGGCCCTCGTCGCCCTGTGTCGTGGCGGGACCGGCACGGCAGGAGATACCTTGGCCGGTGGCCTGCTGACAGCCCTTCGTTGGATCCTGGTGAGTGGCCTGGCGGCGGGCGTGATGTGGCTGGTCGCCAGGCACGAACCGAACCGCTGGAACACCGGATATTTCCTGCTGCGCGCATGGCTGTTCTTCGTCTGGTTTGCAGGGATTCGTCTTGCCCTGCACCCGGCATTGCTTGGGCGGTTCCTCAGCCGGCGGTCACGGCACGCGGGGTTGCGGGCCTTGGGCGCTGTCGTCGCGTATTTCTGCGTGGTGGCGGCCATTCTGGCGGTGGTGCCGTACCTCCTGTCTCTGGAGACCCTCGCTCGAACCGTGCTGGCGACCACCCTGTCGAGCTTTGTCCTCCTGGCCGTGGGACTGACCGTCGGCGGCTTGGTAGGCTGGCTGGCACGCCGGGTGTCGGCGGCCAGCGCAGGCCTGGCGCAGACCGCGATCGCGGCAGCCGTGGCGGGCCTGGTGGCCTGGCTCTGGTGGTTGCTGCTCAACCGCGTCATTCTGGCCTCCAGTGCCCCCGCACCGATTCAGGAAGTGGTACACCTGCTGACCGTCGCCGCCAACGCCGCACTCCGCTTCTGGCGTGCCGACGTCACGGCTGGCATGACCGTGGGCAACCTGGTGCGCGGCGTCGTCGTGTTCGCCGCCTCGTTTTACGTCTCCAAGGTCCTCAAGCGCGTGTTCCTGTTCCGGGTGTTGGCGCGCACTCCCATGGATGACACGACGCGGCA
>CAZZCT010000238.1:0-583 GCA_964652365.1 uncultured Lentisphaerales bacterium
GCCGAGAACGGACTCCTCCACGAGGATCTGCCCGACCAGGCTTGCGGAGATGCCCCGGCTGGCCACGGTCCTGAGCTCCTCGATGTTGTAGACGAGGCCGCCGCCCGTGCCCCCCATGGTGTAGGCCGGGCGGATCACGACCGGGTAGGTGAGGGCGGCGGCAATGCGCTCGGCCTGCTCGATCGAGTAGGCCAGTTCGCTGCGCGGCATTTCGATGCCCAGCTTGAGCATCGTCTCCTTGAACACGAGGCGGTCTTCGCCGCGCTCGATCGCGTCCAGGTTCACGCCGATCACCTCGACGTTGTACTTCGTCAGCACGCCGGCCTTGTTCAGGGCCATGGCCAGGTTCAGTCCGGTCTGGCCGCCGAGGTTCGGCAACAGCACGTTCGGGCGCTCCTTGGCGATGATCTGCTCCAGGCGCTGGATGTTGAGCGGTTCGATATAGGTCGCGTCGGCCATGGCCGGATCGGTCATGATCGTGGCGGGATTGGAGTTCACCAGGACAATCCGGTAGCCCAGCGACCGCAACGCCTTGCAGGCCTGCGTGCCGGAGTAGTCGAACTCACACGCCTGGCCGATCACG
>CAZZCT010000238.1:593-7832 GCA_964652365.1 uncultured Lentisphaerales bacterium
GACCGGAACCGATGATCAGGGCCTTCTTTTCGTCCTTGCGAGGCATAGCTTCCTGGCCTTTCCGTGGTTCGTGGCGGACCGGCCAAGCTCAACCCGCGCCGGCCCGCCGTGCCGGCTGGTCCCAGGTGAAGGCCATATCCCCGCTTGCGGGCATAAGATGCCTGTCTGAGCCGTCCGCGTCCAGCCAAAGCATAACGGCCGAACGGCCGTTTCGGTGTCACCGTGGCACGGGCTTCCAGCCCGTAGCCAGGGAAACGAAATGGCCCAAACCGTGGTAAGGCGGGGCCGAGCACGCAGAGTTCTTGCGTCCTGTCCTCAGTCGCGCGCGGGCTACGGACGGGACACCTGTGCCCTTGTTGTTCGGTTTCGGTTGTGCCGGCCTCTCGGTGCGTGTCGGCGTGATGGCATGCATCGTGCTTTTGCCCCATTGTCAGCGTCCATTCGGCCGCCAAGTTGGCGGCCGCGGGGCGACCCTCTCGGGCTGCGGTCGCGAGGCGCCGGTAATGACGACGGAGAGATATGCGCATGCGGTTCTGGACACGCCGAACGGGTTTTGATTGCGCGGTTCTTCTGGTGGTCTCGGCGTGTCTGGGTGCCACGGCCCGCGGCGCATCGCCCGAGGCCAAGCGATTCCCTCCAGACGCGGCTGACACCAACCTGACGCACCTGGCCTTGGCCGCCGCGGAGCGTGCGGCCCTGGGAACCGACCCGGCCGAGCTCATCCGCGGCGCCGGCGTGTGGCGCAACGCCGGGGTGGAGGAGGAGTCCGAACGCGTCCACCGGGCTCCGGTCAATGCGGCCTATCCGAGCTGGTTCATCCTGGCTTGGGCTGGTCCGCAGCGCGTCACGGCCGTCCGTCTACGGGGCAATCTCGAAGAGTTCCGCCTGTCGACCTTGGCAGACTCGACCGGCCTCAACCCGGCCGTGGCGCCGGAGTCGGCCTGGCGACGGCTGGCCACGCGCGAACTCCGACGTCTGCCGGGGCAGGCGCGCGACGAAGTGGTCTACGAACTGGTGTGTGAGCAGCCGATCGAAACTCGGGCCCTGCGGCTGCTGATTCGCGAAGTTCGGCCCCGCAACCACCCGATTGCCTGGCTGGGCGAGTTCAGTGCCTGGGGCAAGGCCCTTTCCGGGCCGCCCGAGGCCCTCAACCCCCAGCCGCCCTGCACCGTCGAGACGCGCGTTCCGGTGACGGGCGAGGCGGCCCTCGTGATCGACGACGCGCAGGGCCGCCGCGTGCGTAACCTGTTCGCCCAGGTCGAACGGACCGCTGGGGCGCGGTCCGAACCGTGGAACCTGAAGGATGGCGACGGTCAGTATGTGGCAGCCGGGACCTACTGCTGGAAGCTCATTGCCGGGCCGACGCCCGAACTGCGCTACCAGATGACGCCCTATCCCAACGTGGAACTGCATTCACCCGACAGCACGCCCTGGAACAACACGCCGCAGGACGGCTGGCTGGCGAACCACGGCAACCAGAGCGCGGTGTGCGCGGTCGGCCAGGAAGTCTACATGGGTGCCGGCGGCACCGAGGGCGGCCATGCCCTGATCGCTTGCGATCTCAACGGCCGCAAGCTCTGGGGGTCGCCCCAGGGCGTGGACCAGTTGTTCACCGATGGGCCGACGCTGTTCTTTCGCAGCGCCAGCAGCGTGCACCGCTTCGACGCCGCGGCCCGCCGCGCCACGCCGTTGCTCAGCGTCGCGCCGGCTCCGGAGCGCGGCGGCGCGCTGGTGGGCCTGGCGGCGCGCGAGAACCGGATCTACGCGGCCCACTACAGCCCGCTGCCCTACCTGGCGAACGCCACGGCTGAGGGCAACGTGGATCTCGACGCCTGCCTGCCGCGCCTGCCGGAGAGTATCAAGCGAAGCGACAACTACGGGATTCCGGTCTCGCCGCGCCGCGACTTCCTGAGCTACTTCCGACTGAAGGACGGCTTCGTGGGGGGCGACGCGCGCAACACGCTGGCGCTCGATTCCACCCGCGGCACGGGCGCCGCGCAGCACATTCTGCTGGCTTTCCGCCGGCCGACGGCGCTCGGCAGCCTGGTGTTTCCCCGCCCCCAGACCACCGACAGCACCTTTCGTCTCAGTGTGCTGAAGCCCGACGCGCCCTATCCGCCGCGCGTGCGGCACGAGGCAGATTGGACCGAGGTCGAGGTGGGTGAACTTGGCCCCTGGAACTGCGTCGCGGTGCCGGCCGGCACGCGCACGCGCGCCCTGCGGATCGCCTTCACGCGGGCCGGTGCTGACCTGATGGGCGAGGGCGGCGCCGGTGACGCGGCGGGCGCCCCGGATTTGGGCGGCGACCTCGTCGGCGGCACTGCGGCTGCCGACGATGCGCTGGCCGAGTCCGAGGCCTGGGGCGGCCGCGTGGAAGGCATGCGCCTGCTGCGTTGCCGGTTCCGCAACCTGCTGCCGCTGGCCCGTATCGAGGTCAGCTCCGGCACCTACCGGGCTGAGACCGGCGAATGGGACGCTCAACGCCGCGAGCCGCTCAGCCCGGAGGAGCCTGGCGCGCTGATGTTCACGTGGGAGCAGCCGCAGGCGGTTCGCGGCTTGGCCGTCAAGGAGATCGACGGCGCGTCCACCCTGATCGACGTCTTCACCGGCACCGGCGACCCTGCGCTGGCCGGCATGGAAGGCTGGGAGCAGATGGCCGAATACCGCCAGCCCCGCCGCAACCACTACCAGCCGGATGGTGGCAACAATGCCGACGCCCGCTACCTGGACGGCGTGGTGGACTTTGGCCGGAGCGTGACCACGCGCGCCGTGCGCCTGCGCGTCGTGCGTCAGTGGGGCGAGCAGTCCGGTCGCCCCGAGGGCGTGCGCCGCGACCGCGGCGGCACGGTCGTGGATCCGTGCCGCTGCCGCATCTACGGGGCGGCGCCGCTGGAGTACCTGGGAGGCGAAGATCCGCTCGATCCGATCGTCACGCAACGCCTGACCGTGTTTGACGCGGCCGACGGCCGCAAGCTGCGCGAACAGGTCTCACCTGTGACCGGTGCAATCGCCTTCCGGCCCACCGATGGCGCGCTCTTCGGCCGCATTGGACCGCGGGTGGTGCAACTGGACCCCCAGACGCTGCAGCCGACCGACTTCGTGACCGACCTGCTCCGGCCCGTCGGCCAGACCATGGCTTTCGATCCGCAGGGCCGCCTCTATGTCTACGACCACGCCGACACCCGCCGCAATATCCGCGTCTACGGCCCGGACGGTCGATTCCTGCATGCCATCGGCAAGCCCGGCCGCCGGCCCGCCGGTCCCTACGACGCCGAGCTGTTGGACGAGGTGTGCGCTCTGTCGGCTGACGGCGCTGGCAACCTCTGGGTGGTCTATCCGCATGACAACCCCCGCCGCATCGCGCGCTTTCGGCAAGACGGCACGTTCATGGAGGACTACTTCGGCAACACCAACTACGGCGGTGGCGGCGTACTGGACCCCGAGGACCCCACGCGCTTCTACTGGGGCGATCTGCGCTTCGCGATCGACTGGCAGACGGGCCGGACCAGCCTCGACAGTCTGCTCTCGACCCATCCCACCGAAGCCAGCGTCTGGGGACTCGGGTTCCGGTCCGCCGCCGAGGCCATTGTTGTCAAGGACCGCCGGTACTTCGTCTCGGCACCCCTGAGCCACGGTGCATTCACGGGGTTGGCCGTCGTGGGACTCTACGATGAACACGCCCGCTGCATGCGCCTGTGCGCGGCCATGGGCGGCGCCGGCGCATTCCCCTATCTGCAGCGGCCGGAGTTCATCAAGGCCGTGGGCGGCCGACCGCTGGGCGCGTTCCGCTTCATCTGGACCGACCGCAACGCCGACGGCGAGGTGCAGGTGAAGGAGGTCGATTTCACGGCCCTGCCCGGCGGCCGCAACCCGCGCCACCAGATCGGACGCTTCGACCATGAACTGGGCGCCTGGTCGCGGAGTTGGGACGACGGCGGGGCCCATGAGTGGCTGCGCTACGAGGTCCAGGCGCTTCTGGCCGACGGGACGCCGGTGTTCAAGGCCAAGGTGATGCCATTTTGGGCCGACTATCGCCTGCCCGACAACACCCACTTCCGCTTCGGGCCGCGCGGCAACGAGGGCCTCTCGCCCACCGGTGAGTTGCGCTGGTCCTACCGCGCCGGCTATGGCATGGACGGACTCAAGGTTTACCCGTGGGCTCCGGGCGTGGTGGACCTGCAGTTCGGCGTGTCGGGCATGGCCACGGTCGATCAAGGCGAGTTGGGGACCATCTTTGTGATCCATGCCAACAACGGCCAGATGAACCTGTGGACCTCCGATGGTCTGCTGGCTGGACATCTGACGTATCACGCGCGCGATCCGCGGGCCAAGTCATGGCCCGCGGTACATGCCCGCAACACGCATCTGGAGAACCTGACCCTGGGCCAGGAGCACTTTCGGCACTTTTTCTGCCGTGCGTCAACGGGCCGGTACTACATGGTTGCCGGGCACACCCATGCGAGTATCGTCGAGGTGACCGGCCTGGAGAAATTCCGCCGCGCTTCCGGCGAGATCACCGTCACGCCGGAGATGCTGGCCCGCACCCGCGAATGGGAGGCGCGCTACCAACGCCGCCAGTTGCTGGTGAATCCGAAGCTGGTGGTCTGCGCCGAGCGGCAGCCGTTGATCGACGGCGCGATCGGCGACGGGGAGTGGAGCCCTGGCTCGACCCTCGGCGGCTTCGCGGAGTTCTGGACGGCCTATGACCGCAATCATCTCTACCTGGCGTGGCGCGTCACCGGCCGCGGGCCGCTGGCCAACTCGGGCGAGGACTTTCGTCGCGCCTTCAAGACCGGGGCCGCCGTGGACGTACAGATCAGCACGGATCCCGCGGCCGACCCGGCGCGCCGGCAGCCGGGCGCGGGTGACCTGCGGCTGCTGATCACGCAGGTTAAGGGCAAACCCGTGGTCGTCCTGTATCGTCCCGAGGCGCCGGGGGCGCCGGCCGCACACCGTTGGGAGACGTCGACGCCCGGCGGCGGCACGACAGTCTTCGAGCAGGTCGTCACGCTGCCGGAAGCACGCGTGGCCATCGGCGAATCAACCGACGGGTACTGCGTCGAGGCCGCGATCCCCCTGGCGGCGCTCGGGCTCAAGCCGCCGACTGACGGGCTGACCCTGCCGCTGGACTGGGGCGTGCTGACCACCGATGCCGGCCACATCACCCGCACGCGGCAGTACTGGGCCAATGCCATGGCCACGGGCGTGGCCGATGAGCCCACCGAAGCGCGCCTGGAGCCGGCACTCTGGGGGCACGTGAGGTTCCAGGCTGACCGCACGACCGACATGTCGCTGCGCCTGGATGCTCCCGGTGGGGCCGCGGGCGGGAATGAAGCCGTCGACGAGTTCCTGGAGGATCTCAAGTAGCCGCAGGAGGCGCTTGCAGAAGCCTCTGCAGGAGCCTGGAAGCAGGGCTCAGGGTGTCAGGGTTCAGCGAATCTGGAAACGGGAGTTGAAACCGTATGGTAGCGTCAAGTGACCGGTCATCCGTGATCAGTGGCGTCGCACCCGATTTCCCTGAACCCTGAATTCCTGAACCCTCCGCTGACGAAACCCGTTGGTTTATCAGGCGGCTCACGGTATAGTTCCGCACAAGGAGTTCACATGCACCTGCCACCATTTTCGATCGGTATCGGCGACCGCTTTGGACACCAGGGCCAGGCCCAGTTGAAGGCCCTCGCGACCCTGCAGCAGGAGACCGGCGTCGCCGTCGCCCCGGTCTGGAATAAGTCGTTTCGCGAGCATTCGATTGTGGGTACCACGCCGGACGACGTGCGGCGTGAAGCCGACGCGGCAGTCGCGGCCGCCGGCTGGCGTGCGGCGTACTTCGTGGATGCCGACCACATCAGTCTCAAGAACGTCGACGGTTTCCTGGCCGCCAGCGACTTCTTCACGCTCGACGTGGCCGACTGGATCGGGCAGCCGGCCGCCGCCGCCGCCGTGACGGCCTTCGTGACGCGCCACTCTGATCTCGTTGGACCGCAAGCCATCGCCGGCCTCGCGCAGCCGCTCGTGCTGACGCGCGACACGCTCGCGGCCGCGGCCAGCACCTACCTGGCGGCCGCCCACGCCGCCGGCGACCTGTACCGTCACATTACCTCCCGCAAAGGCCCCGACACCTTCGTGACCGAGGTCTCCATGGACGAGACGACCGCGCCCCAGACCCCGGCCGAACTGCTTGTGATCCTGGCTGCACTGGCCGACGAGGGGGTTCCGGCACAGACGCTGGCACCCAAGTTCTGCGGTCGGTTCAACAAGGGCGTCGACTACGTCGGGGATCCCTTGGCCTTCGCGCGGGAATTTGAGGACGACCTGGCCGTCATCCGCCATGCCGTGACGCGCTTCGGCTTGCCTGCCGGCCTCAAGCTCAGCGTGCATTCCGGGAGTGACAAGTTCTCGATCTACCCGGCCATGGCCGCTGCGCTGCGCCGGACCGGGTCCGGGCTGCATCTCAAGACCGCCGGCACGGTCTGGCCGAAGCCGACGGCGAGGGGCTGACTGTCGTGCGTGAGATCTACCGGCATGCGCGCCCGCGGCTCGACGAGTTGTGTGCGCCCTATGCGGCGGTGGTCGACATCCAGCCCGCGCACCTGCCGGACGCGGAGGTCATGGACCGCTGGACCTCGGTGCAGTGCGTGGCCGCGCTCAGGCACGTCCCTTCCGATTCGCGTTTCAACCGCGACCTACGGCAGTTCCTGCACGTAGCCTACAAGGTCGCGGCCGAACTCGGCGACCGCTACCACGCGGCGCTCGAAACGCATGCGAACATCGTGAGCCGGAACGTCTGCACCAACCTGCTGGACCGTCACCTGCGGCCGCTGTTTGGCAGCCTGGCACGGCGGGATTGATCTGGAGGCGGCGCGGGCATGCGGAAAGGCAACCGACCGGATGATGCCCCGCGACCGCGAACGGGCGAGCCATAACGCACGTGCCCGGACGGAAGCTGGCGCGTGGTGTTCTTGCAGAGGACGTACGGTGGCTGCTGGTGTCTTGTGCGGTGCTGGGGCAGGGCCAGGAAGGATGGTCCATGCGTGATGCACTCGGCGCGAGCGGATGTATACAAACTGCAGCAACATGTGCGCGCGAAAGGGTGGGAACGCGCGGGATAGAGATTGGACGACAAGACAACGACAGAAAGTGAAGACCGTCAAATCTATCTATCAAATACGGCCATTATGAAGGTCTTTATATGGAGCCAGCAGTCGGGGTCGAACCGACGACCTGCTGATTACAAATCAG
>CAZZCT010000239.1:0-7764 GCA_964652365.1 uncultured Lentisphaerales bacterium
CGCAAGATTCTGTCGGTGGCCGTGGAACCGAAGGAGAGCCCCGTGATCTCGCAGCGCCTGGCCGGGCAGGAGCTGAAGCCGGGACCGCACAAGATCCAGGGGATCGGGGCCGGGTTCATCCCGGACACCCTGGACTTGTCGGTGGTCGACCGCGTCGAGCAGGTTGACAGCGCCGAGGCGGTGGCCTTTGCGCGGCGGCTGGCCAAGGAGGAGGGACTGCTGGTCGGCATTTCGTGCGGCGCCGCGGTGGCGGTGGCGGTGCGGCTGGCGCATCTGGATGAATTTGCGGGCAAGACCATTGTGGTGATCCTGCCGGATGCGGGGGAGCGCTACCTCTCGACGGTCTTGTTCGAGGGGATCGGCGTATAAAGGCAGGACGCGCCAGGCGTCCGCACAGGTCAGGCGACCGTGTCCGCATTTGCGGGACCGGCCAGGCTCTGGATGACCAGCCCCGCGAGGGTCAGGCCGAAAATCCCGGTCATGTGCGCCACCGAACCGTTGATGCGTGCCTTTTGGCTGCACCACTCGTGGTTGAGCAACGCGGGGTCGCCGGGACCTTCGGCCGTGCGCGGACACAGGCAGGCATCCGAGCCGCAGGAGGCGCTCCCGCCCGCACCCGCGTTGGCCAGAACCTCGTCCGAGTAGACGGTCGGGATTGGCTTGGCCGTCGCGAGTTTCTGCCGCCGCATGAATTTGCGGAGCATGGCGCCCAGCGGACAGCCCTTCGTGCTCCAGAACTCCGCCACGCGCACACGGGTTGGGTCGAGTTTCGCGGCCGCCCCCAGCGAGGCGAAGACCGCGGCCCGCGATTGCGAGGCGAGGGAGAGCAGCAGGCCCTTGGCGCTGAGGGTGTCGATCGCGTCCACGACGAAGTCGTAGTCGTCGAAACGGAAGTCGGGCGCGCTGTGCCGGTCGAAGACGCGCTGCATGGTGACAATGTTGGCCTGCGGGTTGATGTCGAGCAGACGGATGCGGAGCGCATCGATCTTCACCTGGCCGACCGTGGCGCAGGTTGCCTGGATTTGCCGGTTGATGTTGGTGACGCAAATCCGGTCGGAGTCCACCAGGGTGAGGTGGCGCAGGCCCGTGCGGACAAGGCTCTCGGCGCACCAGCTTCCGACGCCGCCGAGACCGAAGATGATCCCCCGGGCTTCCGTGACGGCGCGCATGCGGTCCGGCCCGAGCAACAGTTCCGAACGTCGAAACATGCCCTGTGCCGGGCGGGCCCGTCCCGCTGTGACGTTTTTCGGAACCTCTTCGTGCATGCGTGCCTCCTGAGGGTGTGATCCCACTGTACCATGCGGGAAGAGCGGTCGGCAAAACGAAAGCAGACGCCGTCACCACGGCGCGGCGTGCGGCGTGGGAGGATGGCTGCGCGGGCGATCCGTCTTCGCGCCGCCGCGGCGGAAGGCGGCCCAGTCGATGCCGAGTTTGCGCATCTTGGCGCGGAGGGTGTGCGGATTCACGTCCAGTAATGCGGCCACGCCGTGCTGGCCTTCGATCTGGCCGTCGGCGACGGTCAAGGCGGCTT
The DNA here is from genome assembly GCA_964652365.1 of uncultured Lentisphaerales bacterium. Lineage (GTDB taxonomy): Bacteria > Verrucomicrobiota > Kiritimatiellia > RFP12 > CAZZCT01 > CAZZCT01. The sequence continues at coordinate 1,532 of CAZZCT010000239.1, forward strand.
CGATGTGTTTGCGCATGGCCGCCGCAAGGGTGTCGAGTGTTTCTGATGCGGGGCGACTTGCCCGACGATGCGCAGCGGCTGTCGGCTGGCTGCCGGCGGTCACGCTTCCTGCCGGCGCAGCGCCAAGCGCGCGGCGGATTTCCAGTGCTCTTCCCTCGCCGAGGATGGCCGCACGATCGATGACCGCGGCCAGTTCGCGGATGTTTCCCGGCCAACTGTAATCGCTCAGGAGCGCAAGGTCGTCATCCGTGGGAAACTGCGGCATGAGGCCGAATATTTTCGCGGCGCGTTCCGAAAAATGGCGCGCCAGCGCGGGGATATCCTGCCGGCGTTCGCGCAGCGGCGGCAGCACAATGGGAAAGCCGCTGATGCGATACCAGAGGTCTTCGCGGAACTTGCCCTGCTGGACCATGGCCGGAAGATCGCGGTGGGTGGCGGCAACGACGCGTACATCCACATGGAAGGTCTTTTCCCCGCCGACGCGGTCGATGCTGCCCTCCTGCAGGACGCGAAGCAGCCGAATCTGCGCTGCCTGGGAGAGTTCGCCGATTTCGTCCAGAAGCAGCGTGCCGCCATCCGCCCGTTCGAACCATCCGCGCCGCACAGCGGTGGCCCCGGTGAACGACCCCTTTTCATGGCCAAACAATTCGGTGTCGAGCAGTTCGGACGGGATGGCGCCGCTGTTCACGCGCAGAAACGGGCCGCCGGCGCGATCAGATCGCTCGTGGATCACCCGGGCGATGACCTCCTTGCCCGTCCCGGTCTCACCCAGAATGAGCACCGGCATGCGGGTGCGGGCGATCATCCCGACCCGGGCGATGACGGATTGGAGACCGCCATCGAACCCGATGATGTTGTTCGCGACGCGGTCCCTGCCCAATCGCCGCAAAGCCGCGATCTTCTCGGCCTCGGCCGCATTGCGCAGCAGTTCCAGTTCGCGGAGGCGGCTGTCGTTTTTGAGCGCCACCGAAAATGGATCGAGCAGCGCCTGGAGGGCCGCCGTGTGCCCGGATTCGAAACGGTTGGGCGGCCGGGTGAAGACAACCATGCACCCCGTGAACCGGCGCTTCTCGGTCAACGGACCGGCCAACCACGCGGCCTCTGGCGGCATTCCGATTCGCAAAAGAATCGAGGCCAGGCAGGCCCGGGCTGGGTCCTCGCCCATCGCATCGCTTACCACCCGGGCGTCGCGCCCCCAGACCATCAGTTCCTTTCGTTCGACTGCTGTCAACGCGAGCGGCGCCGGCGCGGTGCCCAGTTCCGCATGGGTCGTGAACGACGCCGATGTTTCCAGGGTGCCGGGTTCGGCATGGTAACGGAAGATGGCCATCGCGTGCGGCGGCATCACCGGTTTCAGAAGAACGCCAACCTGTGTGATCGCCTCGTCAATGTCTACGTGGCGCGAAACCTCGCGCCAGATGCCATTCAACAGTTCATGGTTCCTGTGCATTCCCAGTAAATATCATGGCACTCCCAATTGAAACAAGCATATATCACGGTGATATATGATGGAGCAACAGGTAGAATATAGCACCTTATATTGCATAATGTTCTGGTGCAATATGTTGCAAATGCAGTGCGGATCTTGGCACACGGCCTGCGAATACACATCCGTGAACCCAATAGCCGACCCGAAGAAATCCGCCCGCACGGCCAAAAACACCGGCGTGGGCCTGAGCTGGTACCTGTCGCAAAACGTCAAGTTGATGGCGGATTACGAAGAAACGAAGTTTGACGGCGGCGCGGTTGACGGCGACCGTCCGACCGAGAAATTCGTGTCGACACGCGCCCAGCTCTCCTTCTAGTCCTGTAACAACACACGTCCCAACCCAACGAGGAATGGATTATGACATCACGCACAGTTGCGGCCGCCCTGCTGATGACGGGTGCCGCGCTTTTCCTGCCAACGGCGCTATTCGCCGGCGAGGTCCGTCTGCTGAACGTGTCGTACGACCCGACGCGCGAGTTCTATCAGGAGTATAACACCGCCTTTGCCAAGCACTGGAAGGAGAAGACGGGCGACACCGTCACCATCAACCAATCGCACGGCGGCTCGAGCAAGCAGGCCCGTGCGGTGATTGATGGCCTGGCAGCCGACGTGGTGACGCTGGCGCTGGCGTTCGACATCGACGCGATTGCGGAGAAGGCGCGACTTCTGCCGGCCGACTGGCAGAAGAAACTCCCGAACAACAGTTCGCCGTATGTCTCGACCCTGGCCTTCCTGGTGCGCAAAGGCAACCCCAAGGGCATCAAGGACTGGAATGATCTGGTGCGTCCCGGCATCTCCGTCATCACGCCCAACCCGAAGACCTCGGGTGTCGCCCGATGGAACTACCTCGCGGCCTGGGGCGCCGCGCTGAAGGCCAATAACGGGGACCAGGCCAAGGCCAGAGAGTACGTCGCCCGGCTGTACAAGAACGTGCCCGTTCTGGACTCCGGCGCGCGCGGTGCGACGACCACGTTCATCGAACGCGGCATCGGCGACGTGTTGATCAACTGGGAGAATGAGCTGTTGCTCGTTACCCGGAAACTCAACCCCGGCGAGTACGAGCTGATCGTGCCCTCTGTCAGCATTCTGGCTGAACCGACTGTGGCGGTGGTGGAAAAGGTCGCGGGCCGCCGCGGCACCCGCGCCGTCGCGCAGGCCTATCTCGAGTACCTGTACTCGCCCGAAGGCCAGGACATCGCCGGACGGAATTTCTACCGCCCCACGCTGGAGAGCGCGGCGGCGAAGTACGCGAACCAGTTTCCCAAGTTGACGCTGTTCACCATCGGCGATCTGTTTGGCGGTTGGCAGAAGGCGAATGCCGATCACTTTGCCGACGGCGCGGCCTTTGACCAGATCTACCAGAAATAGTCGTCGACGGCGGCGCGGGAAAAGGATGGGACGATGGCATTCCGGAAACACAGCGTGCTCCCTGGCTTCGGCCTCTCGCTGGGGCTCACGCTGCTGTACCTGAGTCTCGTCGTCCTGATCCCGCTGGCCGCGGCGTTTCTCAAGACAGCCGCGCTTTCCTGGCCGCAGTTCTGGCAGATTGTGACGTCGCCGCGCGCGCTGGCGTCCTACCGGCTGAGCTTCGGCGCATCCCTGGTGGCTGCGCTGGTCAACGCCGTGTTCGGCCTGCTCGTGGCCTGGGTGCTGGTCCGCTACCGGTTTCCCGGCCGGCGTCTCGTCGATGCCTTGGTGGATCTCCCCTTTGCCCTGCCCACGGCGGTGGCGGGCATCGCGCTCACCGCCGTCTATTCAAGCAAGGGATGGGTGGGAAGCCTTGTGGAGCCGCTGGGATTGAAGATCGCCTTCACCCCGCTGGGCGTGACACTGGCCCTGGTGTTCATCGGCATCCCCTTTGCCGTGCGGACGGTTCAGCCGGTCCTCGCGGACCTGAATCCGGAAGTCGAGCAGGCCGCCGCGTCGCTCGGCGCCAGCCGGTGGCAGACGTTCCGGCGCGTCATCCTGCCGGCCCTCTGGCCGGCGGTGCTGACCGGCTTTGCTCTGGCCTTTGCGCGGGCGGTGGGCGAATACGGTTCGGTGATCTTCATTTCCGGCAACATGCCGATGAAGACCGAGATCGCCCCGCTCTTGATTGTGACGAAACTGGAGCAGTACGACTATGCGGGCGCGACGGCCCTTGCCGTGGCCATGCTGACCGTATCGTTCGTGCTCCTGCTGGCGATCAACCTGCTGCAGTGGTGGGGCCGGCGCCGCCACGCCTGAGGAACCGAATGGACTTGTCAAACGCAGACCGCCCGCACGGCCGCCCGGAACGCACCATTGCCGCCGCTTCCATCACGGAGCCGTGGTACGTACGCGTGGCGCTGATCGGCACGGCCCTGGCGTTCCTGGGACTGTTTCTGGCGCTCCCGCTGGCCGTCGTCTTTGCAGGGGCGCTGCAGAAGGGCGTGGCGTTCTACCTGGGGGCCATTGGCGAGCCGATGGCCCTGGCAGCGATTCGACTGACCCTGGTGGCAACGGCCATTGCGGTGCCCTTGAACCTTGCCTTCGGGCTGGCGGCGGCGTGGGCCATCGGCAAGTTCGACTTCCGGGGAAAGCAGGTGCTGACCACCCTGATCGATCTGCCGTTCTCGGTCTCGCCGATCGTGGCGGGGCTGATCTACGTTCTGATCTTCGGCCTTCAGGGCTGGCTCGGTCCCTGGCTCGATGCGCATGGCATCCGGATCATCTTCGCCGTTCCGGGGATTGTGCTGGCGACGATCTTCGTGACCGTCCCGTTCGTGGCGCGGGAGCTGATCCCGTTGATGCAGGAGCAGGGCGCCGAGGAAGAGGAGGCGGCCATCACGCTCGGCGCGAACGGGTGGCAGACGTTCTGGCTGGTGACGCTGCCGAACATGAAGTGGGGACTCCTGTACGGCGTCATCCTCTGCAATGCCCGCGCCATGGGCGAATTCGGCGCCGTGTCCGTCGTGTCCGGACACATCCGGGGGGTGACCAACACGCTCCCCCTGCACGTCGAGATTCTCTACAACGAGTACCAGTCCGCCGCCGCCTTCGCGGTGGCTTCGCTGCTGGCCCTGCTGGCCCTGGCGACACTTGCGGCCAAAAGCGCGGTCGAGTGGCGCGCCAGGCAGCAACTCCGCGCGGCCCTGCTGCCCGAAAAGGAACTTTCCGCATGAATGTCGAAGTCCGCCATATCACCAAGCGATTTGGGTCATTCACCGCGCTGAACGACGTGTCGCTGGACGTGCCCTCCGGCGAATTAGTGGCGCTGCTCGGTCCTTCTGGCTGCGGCAAGACAACCTTGCTGCGGATTCTCTCGGGGCTGGAGTTTGCCGACAGCGGCTTGATCCGCTTTGACAAGGAGGATGCCTCGCGCCAGACGGTCGGCGATCGGCGGGTCGGATTCGTCTTCCAGCACTATGCCCTCTTCCGGCACATGACTGTCTTCGAAAACGTGGCGTTCGGGCTGCGTGTCCGACGCGTCGACCGCCCATCGCGCGTCGAGATCGACCGCCGTGTCAGCGAGTTGCTTGCCCTGGTCAAGATGGAGGGCCTGGGCGGCCGCTATCCGGCCCAACTCTCCGGCGGGCAGCGCCAACGCATCGCGCTGGCCCGTGCGCTGGCGGTCCAGCCGCGGGTTCTGCTGCTGGACGAGCCATTCGGCGCGCTGGACGCCAGGGTGCGCAAGGACCTGCGACGCTGGCTGCGCCGGTTGCACGACGAACTCCACGTGACGAGCGTGTTCGTCACCCACGACGTGGAAGAAGCGCTGGAAGTGGCCGACCGGGTTGTGGTCATGAATGCAGGACGCATCGAACAGGTGGGCAGCCCGGATGAGGTATACGAGAAACCGGCCTCGGCGTTTGTGTACCGTTTTCTAGGCAACGTCAACGTCTTCCATGCCCGGACGGTTCAGGGGCAAGTCGCCGTGATCGCCGACGGGGAGGCGCCCGACGGGACGAACCTGCCGCTCCGGGCGTATGCGCGTCCGCACGAAATCGATCTGGTCAGAGAGCGGGGGACGGACCCTGCGGTGGAAGCGGTGGTGGCCCGTGTCCAGGCCATCGGCCCGACCGTGCGCGTGGATCTGCGGTCTTGCGCCAGCGGCGCGCTGATCGAGGCCGAATTGAGCCGGAGCCGCAGCCGGGAACTGAACCTCCAGAGAGGCGAGCACGTGTTCGTGCGCCCGGATCGCGCCAGTCTCTTCGGGCCCAGCGCGCCGGAACCCCCAACAGGCTCTGACAATCCGAGCCACCCGTAGTCGGGGAGAGGCGCGGCGGCCGATGAGGAAGCGGAGATGGTCCTCGTTCTGCGAGAGTTGGTGAGCGAGCGTGTGCGGATGGTGCAGATGGGCCGCGACTGGACGGGCCGAACGATGTTGCCGGGGTACGGGATAACATCAACAGGCAATGGATGGTATCCGCCTTGTGGCCAGACCGGTCTGACACGCGTTTTTCCGGGCGCCTGCGGCGCAACCCGGTCCGCGCCACCCAGCCGTCGGCGCGGCTGTGCCAGGAAATGGACGATGCCAGACGTTGGAGAACGCCCGCGCCGATTGCGTTCCGGCCTGATCGCGTGCCCGGACTTAAGCGTGCGTTCTCTGATTCACAACTATGCCGGACTTTCTTCCGCTTCTTGTGACTCTCGCTTGTGCCTCTTGTGTTCCGCTCGCACTCCAACGCTCGCAGAGGGAGAGAGTGGGGGTGCTTGCCATGCCAGGAACGGCATGGTAATTTGAAGTTTTTTCAACCACCCCTTGCAACACACCGACCAGATA
>CAZZCT010000240.1:0-7728 GCA_964652365.1 uncultured Lentisphaerales bacterium
CGCCGCGCTGGACGATCCGGCCCCGGCGCGCGCCACAAGTGGACGGAAGCTGATGTACTGGGGCTGTTCGCGTCGGGACGGACGGCCCGAAGGCCCGTCCTACGGGACGCCGCTCGGAGCGGCCTTAGCACGGTGCTCTGCGCCGTGCCGTCCGTGCCGCGCGACAGAATCAGCGGAGAAAGATCGTCGTGCCGGTGGGTTCGGTTCGCCAGACGATCTGGTCGTAGTGATCGACGCGGCTGGTGTTGCCGGCGCCCGGGAGCGCGGTATCGCCGAGGTTATGCTCGAAGGCATTGACCGTCAGGGTGTGGCTCCCGAGGACCAGGCGGGCGTTCGCGCCCACCACGATATCCCCCACCTCGGCGTCGGCCGTGAGCCGCAGCCGGCCAGTGCCCTGCAATTTGAACGTCGCCGCAGACAGGTCCTCGCCCCAACCGGGCTCGGCGCTGGGCGGCAACTCGGTCGCAACGCCCGCGATGAGGTTGACGGTCCGGGTCAGGTTGTCGATCGTGATGGTTCCGCGTTTCGGGCCATCGGCTGCCGTCTCGCGATACACAGAACCGGCCGCGCCATCGCCATCCGTACGGCCGCTGCTGTAACCGCCGTGTGCTGTGATCGTGCCCGCGAAGCTCGTAAAGACCTCACCCGGATTGGTGAGGTAGACCGCAATCCGACCGCCCGCTCCAGATGACTTGGTGACCCCATCGCCTCCCTGCGCCTGGATCGTGCCGTTGCCCGTGAGTCGCCCGGTCGCGAGACGAACTGTGCCGCCGGCTGAACCCGGGTTGCTTGCGCCGTTTGCCAGGATGCTTCCGGCCACGTGCGTCGTGCCGGTGACCGTGAGCAGCACGATACCGCCGCCTGGATTCGTAGAGGCCGCCCCGCTGCCGGCGTTAGTGGGGTTCAGGAACTGATCATAGGGGTATCCGGTGGCGATGTTATCGGCGTAGCTCATGGCCCCGCCGACACCGCCATGGCCCCCGCCATCGTGGTTGCCCGTGCCGGCGCCCGGCCCCAGGCCCGAGGCAAAACCCTTGACGGTGGCGTCGATCCGGCCGCCGGTCGCGACGGTCAGGTTGCCGTGTACCGTGAGGTTGAGCCGGTGACTGGCGACATCCCGGTTGGCAAGGTGCGTGAGCCGGCCGGACGAACCGATCGTCAACGTGCCGGTGTAGGCGTTCAGGCCGACGTCGGTCAGCGTGTAGCCATTCAACGTGTACGGCACGGGATACCTGGCCAGGCCGGGAGCCAGAATCGCGACGAAGGCCTGGTCCGCACCAGCGCCTGAGACCGCGACCGTCGAGAAGTCGATCGTGGCGCCGGAGTTGACGATCAGTCGCCCCTGGTTGGTGATCACGATGCTGGTGAAGTCGCCCAGGCTGGCCCCGACGGGCATCAGGGTCCCAATATCGTCATAGGGGTTGAGGTTGTCGTTGTCCAGAATCATCCGGCCGTGCCCGGCGCCATCCGCCGCCGTCTCCAGGTAGATGGTGCCGGCCCCGCCATCCTTACTCGCCAACCCGTCGGTACCGCCGCTGGCCTTCACCGAGCCCGTAAAGCCCGACAGGCTCTGGTTGCTGCCGTTCAGAATCACGGCGATGCGTCCACCGCCGCCGCCGCATCGCGACACACCTCCGCCGACGAGTCCGCCGAGCGCCCGCAGCGTGCCATTGCCGGACAGACTGTTGGCCCGCAGGTAGATGCTGCCGCCGGAGCCCTTGTAGGCACTCACGTTCTCGTTGTCGCCGTTGGCGCTCACGATGCCGCTGATCGTGGCCGCGCCGCCGACACGCAGGTAGACGGCGCCGCCGCCCGGGCGCTCCTGGCCGCCGCTGCCAAGATGCGTAGGTTCGGTGATGGAACCATAGGGCGTGGTCGTAACCAGGTCGGTTGAGAGGAGCTTACCGCCGAGGCCGCCATAGGCGCCGCCCTGGTTGTTTGCTGTGGGGTTGCCAGGGCCTTGGTTGCCATCGTAGCCGCGCATGTCCACGTTGATCGTGGCGGGAGAGACCAACGTGAAGTTGCCATCCACGGAGACTTTCAGTCGGTACTGTGGCGTGGCGACCTCGGTCGTGTTGTCCTTGTGCATCCACACGCCGTTGCTGATCACGCAGTTGCCGCTGATGGCGAAGTTGGTGAACCCGGACGTGCCATAGACCGTTTCAAACGTCACGGTGCCAGCATAGGTGGCGGACTGCAACCACGACGCCACCGTGCCGGGCAAGGATGCGCCCCAGGTCAGGTTGCCGGCCTCGATTACGACCGCATCGGCGGAGGTCGGCGCGCCGCCCGCGCCGCTGCCACCGGACCAGCCGTTGTTGTACGTGGCCGTGGCAGCCGACAGTTGATGCGCCATCGCCAGTGCGACGGTCGCAAAGGTGATTCTGAGTCCGGACCCTGGTTGCATGAGTGCTTCGCCCTCCCCGCTTACACCGACCCTTCAGAATGATGCGATATTATCGCAGAAACACGGCGGGGTGTCCATCCTCAAACTGCGAGAGTTGGAAGGGTGGAATGCTGGAATCGTGGACAGCGGTGCGTTGAATCCTGCATCCCATGCGGAGTCTTGCACGACGGAACCCTCCGTGGGAGAACGCAGGCGGTTCGCGTTCCATCCATGCCATGGTGAGGTCCGCTGGGCAGCGAATCACAGGCAACTGGACTGTCTGATGGGCCTTTTCCCAACATTCCAGCATTCCAATATTCCATCTCCCGCAATCCAGGGTCCATTCCTCAAACTGCGAGAGTTGGAACGGTGGAATGCGGGAATAGTGGACGGCTGTGCGCTGAATTCTGCAACCCATGCGGAATCGTGCACAGTGGAGCCATGGGTGGGGGGAACGCAGGCGGCTCGCGTTCCATCCGTGCCATGGTGATGTTTGTTGCGCAGTCAATCGCAGGCAATTGGACTGCCTGATGGGCCATTTCCCAACATTCCAGCATTCCAGTATTCCATCTCCCGCAATCCGGGGTCCATTAGCGCCGCCACGCCACAGCGATTCTCGCTATGGCCGCCCGGGGTCCGACTTCCGCCTGAAGGCGGACGGCGGCGCCTTCTACGACGTCGAGTTGGCGGCCGACCTGAAAAGCGGCCCATGGTCCAACCCCAGCTCCGATGCCCCGGCCACCGCGACCAACCTGATCGGCACGCGCTCGTTGCCCTCCACGGGCTTGGGCGGGTCTGCAAGTCCCGCCCTCTTCGCGTCCGTCCCGGTAGGCGGGGTCAGGCCCTTGACCCCCGCACGCGTCCGTCACTCTTTCTGAATTCCACACGTCGCTCAGCGGCGTGCTCAATCTGCCGCCTAAACTTCGACAGGGCCCCCTTTCGTGGGTGTGAGGCGGACCTCGTCCATGACTTCGCCCCGCTGCGGGCGACACAGGGTCGCCCCTCCAAGGGCGGCGGCCGGCCGATGGAGGGCCGGGCCTGTCCCAGCCGCGGCGGGGAAGTCGCTATCACAATCGAAGCCATCGCATGATCGTCGATCCCGACAGCGATAGCGATTTGGATCAGACGGTACCCCGACACGGCGCTGCCCAGCCGCCGCTGACGCGCCGTCATCGCCCACGCCGCCCACCAGACTTACCCTCCTCGCGAACATTCCCGGCGCCGCCGCGCGGCGGGCTCGTCTATAGCTTCACCCTTGAACCTCCGCTCACGTCTGACTGCTGCGGCCACCATCGATATCGCACCGGTGCGCGACGACAGGAAGCGAGGGGTCGGGACATGGGGTTTGTCTCGGGTTCAATCAGCCCTACAGGCTGCAATGTTTTCGGTCGGGAACTCGATTCCCAGGGCGCTGCCCTGGGCACTGTTCAACCACCCCTTTGGGGTGGCAACGGCTGACGCGCCTGCGTTAGCCTGCACGTGCGCCTGGCGCGTGCAAGTTACCCCCGCGAACATTCCCGGCGCAGCCGGAAGCACCCGGACCCTCCCGTGCGGAAGACGCTGTCCCGCCACCCGGGCGAGGTGCGGGTCGTCTGCGCCGCGGTGGCCGGCGATTTCCTCGAGGGCACCGCGTTCGTATCCGGGGACCGCCTGAACGAGGCGCTCGTCTTCCTGAGCCTGTTCGAGTCCTCCGATATATCTAAGCCAACCGCCATACGGTATGCTCGCACGGTAACAGCGCTCCGTCGCCAGGGCACCTTGGCGGGGGCATCCAAGGCCGACCTGTGGATCGCCGCGTGGGCGCTGGAGCACCAAGCGATGCTGGCCACGCGGAACCGGCGGCATTTTGAACGAGTCGAGGGGTTGCGGATCATCGAGCAGTGAAGACGTGAAGTCGCCGTGGCGTCGTGCCAGGTGTGTGGTCCTCACATCTCGACACGCCGCCAGGCTTGACACATTACGGTGTCTGTGCGATTTTCCACCTGTGTTGGATGGTTTGTGTTATTGGCTAAACTTATAAGGTGACTTTATGAGTTTGGCGGACGGATCGGGGAACCATGTAATCGAATGAGTCGAAAACGGGGCAGGAGGTCTGGCATGAACAACGAATGGCGCGGGTGGACTGCGGCGGCGATGGTCATAGTGGGGCTGACGACGGGCGCGCAGGCGGCGACCCGCACGTGGAATGGCGGCACCGGTACGTGGACCGACTCCGATGGCGTGCCGTGGGGCAACACGGCCGCACCGGTCGCCAGCGACCTCGTCAACCTGACGCAGGCCACCAGCGGCAACATCACGGTCAGCTTTGCCGGCAACAACCCGCGCTTCCTGACCGGCGACGCTACCACGATCGGCACCCGCTACGGCACGCTCACCCTCGGCAACTCGGGCGGCGGCACGACGACCCTGCTGATCACGGGCGGCATTCTGCCGACCAGCAATGACGGTACGATCAACGCCGGGGGGCGCCTGGCGATCAGCGGCGGGACCTTCGCGCCCATGTACCAGATGAACTTCAACAGCGCCACCGTCGATCAGACTGGCGGCTGGTTCAAGCCCTTCTACTACGACTACAATCTGAACGGCGCGACGGTCTTCAACTCCAGTGGCGGCACCTCGGAGTGCCGCCAACTGATCGTCACCGGCACGTCGGTCTTTAACCTGAACCCGGGTGGCACGCTCAAGCTGACAGGCAACCGCTACACCTATCTTCGGAACAGCGGTACGATCAACCAGAACGGCGGCACGATGCTGACCGACTACGGAACGCTCTACTTGGAGGGCGGCACCTACAACTGGAATGCCGGGTCCTACCTCTTCGGCAACTTCTACCAGACCGGCGGCACATTCAACCTCACCGGCGGCACCTGCCGGGTCATCTGGGAGATCGAGGTGGGCAAGGCGACGGGCAAGACCGGCGTGTTCAATTACGCGGGTGGCTCCATGGGGGTCAACGCCCGCGGACTGCGGCTCGGCAGCGAAGGCGGCGTCGCAACGTTCTACCACCACGGCAACCTCCCGATGACCTGGAGCGACAACAACGGCGTCACCGGCTGGCTGCTGATCGGCGGCGATACCGGCGCCGGAACCTATTACCTCGGCGACGCCACAGGATCGAGCACCATCGGCGCCATCGTCGGCCAGGGCCTGCGAGTGGGGCTCACCGGTGTGCTGCGCGGCCGCGGCCTATTCCAGAATGCCTTCTATGGCAATCATCAGGTGTCCGGCAAGGTCATTGCCGACGGCTATGGCACGTCGAGCGACCTGGATCTCTCGGAACTCGGCAATTTCTTCGCCAGCTATCCGGTACTCGCGAACCCCATCGAGAATACGGCAGACAAGGGATGGTACGCGGTCAACAAGGGCCGGCTGGTCCTCCCGCGGATCGGCTCGACCCGCGACAGCGGAGCCACCTATGTCAAGAGTTCCCACGGCTCGGGCTACAATCTGGGCGAGTCGGCCTATGCCAGCGACGCCACCATCGACCTGGTCAACAGTGCGCAGTTGGTCTTTGGCGGCCTGGGAACCGGCAACGGCGTGCTGGTCGGCAAGCTGCTGGCCACGGATCGCGGCGACCTTTCCGGTGCGATCCCGGCGAACCGGATTCCCTTGAGCGTGCACGAGTTCTCCCTGGCAGCCAATACGTTCACGAGCGTGGCCCTGACCATCCGCTACGACCACACAGCCATCCCGGCCAAGTCAGGCGGCCAGAACAGCATTCGCATCCTTCAGTACACGGGCGGAGCATGGGTCGACGTGACGGGCTCGCTGGACACGGTGAACCGGCTGGTCACCAGCACGGCGCGCCCGAGCCTGTCGCAGTTCGCGGTCACCGTGGACGCCCCGATCCAGGGCACGACCGCAATCGTGCGCTGACCCGCAAAGGCCGGACCAGCAGGCACCCACCCAGAAGACCGTCCGGCCTGGTCTCCGCGGGTTGCCCCAAGAAGTGGAATCTGGACGGATGGGTGAGCTGGCGATCCCAGCCTGCCGGGGAGTCGCGTGGACATTGCCGACACGGATCAAGTGACGCGCGTGCCCCTGCACGTGCAGATCGCCGCCCGCCTGCGCGTGGATATCCGGCAGACCGGCAAGCCCGGCGCCAAGTTCGGCTCGCAAAACGAGCTCGCGCGACGTTTCGGCGTGTCGGCCATCACGGTCCGCGAGGCGGTTGGCGCGCTGGTCCAGGAGGGGTTACTCGAACGGCGCCACGGCAGCGGCACCTATGTCTGCGACACCCGCACCGCCCAGGCGCTCGGCGTGTTGATCGAGCAGGACATCGCCTGCCCCGGCACCTCGTTCTATTGGACCCGGATGACACAGCAGTTGCGCCGGCAGTTCGAAGAGGCCGGTTACCCCACGCGGCTCTATGCCGGCCACACGCAGTCCGGCGAACCGGAGCCCGAGCGCCCAACCTGCGCCGAGTTCTGGCAGGATCTGGAAAACGACCGCATCCGCGCGCTGGCGATCGTCGGCACGCCCATCAACGAGCCCTGGCAGCGGATTCTGCACGCGCGCCGGATCCCGTTCATCTCATCCAGCCAGCACGACGTGCTCCCGAATGCACACCAGGCGATGATCCGCGAAGGGACCCGTTACCTGATCGAGCACGGCCGCCGGCGCATCGCGGTCCTGACCTGGGGAACGGCCCAGCACCCCAGCTCGGAGTTCCAGGCCTTCAAGGCCGAGATGCAGGCCCATCGGCTGCCGATCGAGGCGGCGTGGGTCTGTCACGCGGGCGCCAACCCGCGCGACTCATTCGCCGGACTGGACGGATTTCGCCAGATCTGGCAGGCGCGTCGCGAGACGCCCGACGGACTGCTGATCTGCAGCGACCGCCTGCTGCAATCCGCACTGTCGGCGGTCCGGTTGCTCAACGTCCAGGTTCCCCGCGCGCTGATGATCGTCAGCCATACCCACCGCGGCGAGGTCAGCCCCGACATGCCGTTCCCCATCGTCCGCCTGGAGGTGGATCCCGACCAGCATGCCCGGCGCCTCGGCGACGCCCTGCTGCAACTGGTCGAAGGCCAACCGCTCCAGCTGGAGCCCGGCTTCAGGCCCTATCGGCTGGTCGAACCCACCGAGACCACCTCCCCCGCCGTGGCTCACGCGCCGCCGCGCGCCCGTTGACTTTCATCCACAGGACCCTCATGCACACACGTGTCACATCCTTGCCGCAACTCCGCAACGCCGCACCCGCCAGAAGCCGCCCCGGGCTCGTCCGTAACTTGAGGATTCGAACATCGAACATTGAACATCGAACGCTCAACGTCGAGTGCAATCCCAGGTTCGACGTTCGATGTTGGATGTTCAATGTTGGATGTTCAACACGGTTACCCCCT
>CAZZCT010000241.1:0-7685 GCA_964652365.1 uncultured Lentisphaerales bacterium
CGTTGGGGAACGCCCGCGCCGATGCGTTCCGGCCCAGACGCGTGCGCCCCTCCGGGCGAGCCGCGGACTTCAAAGTCTGCCGACTGTTCGACTTTCTCTTCCGTCCACCTCGCACGCCACCTGCCACCCATCCCGGTCGCTAACCGAATACCGTGTTGACGATCATCTGGACATTCTCCGGCGCTTTTGTCAGGCTGCAGGCGATGACATCGATGCGCTCTATTCTTGCCGCGGCCGGCCTTCTTGCAATGGTTCTCCCGCCGCTGGCACGCGCTCAGGTCGTGATCAGCGAGATCATGTACGACCCGATTGGCGGCAACACGAACGAGTTCATCGAGCTTCATAACGTGGGTGCCAGCGCCGCCGCGCTGGGCGGCTGGTTTTTCTCGGATGGCGTCACCTACACCTTTGCGAACCCGACCACGCTTGCCACCGGCGCCTATCTGGTGGTGGCCGTCAATCGCGCGGCGTTCGCGGCGCGGTATCCAGCCGTGTCCAACCTGGCCGCCGGCGCGTATGGCGGGCAGTTGAGCAATCAGGGCGAGAAGCTGGCGCTGTCGGATGCCGCCAGTAACGTCGTCTTCGCGGTCACCTACAACAACAAGGCTCCCTGGCCGACAGCGGCCGCCGGTCTGGGCAGCTCCCTGGTGCTGGTCGATCCGTTGGCCCTGGCGGACTCGGCCAGCAACTGGGTCGCCAGCGCCCAGTTGCACGGTTCTCCCGGCGGCCCCGACATCTTCTTTGTGCGCGACGTGGTGATCAACGAGATCCTGGCGCACACCGATCCGCCGCAGGAGGACGCGATCGAACTGGGCAACCTCACCACCAACGCCGTCTGTGTCGGCGGCTGGTACCTGAGCGATGATAACGCCGTGCGCAAGAAGTATCGCTTTCCGGCCGGCTGTACCATTCCGCCGCAGGGGTATCTGGTGGTGTACCAGCAGCAGTTGATGACCAACCTGCTGCAGACGGCGACGAACGCGCTGATTCCCTTTGCGCTGAGTTCCAAGGGCGACGAGCTATATCTTTCCGAGGCCAACGCGGCCGGCGAGATTGTTCGGTACGTGGACCAATTCGCATACGACGCCTCGGCAAATGGCTCCTCCTTCGGGCGGTATCCGGATGGCACGGGCGAATTCGTGACCCTGGCCACGCCGACCTTCGGGATCGACGACCCGGTCAACGTGGAGCAGTTTCGCACGGGCACGGGCGCGCGCAACGCCGGTCCGCGGGTGGGGCCGGTGGTCATCAACGAAATCATGTACCATCCGTCCGTCACCAACGACTCCGGCCACATGTCCGCGGAATACGTCGAGATTCTGAACATTTCCGACGCGGCTGTCCCGCTCTACAACGAGGCGTACCCGGCGTTCACCTGGTCGCTGACCGGCGGCATCCGATTCGACTTCCCCGCCAATCTGACGCTCCTGCCGGGACAGTTCCTGCTGGTTGTCGGCACCAACGACGTGGCGGGTTTCCGGCAGAGTTACGGGTTGGCCGAAAGCCTGATCATCCTGGGGCCCTTCTCGAACAATCTCGACAATGCCGGCGACACGGTGCGGCTCCGCGCCCCGAACTCCCCGGAACCGCCCGATAACGTCGCGGCCCGCTACGTGGTGGACGAGGTTAGCTACAACGACCAACTACCCTGGCCCCTGGCCGCGGATGGCCTGGGCGGATCGCTGGAACGGAACGTGGCCACGGCCTACGGCAATAGCGGTGACAACTGGCACAGCCTTCCCGGCGTGTGCACGCCCGGGGCGTCCAATTCCATCGCCGTGCCGCCCGGCTCGGTCGTGATCAGCGAGTTCATGGCCAACAACCAGCGCACCCTGCGGGACGAGGACGGGGACTCCTCCGACTGGATCGAACTGTACAACACCCGCAACTACGACATTCCGTTGACGGGCTGGCATTTGACCGACAACCCGGGCAACCTGACGCGGTGGACCTTTCCCGCCCTGAGCATCCCCGCGCACGGCTATGTGCTCGTATTTGCCTCTGCCAAGAACCGGACCAACGACGTGACGAAGTTGCATACGAATTTCGGACTGGACGGGACCGGCGAGTATCTGGCGCTGGTCCGGCATGACCTGGTCATCGAGGATGCGTATGCCACAGGTTATCCGGCGCAGGAGGCGGACATCTCCTACGGACGGGGAACCATCGGCGATTCGCGCGCCTGGCCGGTTCAGGCCGGGAGCACGGGGCGATGCCTGGGAACCAGGGTGGCCACGCCGGCTGCCGACTGGACCTCGCGCACCTTCAACGATTCCTCCTGGCGCGCGGCCACCAACGGCGTCGGGTACGACTACGACAAGGCCACGACCGCCTACCGACCCCTGATTGCCACCGACGTGCAGGACGTGATGTACCACAACCGCAGTCTTTACGACCTCTTTCTGAGACTGCCCTTCGTGGTGTCAAACGCGGCCGGCGTGTCGAGCATGTTCCTGCGGGCCAAGTTCGACGACGGCTTCGTCGCGTGGCTGAACGGGACGCGCGTCGCGTCCATGAACGCGCCCACGACGCTCGTGGTGAACGCCGTGGCCACGGCCGGCCACGCCGACACCCTGGCGGTCGAGTTCGAGACCATTGATCTGCGCGGCCAGACGCACCTGCTGGTCGAGGGCACCAACGTGCTGGCGCTGCAGGGTTTCAATGCGGCCGCAAACTTCAACGACTTCCTGCTCCTGCCGGAACTGGAAATCGACCGGCCGCAAACGGACGCGGCCACGAACCGGGTCGGCTACTTGGCCGCACCCAGTCCGGCCAATGCCAACGGCGCGGCCCTGCCGGGCCTGACGCCCCGGCCCACGCTTTCTAGCCCCGGCGGCCTCTATGCCGGCAGCCTGTCGGTCACAATTGCCTGCGCCAGCGCCCAGGCGCAACTCCACTACACGCTCGACGGCACGACCCCGACGACCAACTCGCTGCTCTACACGGCGCCCATTGCCATCAATGGGAGCGTGGAACTTCAGGCGCGGGCCTTCGAGTCCGGGCTGCTGCCCAGTCCGGTGGCCGGGGCTGTGTACCGCACCGCATTTCTCGGCATCAACGAGTTTCTGGCCGACAACGTGCGCACCACTCCGGACATCAACGATTTCGGCGATTTCAGCGACTGGATTGAGTTGTACAACGATGCCACCAACAGCGTGAACCTCGGTGGCTATTACCTGAGCGACAACCTCAACGATCCCTTCCGCTGGCGCATTCCGGACGGCGCAACCATTGCACCCAAGGGATTCTTCTTCGTCTGGGCGGACGGCTTCGACTCGAAGCCCGGGCTGTCGCTGAAGCGGGATTTCTACCCGTGGGCTGCGTACGTCACCCTGGACTACCACGCCCCGTTCAAACTCGGCAGCGAGGGTGATCAGATCGGGCTTTTCACGTCTGGCGGCAATCTGGTGGACGGGGTCACATACGGCCGGCAGGCGGCGGATGTTTCCCAGGGGCGCTTCCCGGACGGCTCCGGGACCTGGCGCTTCTTCGGCGAGCCCACGCCGGCTGCTTCGAACCGGGCGCCCGCGCTGACGCAGAACATCGTGTTTGCGCCTGCGGTGAGTTTTACGCCGCCGGGCGCGTTGATCACCAACACGGCGCCTGTGAGCCTGGTGCTGACCACCGCCACGCCGGTCGTCGCGATCCGCTACACGCTGGACAGTTCCACACCGTCCTCCACCTCCACGCTCTACGCCGGTTCGATCCTGCTCACCACTACGACCGTGGTGCGCGCGCGTGCCTTTGCCGACGGCGTGCCGCCCGGTCCGGTTGCGACGCACACGTTCTTTGTCAACGAGCGGGTGCCGGAACTGCCGGTGCTCTCGATCGTCACCGATCCCGGCCTGCTGTACGATTCCCGGCGTGGCATCTACACCAACAACCTGAAAGAGCGCGAAATTCCGGCCTGCCTGGAGTACGACGCCGAACCCACCAACCGCGCCTTCCGCTTGAATGTCGGCCTGCGCATGTTCTCCCTCAACAGTTTTCTGAACGCGCAGAAGCCTTTCACGGTCTACCTCCGTTCGAAGTATGGCGCCGACGTGCTGCAGTACAAGCTGTTCAAGGAGAAACCGGTAGCCACATTCGACCGCTTCGTCTTGCGCAACGGCTGCGACGACTGGCCGCTGGCCTACCTCCGCGATCCATTCCTGACCGAACTGGTTCGGGGTCACGTGGACAATGCGCTGCAGGGATACCAGCCGGTGGCAGCCTACCTGAACGGAAAATACTACGGCCTCCTGGACATCCGGGAAAAGGTGGACGAGATGATGTTCGCGCGCAATTACGGCGCGAACATCGACACCATGGATTACTTCGAGATGGACGACACCGGTGCGGCGGCCGAACCGCTGCTTGATGTCGGGACCGCCGACGCCTATGTGTCGCTGACGGGTTTCGCCACAACCCACAACCTGTCGGTGCCAGCCAACTTCGAGCAGGTGCAGGCGCGGGTGGACCTGGAAGACCTGTCGGACTTCGCGACCACCATGGCCTACGGCGTCGAGCGCGCCTGGTTCCAGAACCGCAAGTGGTGGCACGACCGCGGACCCACGGGCAAATGGCGTTGGGCGCTGTACGACAACGACCGGGCCTTCGTCGCCGGTTACACCAGTGCGGCCACGCTCGCGGACATTACCAACCGGTTTGACCTGTTTCGCGCGGTGGTGACCAATCCGGGTTTCCGCCAGTATTTCGCGCAACGGACCGCCGCACACCTCAACACCACGTTCCGGGCCGAGCGCGTGATCGGGTTCCTCGACCAGATGGCGGCCCAGCTCCGCCCCGAGATGGCGTATCACGTGGCCAAGTGGGGCGCCCAGGGCGGCATTGCCTCCACGAATGCGTGGGAAGCGGAACTGGCGGTCATCCGGCAGTTCGCCCGGGACCGCCCGGCGATCGTGTTCCAGCAACTGGCGCAGCTTTTCGGTACCAATGGACTGGTGAACGTCAAGGTGAGCACCGGCGGCGGGGGCGGACAGGTGCTGGCAAACTACTGCCCGCTCGCGGACGGGTCCACCAACACCTTCGTGTTCGGCCTGCCGCTGCAACTCAAGGCGCGGCCTGACATCGGCCAGCGTTTTGTGCGGTGGGAGATCATCGGTCAGACCACGCAGGTTGTGACCGGCGCGGAGATGACGGTGCAACCCGAGGGGGTCGGCACCGGCACGGTTCGGGCCGTCTTTACCCCTGGCGACGATCACCTGCTCCCGGCGATGGTGACCAACCACCTTGTGCTGACCGCAGCCGAATCGCCTTATCTGGCAACCGGGGATATCATCGTGCCGACCAACACGAGCTTAGTCGCGGGTCCGGGCGTCACCATCCGGATGCCGGACGACGCCAGCATCTACGTCTACGGTCAGTTGGCCCTGCTGGGTTCCGCCGCCGAGCCCGTGTGCATCGTGCCGAATACCAACGACAACGCCCGGCAGCGATTGTACGTGAACCCGGCGCTGACCGATGCCGCCGACCTGGAACCGCGCTGGGGCGGCATCGCCTTCGATCATGCCGACCACACCGGCGTGCTGTCGAACGTCTTTATCCGGGGCGCGTCACTGGCCCAGGCCGACCCGGTCAACTTCAAAGGCGCCATCAGCGCCCTGGGGTCCGACCTGCTGATCGACGGGCTGGACATGGACGACGTGCAGTTCCCGATCTTTGTTCAGGAGGGGGCTTCAACCGTCCTGATCAACAGCCGGGTGCATATCGGCATGACGGGCGACGCCATCAACATCAAGCGGGCCGCTTATGCGCGGGCGGAAAACAACGACTTCTCCGGTTGCGGCCAGCCGGACACGGATGCCGTGGACTACGACGGCGTGACTGGCGGCATTATTCGCAACAACCGCATTCACGACTTCACCGGTTCCAACAGCGACGGGGTGGATATCGGCGAGGCGGCGAAAGACCTGTTGATCGAGAGCAACCGGATCTCAAACTGCTTCGACAAGGGGATCTCCATCGGACAGGATTCCACCGTCATGGCCCGGCGCAATGTCATCAGCGATGTGGGCATGGGGTTTGGCATCAAGGACACCGGCTCCTACGGCCTGATCGAAAACAACACCTTCGTCCGCGTCAACCACGCCGTTGCGGTCTACGAAAAGAGCGTTGGCGCCGGCGGCGGCGCGGCCACGGTGCGCAACTGCATCATCTCGCAGGCGGCGGTGTCGCCCGTTTCCTGCGACGCGCTCTCAACCCTCGACGTGACTTACAGCCTTTCGGACACCGATCTCATCCCCGGCATCGGCAATGGGGTGGGTGATCCGCTTTTCCAGCATGCCGCCACCAACTTCCAGTTGCAGGTCGGCTCGCCGGCGGTGGACGCGGGCTGGCCGGCCGCCCCCCTCGACTCCGACGGCAGCCGCGTCGACATGGGGGCGATGGCCTTCGACTGGCGCGCGGGGCATGCGGTGATCACCGAGATCCACTATCATCCGGCGGACAGCAACCAGGCGGAATTCGTGGAACTGCACAATCCCGGCGGCGCGCCGCTCGATCTGGCCGGCTACCGGTTTGCCAGGGGGATCTCCTTTGTATTCCCGCCGGGCGAGAGTCTGGACCCCGGCGCCTACCGGGTGATCGCCGCGAGCAACCAGGTGTCCGGTTGCGCCACCGTGCTGGTCTGGACCGCCGGGGTTCTCGACAACGCGGGCGAGACGATCCAGCTCGTAGACTCGGCGTCGAACGAGATCGACCGTGTGGCGTACGGCGTGCAGGCTCCGTGGCCGCTGACTCCGGACGGGCAGGGGCCCTCGCTGTCGCTGGTCAATCCGCGCGCGAACAACGCGTGGGCGGGCAACTGGTGCGCCAGCATCGCCACGGGCGGTACGCCGGGCGGTCCTTGCGATGACCCGTCGGCGCTGGTAACGAGGAAAATCGTGGTCACGCACGGCGGTCACGGGAGCATTACGCCGGCCGGCGAGGTGACGGTGGCGGTCAACAGCAGTCCGAGTTTCGCGATCCTGCCCGACGACTGGTACCACGTGCTGCGCGTCCGGCTGGACGGCGCCGACGTCGGTACGCCAACAAGCTGCACATTCACCAATGTCACGGCCGACCATACGCTGCACGCGGATTTCGCGGCGGCGCTGGCGGCCAGCAACACGCCCAAGTGGTGGCTGGCGCAGTGGTATCCGACCAACGGGCTTGATGCCGCGGCAACGAACGATTCCGACCGGGACGGCATGTTCACCTGGGCGGAGTACATCGCCGGGACGCACCCCACGAATGCGCGCAGCGTCTGGGCCCTGCGCATCGGCGACACGGGCGGGCAGATGGTGGTCTGGTGCCCGACGTTCGCGACCGGGACCGCCTACGATGGCCTGAACCGGTACTACGCGCTGGAATACCGGACGAACCTGCAAGTGGGCGGGTGGCTGAACGTCGCCGGTTACACGAACATCCTCGGGCTCGGGCAGACGCTGAGCTTCACGAATCATTCGGCCGGCCCCACCTTTTACCGCGCCAACGCGGCGTTGCGCTAGGTTCATCCACGCAACCGGGTTGCGCGGTTTGGCGCTTGCCGCAGGCGGCTGTTCCGGCTACTTTCATGGTCAACCCATTTCTCCTCAGGAGCGTGTTGATCATGAAAGGCCTTTTGCTGCGCTGGATGGTTTTGTCAATTGCGGTGTGGCTGGCGGCCGCGATCGTGCCGGGTGTCGGCTATGATCGCGCCCAGG
>CAZZCT010000242.1:0-7621 GCA_964652365.1 uncultured Lentisphaerales bacterium
CAGGCTTTGGGCACAACGGCAGATGAAGTCGTTCGATGGGTCATGGTTACTCCGGACGATCCCTGCTACCAGCGATCCACACACACCAGCCGCCGCCCGCCGGCCTTGACAAGCCCGACGAGTTTGCCGATATGCCCGTCATAGACAAGCGTGTCGCGTTCGTATTCGTGCTTGTTCTTCTCCCGGTACGCGGCATCCCACACCACATTCCGGACCATGCCGCCGTCTAGGGCATAAACGCTCGTAAAATCGCGCCAGAGCTGTTCGGGCGTAACGCGCAGTTTCAGCGCGTCCAGGTCGAGATCCACTTCGGCGAGGACATCCTTGTCCGTCGGATTGTTCAGCAGCACCATCACGCTGCCCGGCTTGGCCCACGCGCGGAGGGAAAGCCCCGCGCTCACGCTTTTGACAGGCCCGCCGGCGGCGATCTCCCTGGCGCTATTGACCCCCCACTCCAGAGCGGCGGCCCGCTGGGCGGCCAGGTCGGCCTTCCAGGCCTCGTCCTGGATCGGCTGGCTGTCCCACGTGACGACCACATACTGCTGGTCGTGGTAGAAAAGATCGAAGCCGGTGAGCGCGCCGGTCGTCAGATCCAGTTTCGGCGCGATGGCCGGCCGGAACTTATGGGTCTTCTTCGGATCGTACGGGTCCGGTTTTCCGGGCAAGTCCTGGTACCATTTGAGGTGATCGACATACCTGCCCTCGCCGGAGTACTCGGCGCCGACGTCGAATGCCCGGACCCGGACCTGTTCCGGCCGGACGTCCTGCGGAATACCGAGCGCCTTCAGGTCAACGGTCAACTCCACCGGTCTCGTCTTCTCGAACCCCTTCTTGTCGGGCCCGTAGTTCAGCACGCCCAGGATGACGCTGCCCGGCCGTTTCCACAGGGAGCAGATCAACCCGTCGTCGATCCGACGCACCGCCCGCCCATGGCGCCAATAGGGAACGAACTCGATATCCTCGCGCTGGATGCCCCAGTTGAGCCACTCCGCCCGGTCGAACACGCTGCCATGGCCGCCGCCCATGCCTGAGTCATGCATGCCCGCCCAGTCCGGGTTCATGAAGCCAAGATGATTGATGTTGCAGCCGAAGTTCCCGGGGTGCGACAGCGCGATCATCCGGTCGGAGGGATAGACGTCGATGGGGTCCTCCATCGGGAACTCGCTGTCGAGAATCGCGTCGCTGAACGGCAGCGCGGTGAGCGGAATGGTCTGCGTGGCATGGCCGGAGATACCCGCCGGGTAAAGTCCGTTGTTCTGCATCATGGCGTTGGCGCGGATGTACCACTTGCGCAGCGTCCAATCGGTGCCGGAGGGCTGGATGCGCCCGTCGGGCAGAATGTAACCCATCCCGGCGACGATCTCCCGGCTCACGCGCCCGCACATGCTGATGTCGTAGTAGAAATGGCGGCAGCCGCCCTCCTTCACCTGGCGGTCCTGCAGCCACATCATGTAGTCGGCATAGGAGTCGTTCAGCGTTTCGCCGGAGTCGGAGGTCTCCCAGTCGGCGGAGAAATAGTTGTAGATCTCGCTCTCGACGGTCTTGCGCATATAGCCGCGCAGCGCGATCTGGTTGCACAGGTAAGGGCGCAGGCGCCATTCGGGCGTGTAAAGCCCGTACTGCCGGGTGAGCGCGTCGGCCTCCTGCTTGCAGTGCGCATAATACTCGGCCCAGCGGTCGCGCGGCTTGAAGGGCGGGCTGAGGATCGAGAAGAAGTCCTCGCCGGTGTCCCAGTTGACCTTGTACTTGCCCCCGCTGAAGCCGTTCGCCGCGCTGCGCTGGTTCACGCGCCAGCCCTTGTCCAGATGTTTGAACGGCGAGGCGTTGTAGCTGAACCGGATCGTGCGCGGGGCGGTCAGCTCGAACGGCGCCGCGCCGGGCGCGGTGCCGATGATGTGATTGCGCACCACGGTGGTGGAGCCGTCACGGACGATGGTGTGGGCCGCCAGGCGGTCATCCGGCACCCAGCCCTCGTCCGTCGTGCCATACCAGAATAGGCCGCGCTTCTCGGTCCCGATCCACAGGTTCTGGTAGAAGTTGCCCACCGTCATCCCGCTGCCCGCCTGCCCGATGTCCTTCAGGCTGGACCAGACCTCCCCCTTCCCCGCCGGCACCGCCCCGATGAAGCGGGCCGAATAGTTGCCGCCTACGCCCATGACGGCCATGTGATTCTGCCAGGTGTCGTCCACCGGCCATTCCAGACGCAACTCCTGAACCCGCACGGCGGGGCCCGCCGTCTCCATGCCCTTGGGACCATACGTCAGTTCCACGCTGACCAGGCCGTCCTGCTCCATCATGCCCCTGGCCGAAAACGTCACCCCGGCGACTTCGACCGGTGCACCTTCGAACGATACCCGCCAGTCCTTCTGCTCCGTGAACTTCACGCCGGGTTTGGTCGGCACGACAACCTCGCGGCCATCCACCACCAGCACGAGCCGGACAGGCCCCGTCAGCACCGGCCCGTCGTTGGCCCGGATCTGGATCGGCAGACCCAGGCTATCGAGTTCATAGACGCGCCGGGTGACGGCGATGGTGTTTCCCTTCGCCCGCAGTGGCTCAAAGGGCTTGAGGAGTTGTTCGGGATTGCCGTAGTTCTTGCCCCACCACTCGGGATACTCTTTGGCCTCGTCCTTCTTGGCAATCTCCACGGTACGGGAGAGAAGCGCCTTTCCGTCCTTTCCGACCAGCGACACCTCAACGGCATACTTGCCCGGTTTCAGCGCGGGGAGTTGGATCAGATCCTGGTATTTCCAATAAACGAATTTGTCGACGCGGCCCTCGGCCACCACCTGGTCGGCCTGCTTGACGGTGTAGGCGGCCGCGACCGCGGCGGCGCCGGCGGGCAGTTGCGCATCGAGCGTGTCGGCCTCGATCCAGATCTTGTGCGAGACCGGATTGTATTTGGCCGCCATGTTGAACGCGGGCGGCTTGTCGGTGTACTGAAGGTGTTTCTTCTCCGTGTCCCGGTCGAACATCAGATGGTAGTTGTACACCGGCAGCGCCGCAGGCTGACCGGCCAGGGTGACGGTCCAATGGAAGGCCCCCTGCATGGCGTTCCCCTTTTTCTCCGGCACCTCGCCGTAGATGAAGCCGGGGAACGCCTGGTCAACGTCAAAGCGCACCGAGCCGCCCGCCGGAATCTCGATTTCCCGGTCGATGGCCACGCTGGTCTTGGATGCAAGCTCTGCGGTTCCACGCGCTTTCTCGTTGACGACCGTCAGGTTGACTTTCACCTTCACGGGGGCGCGGCCGGGATTGAAGATGGCCGACTTGAGAGCCAGCTTCTCGTCGTCGAGGCCCTCCAATTGCTCCACGCGCACGTAAGGCTGGTCGGCGGTCAGCACAGCCTTCGGATAGCCGTCATGCACCAGGTAGCCGGAGGCGCTGGGCACGCAGGTCCACTGCCAACCGGGATTCTTGCCGTCGTGGGCCAGGAGAATCTTGACCAGATCGCCGGCCTTGTTCTCGACCGGCATTTCGAGGTCGGCCAGGTCGAGGGCTATCTCGATTTCGAACCACTTTGCGCCATCCTTCTCGTACAAGCGCGTCTCCATAGCGAGATCAGGCCGCCAGTTGTAGAGATACTGGCCGATGGAGGGGTACATCTTGAGGTACTCGCCGCTCTTGATCGCGTTGAGGATGAACTTGAAGAAGCTGGGGGCCTCGCCCGGCGCCTGGTTGCGGCCTTCCATCGAGAGGCCGAACTCGAAGGCGTCGTCAAAGACGGTACCGGTGGTGAATTTCTCCCGCCGGCTCTTGCCGAGGATGTGGTCCTTCAGCACATGCGCACGGCCTGCCAGGTAGAGGTGGTTGGCATCCCAACTCACCCAGAAGCTGTGCGGTCGGCCCCGGTAGTGGATGCCGTGGGCCGTGGTCATGCCCATGATGCGGACGGCGTCTTTCCATTCCACCTCGTCTATCGTCCCGTCGATCTTCGGCGGCTGCGTCATTTTGGGAATGTTGAACCGCGGGATCAGTTCCTCCGCAAAAAACTTCGTCCCCTGTCCGACCGCCGTACCGGCTCCCAATCCCGCCAGAACCATGACCACTGCCGCCTGTCGAACAAATCGAGTTATGTTCATGCCCCTACTCCTGTAACGGGCGGAATCGCGTCCGCCGCTAATGTTGCCGTCCCTATCCCCGGCCGAATATCCCTTTTTCACGAGGTCCCCGCAAGGCTTTTGCCGGGCCCCCGTGTTGGGCGCGCACTCTTCACCCGGCCTTCCTTCCTCTCCTTGGCCACGAGCATCATGTGGCCACGTTCAATAGCATCCCATGGAATAAGGGTGAATAGAATGGGTAACTCATCGTCTGGCAACACCCCAATACACCCGTACTCCATTACTCCGCGTCCCCGTGGGACGCCAGCGGGCCACGTTCATCATTTCAGGGGTGTTTCCTCTGTTCGCGGCGCAACGCACCGGCCCAGTCGGTTTGCCGCAGAATGTCCGTCTTTTTTTTCCAGCACCCGGAGTCCGCAGGCAACCGGGCGTCAATCCGTCGGACACAGACGTAGGCATCCCAATTGGAGTTGTCAAAGAACTCGGGGTGCCGGCCAACCAGCGCGGCGTAAGCGCAGGTGGTCCCGATCTCGAGAGCAGTCAGTTCCGTCAGCGCCTCCAGCCAACGCCGTCGCGGCGTTGTCGCCCCACGACACGCCTGAACCAGATCCGCCATGGCGTAGAAATGCCAAGCCGATTCGAGCATGAGTGTGTAGGCCGAAGCCAGGTCGAGATCATATTGGAAATTCGTGCGCTGGCTGGCTTTCTTCGGCAACGGCGCGGCGCGCAACAGGGACAAGCCCTCCCGTTGACGGCCTACCATGGCCGGTAAGACGCGCAGCAACTCGGCATGACTGCGCGGCGCCAGATAGTTATGGGGATCCCCCATCCAACGCCCGGCGGGCCAGGCCGTATCGGGCAAAGCCTGCCAGGCCTCGGCGGGCCGTAATGGCGTGGAAATGCAGAATCCGAGCACGTATCCCGCCGCCTGCAACAACCGCGCATCTGTTGTAAACAAGTCGATCGGGAATAATTCGACGGCGCGTTCAAACGCCGTCATGGCGGGGCCCGCCGCCCGCGCCGTCTCGCCGCCGTAACGGCGAACCAGGGTTTCCTTCACCCACGATTCGAGTGAAGCCCTCGGCTTCGCATGAGCCGTCTGCAGGAGATCGAGGGTCAACCCGGAGTCCATGCCGCCGCAATCGTAATCCATCCACCCGGCGCACCCCTCGCGCCGGAGCGCCTTCAGTTTGCCCGCATACCAGCGCGGCGCCACCACATAGGGCTGAAAGAACGCCTCCATGGATCCGGTGAAGGCCATCATCGGGTAGACCTCCCGGCCGAGCTTCCGATAGACATCCAGAATGCCGGCGGAATCCGGGATGGGCGCACCCGCGCACAGGGTCACATCCTGGAACAGACTTTCGCCCTGCACGAGGCGCGGATGGTCATGCCGAGTCAGATTGTTCTCGAACCGGGTCACCACCCGCTTGACCGCCGGGACCTTGCGGAGAAGGGGCGCATGATCGCCGCGCTTCCACCACCAATCGTACAACACCAGTTCACGGGGCCGATTCAGGCCCGCCAGGATCGCCGCGAACCGGCGGTAAAAATCGGCCCACCGTTCCACGGTGGGGCGACCGCCGCAACGCGGACAGGTCGCATCGCACAAACGGGCATCGTTGTCCTCCCGGCCCATGATGAATCCGTCGATGTCCGGCTGGCTCTCGCAAACATGACGCAAGTTGTCCCCATACCATTCCGCCGCCGCCGGATGACCGAGACAGAGCCGGGACGCCACGCGTCGCCCCTCCTCCATCCCCTGCCAGGCGGCGGGGAATGTCTTCCCTAAAACGGTGGGGACGCAAGGCTCCCAGCAATCGAGCAGGAAACGCAAGCCTGCTTTGTGCGCTTTGTCGGAGCAGTCCCGAATATACCGGCGGAATCGCTCCCCGGACGGCCGTGCGCCAAGCGTGTAAAGGAAGAGAATCCGATCCGCCGATTCCCGTCCATTGGCGGGGTCGTCATCTGCCGCTGGAAAAGGATCGTTCTGGATTGCCACGGCGGTGTACCCGGCCGGGCGCAAGCGCCGCAGCCAGGTCATCGACAAATCCAGTTGCCGAGCGGCGGTGGGTAGGGCGATTCCTTGCGGGACGGGAGCGTTCATGACAACTGACCTCCATAGGCCCCAAACTCTTTGGCGCTGTCGATGAGGGCGACGATGTTCTCCGGCGGAGTGCACTCCGGAATGGCACAGCCCGCATTCAGAATGAATCGGCCGCCGGGCTTCCACTGCCGGATCAACGCGGCCGCCGCCTCGCGCACCTGGTCTGTCGTCCCGCGTCCGATCACACCGCTAGGATCCAGGTTGCCCAGAAGAACGTGCCCGGCACCCGCGGTCGATTTGGCCAGAGCCGCGTCGGTCTTGTAGTCCAACTCGAATCCGCATGCGGGGTAGGCCGCAAACTGATCGAGGATGGCGGACGTATTGCCGCAGACATGGATGACCGTAAAGATCCCCTCCCGGGCCAGTTCCCGCACCAGTCGTTCGTGATACGGCCGCGCATAGACTTCGAACATCTTGGGCGACACCACGTCCGGTCCGGCAGGGCTGTCACCGAGGGAGGTGAAGTGCGCCCCCGCCCTTTTCAAGGCACGATGGACGGCGAGATGGCTCTGGTGGCACACCTCCAGCAGATCGCGGATCGCGGGGTTGTCGGGATCGCCGGCCAGATCCAGCAGGAAGTCCTCGGTTCCCCGCACCAATCCGGCCAGGGAAAATGCCGCCTGATCCGCGTTGCCGCGAATGGAGACTTCGTCGCCCACCTCGCGAACCAGAATGCGGACCGCCTCCAGCAGCACCGGAATCCGCCCGTCGCGTTCCGGATCCACGACGCGCAGTTTGCCCACATCGCGCAGATCGGCAATGGCCGGCCCGGCGATATGACCGGGGGCATCGGGCGCGTGGTCGCGCACGGCCCCCATCGCCTCCGCCAACAGCGTCGTGTCCAGATCGATCAGGATACAGTCATGACCGTACTTATGCAGCGCGTGGAGATGCGCGTTGGCCGCCGCCACAGGATCCGAAAGATACTGCTCCAGGCGAATGCCCGCTTCCTTGGCCGCCAGCAAGAAGTTATGGAGGCAAACGGGCACCCGGTCCGGGATGCCGCCCCGAATGACAGTGTCAACACGTTGTTTCGAATTCATACAATCCCCATGATTCAACGCCTTTCGCGGTTTCTCCCGGTCCAGAAGCCGAACAGCTTGTAGATGTCGCGCTCCTGCGGCAGGTTTGCCACGCCGTCCCGCAGCCGGAACCCAAGCAGCAACTCGTCCACGCTGAACCATTCGAGCAGATACTCGATGTTGCGCTCAAAACCGCCTTGAACAGGCTGTCCCCGGCCAGGGTCACCCCGACGGTCGGAATCCGGGCCCGGCACTCGGGGGCTTGCCAGCCGGCCGGAGCGCTCGGCGTCCCGCGCGCGCGGTAGCATGCCTTCAGTTCAGCGGAACGTTCAACGATCATCGTTATCGCCCTGGTCACTTGATTAAGTAGCCGCCGGCCCCCCGGCTCTTCTGGCGTTTGCCGAGGACATCCGCCATCACCGCCAGCAACA
>CAZZCT010000243.1:0-7605 GCA_964652365.1 uncultured Lentisphaerales bacterium
TCCTCGTGAGCCGTGATTGCATGGGCATGCGCACGTCGGAGCGGCAGGTTCGGCGGCAACTCTCGCAGTTTGAGGCAGTTACCTTCCGGTTGACGCGCACCGGCGCGCGTGGGAAGATTCGGCCATGTCGCCCGATGCGCCCACCCACGTCTGGTTCTCGCTCCGGCAGCGCCGGGTCCTGTCGGCCGCCGCGACGGTCTCCGCCGTCTCGGTGCTGGGGGCGTTCGTTGCCGGGCTGCTACTGGCGGCCCTGTGGCTGGTGGTTGCGCTACGCGGCGTGCTGGTGCCGGTGCTGGTGGCCGCCCTCCTGGCCATGCTTTGCCAACCCTACTACGAATGGCTGCACCGTCATCTGCAGCGGCGGCACGCGCTCTCGCTCACGCTCTTCTTCCTCTCATTGCTGATTCCGCTGGCGGCCCTGGCCTGGGGCTTTGGAGCGTTGTTCGTGGGCCAGATCATCGGCTTGCTGGAACGTTTGCCCGAGTTCGTCCACAACGCCGAGACCTGGCTGGCCGCACACACACCGGCAGTAGTTTCGTTTCTCAAGGATCTGGGCCTGCTGGAGGTGGTGCGAACGCACCTCCAGCCCCAGGCCCTGATCGAGCGCGCGATCGCCGGTGGCGCGGATCTGCCGGGACGCGTCGCGAGCGGCGCATGGAGCGCGATCGGCAGCGCGCTGGGCTGGATGGCTGTGCCGGTCTACCTGGCCTTCTTCCTTTCCGGACGGCCGCCCGAAGCCTCCGACCTCGACCGCTTCCTGCCGTTTCTGAAGCCCGACACGCGTCAGGTGGTCGTGGGGCTGGCCGAGCAGTTCCAGAACATCCTGGTGGCGTTCTTCCGCGGTCAGGTGCTGGTGGCACTGGTCCAGGCCGGCCTGTTCGCGTTCGGTTTCGCGCTGGTGGGCCTCGACTACGGACTGGTCCTGGGCCTGGGGCTGGGGATGCTCAACATCGTGCCCTACCTAGGCAACCTGGTCGGGCTTTCCGTGGCCCTGCCGCTGGCCTTCGTGGGCGGCGGCTGGAGTGAGTTGCTGCTGGTGCTGATCGTTTTTGCGACGGTCCAAACGCTGGATAGCTGGTTCATCACCCCGCGGATCATGGGCAAGCGCACCGGACTCCACCCGGTGACGGTGCTCTTCTCGCTCTTCTTCTGGAGCGCCGTGCTGGGGGGCTTTCTGGGACTGGCGCTCGGAATCCCGCTCAGCGCCTTCGTCACCGCCGTGGGCCGGCTCCTGCGCGAGCGCTACATCCGCGAGTGGGTCTAGGGTTCCCGTGCCGGGAAACCTGTTGCTTTTCGGTGACGTATTCTCGTAATCGTCCTCGTCCGTCGTCCTCGGAAGTCTAAATCAGTGGATTTCGAGGACGAGGACCGCTTCGCTGAGGACGAGAACGAGCCAATCAACACGACACGACACTTGCCATGGCAACGAACGAACTGCATCTCGCCTATCTCCGCCGCCTGGAGCCCTGGCCCATGGCCATGCGGCGGTATCTGTACCGGGTGCCCGGCAAGCACGGCTTGGCCTGTTTCGGCCCTGGCACCCACGGCCATTGGGCGCTCCAGGCCAATGCCACCGCCGCGTCCGCCTTCGCCGTGCTGGCCAGCGATCCAGCGACCGACCCGGCGGCCGCCGGCATGTCCCGTGATGAACTGCTCGATTGGGCGCTGCGCCTGATCCGATTTACGCTGACCAGCCACCACGCCGGCGGCGGCGCCACCACGGACCTGCAGCCCTGGGGCCACTCCTGGATCAGCGCGCTGTGCCTGGAGCGCATGATGCACGGCATTGAGGCGCTGGGTGCGCAGTTGCCGGCCGCCGACCGGGACCTGCTCGGGCGGGTGCTGGTCTCGGAGAGCGACTGGCTGCTCGACCACTACACCGTCGTCGCCGGGCTAGTCGAGAACAACAAGCCCGAGAGCAACATCTGGAACGGCTGTATCTTGCACCGCACCGCACGCCTGGTGCCGGACGCGCCGCGCCGCACCGAATACATCGAGAAGGGCACGCGCTTTCTGCTGAACGGCCTCTCCACCCCGGCCGACGCCACCTGCCGCGACCCGATCGCCGGCCGGCCACTGGCCGAGTGGCACGTGGGCG
Source organism: uncultured Lentisphaerales bacterium (assembly GCA_964652365.1). GTDB lineage: Bacteria > Verrucomicrobiota > Kiritimatiellia > RFP12 > CAZZCT01 > CAZZCT01. The sequence continues at coordinate 2,099 of CAZZCT010000243.1, forward strand.
CCAACCTGTTCGACAACATGGCCTGCAACCACCACGGCTACCTGAACGTCGGCTACATGGTCATCTGCCTGTCGAACATCGCGATGCTGCACTTCTCCAGCCGGGCCAACGGCTGGACCCCGCCGGAAGGGCTCTACCACCACGCGCGCGAGCTTTGGCAACTGGTCAAGACCTGCACCTTCCCCGACGGTCGCCTGTGGCGGGTGGGCGGAGACACGCGCGTGCGCTACTGCTACTGCCAGGACTACGCCATCCCGGCGTGGCTGCTGGCGCGCGACCAGTTCGGCGACGCGAACGTCGAGGCCTTCGAACGCGGCTGGCTGAAGACATTGGCCGTGGAAGCCGCCGCCAACGCCGACGGTTCCTTCCTCTCGGCGCGCCTGGCCCCGCTGGAGGCCGTCTCGCCACTGTACTACGTCCGCCTCGAAGGCGACCGCGCCGCCTCGCTCTCCATGGGCGCCTGCTGGCACCGGCTCCTCGCGCAACAGCCGGCCGCCGCCGCCGGGCAGGCGGCGAAATGCACCGCCATCTCCATCCTGTCCGACTGGTCGGATGCCTACCATGGCGCCGCGCTCGTGCGCGGTTCGCGCCGGCTGGCCTCCTGGACCTGGCGCGCGGCCGAGCCGCCGCAGGGGCTGTGCCTGCCGCCGGCAGCCAGTTCCATGGCCGAATGGCGGGGCAACCTGGGCGGCCGTGTGCTTGGCCTGGGTATGCTGAACGACTGCCGCTGCCAGCCCGGCCAGACAACATCGTTCGCGGGCGGCTTCGCCACCTGCGGTCAGGTGGTCGTGCACACCGAGCAGCACGCCGCCGAGGGCGAAACGCCGGAGGATGTGGCCTGGATCGAGCTGGCCTGCGCGGCCCTGCCGGATGACCGCACCGTGATCGCGCTGCAGCGCGCACGCGTCCGCGGCCGCACCTGGCTGCGCGAGGTCAAGGGGCTGTTTCTGCAGATCCCGAACGATATTTTCAACGGGATGTGCCGCACTTACCAGCATGCCGGCGGGCAACTCGTTTGCGCCGGCCGCCCCGACCGCGCTGAGACACGCCCGATCCCCGGCGACTGGGTGGGGATTGACGAGCAGCTCTCGGTGGTGCGCGTCTTCGGCGCGGCACTGTGCCTGTACCGGCCGGCCGAACGGCAGATTACGATCCGGCCAAGCCGCTACCAGCCGCATACCGAGCAGGCGGGCGGTCATCTGTATGCCGATGCGATCTGCTGCGGTTGCCGCACGGGCATCCAGGCTCATAACGCAGGCTCCGCGTTGTTCGATCTCGGCGTCGTGCTTCTGGCCGGCGTCGACGCAACTGAGACCGCCACGTTCGTCCGCGCCACCCCACCCGCCGCCTGCACCGGACTGCCACCCGCGCTCCGCGGAGTACAGGTGACCGGCGCCGACGGCCGCGACTATCGCGTGATCGCGAACTTCGGCGCCGAAGAAGCGACCGCGCATGTGGGGTGGACGGCGGGTCGTGCGCCGCGCGTCCTGACCGGCGCCGCGCGTTACAGCGTGGAGCCCGATGGCCTGCGCATCGCCATTCCGCCGCAGCAAACCGCCGTGCTGGCCGGCTGACTCGGGAAGCATCACGCCGGTCGCCGCCGGGTCGGGCGGGTCATGGGCCTGACCCGCCCCTACGGCAGGGCGCCACCGGCCGCCGACGGATCTCTTCGACGAAGCGGTCCGACTCCTCTCTGCCGTATCCCAGAAAGGATGCCGCCGGATCGTGGGCTGCGAACGACTTGGCGGCCTTGGCCTTGTTGACGTTGGCATAGCAGTAGATGCACCCATGTGGACAGGTATCGTAGGCGCCGATGTCCACGCTCTCGGTGCAGCCGCACTCCTTGCGCGTCGGGCGTTCGACCCCCTGCCAGGTGCCGCCGTAGTAGAGGCGCGCGATCGCCTCTCCGTCCAGGCAGTGGGCCTTGGCGATGCGCCCGCCGATCAGGTAGTCACCACAGCAGGTATGGAGCCCGATGCCGTGGCGCGCGCCGATTTCTGCCAGCCTCCCGGCCAGTTCGCAGCGCTCGGGAATGTCAGGGTCGAGGATGCGGAACCCGTTTTCGCGCTCGAACGCCGCGAAGTTGCGCTCGACCTTGCCATAGCGCACCGGAAAGCTGAAGGCGCAGCGTGTGACGTACCCTTCGAGTTGGGCCGCCAGTTCGGCGAAGCGCGCCACGTGGAAGGCTGCTGGTGTGCGCTCGGAGACCACCACCGGGTCGTACCGCCAGGTGAGGTGGTCAGGGGAGAAGCGCGCCGACAGGGCCTTGAGGCTGTCGACCGCATCCTCGGCCGGCACGAGGTTGCATTCGAAGACCGCCGGCAGTCCGGTGATGGTGTAATTGAAGAAACAGGGCCAGCCGTGTGATTGCAACGTCCGCGCGTGTGTCAAGAATGGGCGGTAGTTCTTGGACCAGAAGGCCAGACACAGCACATCTTCACGGCGCAGCGAGACCAGGTAGCGTTGCCGTCCGAACGGGTTCTCCCACCCGGCAAACCCCGCCGCCATCCGCCGCATGAACCAGTCGCCATAGAATGCCGGCACATCGGTGCGCCGTGAAACCGAGATGATCCGCTGCATGTTCCGTCCTCCTGACTGCCGCCCGCCGGCCTACGCCGTCGCCCGCACCGTCAGCACCACCGACACATAGGTTGCCCGCGCCCGGTCGAAACGCCGCGGAAGCGAGTTGGTCACGAACATGCGGCAGCCTGAGTCGGGATGAACCGGAAAGCGCAGTTGCCAGTGATCCGTGACCGGTAATCCCCGCAGCCCGCTTCGGGCTGCCAGAGCCCCTTTCCGGTGCGGCGGCCAACCCCCGTACGTGCGTCACGCCCTGCTGCCGCACCGGAAAGGGGCTAGATCGTCTGCTCCTGCTCCAGCCACCCGTGCTCCAGGGTGTAGTCCAGGATCTCACCGAACCGGAACGCGGGATTCCGCTCCCGGAAGACGGTCGCCCGCTGGCGCTGGGCTTCGGTCAGCGGAATCAGGCGGGCGCGGTGTTGCTCCAGCGTGGCCGGATCCTGACGGTACAGGCGCGTCAGGGTGATCGCCCGCGCGACCCACTCGGCAATCCGCAACCCGTCCAGATCGGTGTCGCCCCAATGCTGCCCGTCAAGACCGTCTTCGGCCAGGCGCTGCAGCAGGCGCATGACGGCGGGGTTCGGGTATCCGCCGGTGTAGACGCATACCGATGGAGTTCGTCTTTCAACGAGGTCGTGGAAGGGCGCGGCGTTCTCGCTGGTGATCACCCCCTCGACCGGGGCCGCCGTCAAGCGCACCGACTGGATGCGGCGCACCTGGTCCCACGTCAGCGCCGCGGCCTGTCCGGCCGCGTGTAACTGCGCGGGCCAATCCCAGGACACGCCAGCCGCGTCCTGATAGGCGATCGGACCGTAGCAGAGCACCGTGGCAGTGTGGGGGTTCTCCACGACACCGTAGCGCGCGAGCACCTGCGCCGGCTCCTCATCGGTCGCCCCGCCCAGCCGCGCCAGCATCTTGACCAACAGCGCGCGCAGGGCGCCGCTGCGAAGAGACTTGCTGTCGTTGAGTGCTTTCGTTCCAAGCCCCGACAGCGTGATCGTCCGTTGACGCTCCTGCAGGTACACCACGGCTCGAAGGAGACCGCGGAGTGCTGCTTCCGGCGCGGGTTGGTCCCGGAAGAGCGCATCCAGTTCGCCCTCGGTCTTCAGCACCGCCAGCAGCGGTGCAAACGCCCGGAAATCCAACCCCAGCCGCATCGCGGCCGTGGCGGCTGGCCCGCGAACATCGGACACCGGCGCTGGGGCCGACGTGAGGCCCACGCTCGATGCCAGCGCGGCCAGGGCTTCGGGCGTGTGCAGGCGTTCGGCCAGGCGGACGGTCACGCGCCCGTCGCGGATCAGGCAGCCGCCGAAGATGAAGTCCAGCTTGCGGCGCACGCCCGTGTCTGACGGAGCCGCGCCCAAGGTAGCCGTCCGCGGCATGGCGCCGGCCCGCAGGGCCTTCCGCGCCAGCGTTTCGAGATAGGGCCGAAGCCCGGGCTCAGCCGTGAGGTGTTCGTGCCACTGCATAGAAGGCATCCAGAGCAATTGTCTGCGCCACAGAACTCCCGCAGAAAAGAGTCGGCGTATGTTCAGCTTACCCTGCACCTGCCTCGTACCGATACCCGCGGGTCACCGCAGCGGCCCCGCAGAGTCTGGGTCAAGAGCGGGCGCGCGGGAGCGGCGTCCCCATCAGCCGGCGGTTGATCCCAGGCGGTCGGACCCGACAGCAGGGGTTCGAAGCGTTGCAGGAAGGCGTGCTCCTCACCCGTCAGGCCGCGTGTGGCGTCGGGCAGCCGCACGCCCTGTCCGTCCGTCACAACGAAGACATTGCGGATCAGCGGATCGCGCGTTTCCCATGCCTGCAACGCCGGGGCCGGATCAGTCGCGCTCAGGCTGACCAGTTGCCGCAGGATCTCGGCCTTGAGGCCATTCACCGCCACCAGGATTTCGCTGGCGAGCGCACGCACCTGGCCTTCCGCCGCCAGCACGCCCGCGCGCGCGAGGCGCTCGCGTTCGTCCGCGAGCAGGCTGGCCAGCACCCCGCCCACAATCAGTGTGGGCAGCAGCAACAGCAGGCCGTAAAACCATGTCGTTCGTCGGCTCATGGTGCGGTAGACGAATGGAGGGTAGCACGTCAGGCCAGCGCAGTCCACGCCTCAACGAGAAGGCCACGACCACTGTCACGTTGCCTTTAGATTCCTCGGAACGAGGAATCCAGTGCAGGCGCGTCGGCTGTTGCCACCCCAAAGGGGTGGTTGAACCGTGCCCAGGGCCGCGCCCTGGGAATCGAGTTTCCACCCGAAAACATTGCAGCCTGTAGGGCTGCTTGAACCCGAGGCAAACCCCATGTCCCAATCGCTCGCTTCCTGTCGTCGCGCACCGGGGCGAGATCGACGGTGGTCGCAGCGGTCAAACGCAAGCGAAGGTTCAAGCAGGCCGTTGGCCTGCGGGAGACCGTGCGCGTTTCCCGATGATCGACGACCATGATATGGACGAACCGGCCGCGCCGCGGAGCGCGAACACGCGAGGGGGTTACTGCTGTGGAGACCAGTTGGCTGTGGACAAAGACATCCAACATCGAACGTCGAATCTGGAATTGCACTCGACGTTGAGCGTTCGATGTTCAAAGGCGAGTGGCGAGGGGGGGGTGCAACTCCAGTGGCGCACGTCGGCCCGACGTGCGTCCCCAGCCAGCGACTTCGCTCTGTCCGCTTGGACATCCCGGCAGCCTGGGATCCCACTCGCCGCATGCAACCTGCCTTGGGCAGGCACCGTTTTCGCGCCGCGCGGATGCCCCACGGGCCTGGGGCATCCCTACTGCGACACCCGCCGGTCGACCGTGCCGACGCCGCCGTAGGCGGGGGTCAGGCCCATGACTCCCGCGCTGACACCAGTTCTATGTCCCCGGTGTGACCTGTCCCCGGTGTGACCCATGGATACCACGCTGACACGGACACGCGTTCACGACCAGTTACGGGCCCTGAG
>CAZZCT010000244.1:0-7594 GCA_964652365.1 uncultured Lentisphaerales bacterium
GGAAGCCCTCGTCGCCCATCAGATCCGCCAGCGGGATGTTGACCAGGATCGCGCCAAAGCCGATCGGCACGAGCAGCAGCGGCTCAACATCCTTCTTGATCGCCAAGTAGAGCAGCACGCCCCCCAGCGCAATCATCACGACATTGGTCCAGTGCAGATGGGCAGCACCCGCACCCAGACCACTCAACCCATTCACAATTGCTTCGAACATGGCACGACCTCATGATTACCGGTGACTACTTGGCACCCTCTTTACCAACCGGAAAGACCCGCTTCAGGAGCCCCATGATCAGCGCCAGCGCGCCCAATGCCGCCAGCGTACCGCCCATGCCAACAACCAGTAGCGTCAACCCGAACGTCACGTCTGACATCGCTATTCCTCCCAGAGAGCCTGGTTACTTGATGATGAAAAACCCGACGGCCACAATGGCGTAGATCGACATGAGCTTGAGCCCCTCGATCCAGTTGGTGCGTCCCGAACTCACGACCCGGTTTGCGATCAGCACACTGGCGCCGAAGCAGAACAGCTCGATCGGGCCGAACACGATACTCATGGGCTGATAGAAGAGACTCACGATGACCAGCAGCGGAGCGACGAACAGCGCGATCTGGAGCGACGAGCCAACCGCGATCTCAATCGCGATGTCCATCTTGTTCTTCAGTGCCATGATGACAGCCGTGCTGTGCTCGGCCGCATTGCCCACAATCGGAATCAGGATCATACCGACAAACATCTTGCTGATGCCCGATCGCTCCGTCATCGGCTCAATGCTCTGAACCAGGAACTCCGACTCGATCGCGATGAAGATCGTGCAGACCGCCAGGATGACGATGCTCAGGTTCTTGCTCCACTTGGAGTCAATGTCGGCCGCATGCTCCACCCCATACAGGTCGGCATGCGTCCGAAAGGAGTAGATCAGCCCCAGGACATAGATCGACAGCAGAATGCCGGCGACGATGACACTGAAGCTCTCGTATTTGCTTGTGAGCACGCTTTCGGGGACACTGTGCGCAAAGGCCGCGGGGATCGTCAACCCAATCACGGCGAACAGGAGCATGGTGGACGTAAAGCGTCCGAGTTGGACGTTGAAATGCAGCTCCTTGTGCTTCAGACCGCCCGCGAAGATGCTGAACCCAAGCACGAACAGGATGTTCCCGAGAATCGATCCGGCGAGCGATGCCTTGACCACGTCGAACAACCCGGCCCGAAGGGCCAGGAACGCGATGATCAGTTCCGTCGCGTTGCCGAACGTGGCATTCAGGAATCCGCCCATCTTGGGGCCCGTATAGGCGGCGATCTCCTCGGTAGCCTCGCCGAGGTATCCGGCCAGCGGGATGATCGCAAGACCGGACAGAAAGAACATGGTGGTGGCGGACCAGTTCAGGAAGTGGCCGAGAATTGTGGCCGGCACGAGAAGGAGCATGGGTCTCAGGTAGTTCATGATGGTGGGGCAACGAAGGGTCAGAAGGACAGAGCGGATGGCAGGGCTCGGCAGGAGCCACGCGCAGCGGAGGGGCGTGCAGGATCACCGCGCGTACGATCGATTGATCCGTGCGGAGACTGCACTCGACGGGGGACGGCCCTGCAACCTTGTCGGGCGCGGCTCGGACGCATCCGCAGGGTCAAATGCGCAGAACGGGGTGGATGCGCGCGATGTCAGTCCCCCCGACTTCCGGCTGATACGACGGCCGTTCGGAGGTCGATACCCACGCAGCCAAGCGTGCGGCAACGGGCAGCACGGTGACGGACCGCGCTCGGAAACCGAGGGCAAAGCCCGTGCTGGTTCGGATTGCGGCGTGGGGCAGGTGGCTCGTATCCGCACAGAGGCCTGGGTGTCGTCCGTCGGGCAACCCCGTGCGTCCGGCGTCGGGCACCGAAGGGCCCAGGGAGAGGACGATCAAGAGTGCGGCTGCCGCGAAAACGGCCAACCCCAGCCAGCCCCCGACAGATCTCGAAAAGCAGTTCATGACCGCGATAGCCCCTAAAGAAGCTAAAAAATATAACACAATGGCATACGCGAAGTACAACTGAAATTTCAGAATCGCGGAATCGCGCGCGACACTTGACCGCCCCTCCATCGCGTGCTACAGTAACCACATCATGCGATCAGGTTTCACCAGTCTGTCCGTGGTTCTGAGCGGCCGAGTTATTGGCCGCGCCGGGGGGCTTTTGGTCGTGCCCCGGCAGGGCGCCTGACGAACGAAACCGGATTCCTGCAAGTAGACAGTATCCATCGTACGTGAGACGCCCACCGTGAAGCCAACGGTGGGCGTTGCGTTTTCTGAGACCCACAACCCGAGATGAGGCAACCATGAGCAGCGACAACAAGAAGGCGGACAACAGCGCCCGCAGCGGCGCGCAGTGCGTGGTGGACGGTCTGGTCAAAGCGGGCTGCGAGGTGGTCTTCGGCTACCCCGGCGGCATGGTGCTGGACATCTTCAACGTCCTGTGTCAGTCGCCGATCCAGTTCATCCTGAGCCGCCATGAACAGGGCGCCGTCCACATGGCTGATGGCTACGCGCGCGTCACGGGCCGGCCCGGCTGCTGCCTGGTGACCTCGGGGCCCGGCGCTACCAATGCCGTGACGGGGCTGGCGACCGCCTACATGGACGGCGTGCCGCTGGTGTGCATCTCCGGGCAGGTGCCCCTGACGATGATCGGCAACGACGCCTTTCAGGAGGCCGACATCACCGGCATCACCCGCTCGATCACCAAGCACAACTACCTGATCCGTTCGGTCGACGAAATCCCGCGCGTCCTGGCGGAGGCCTTCTTCATTGCCTCAACCGGCAAACCCGGACCCGTGCTGATCGACATTCCCAAGGACGTGCAGCGCCAGCGCACCCTGCTGCCGTCCTGCGACCCGCGCGCGGTCTCGCTGCGCAGCTATACGCCGGAGATCATCCTCGACCTGCGCCAGGTCGAGCGCCTGGCCGAGGCGATCAACCGGGCGGCGCGCCCCGTGCTGTATGTGGGAGGCGGCGTGATCGCCGGCGAGGCCACCGCCGAACTCGCCGCGCTCGCGCACCGCGCCAACATGCCCGTGACCACCACCCTGATGGGGCTGGGGGCCTTTCCCGAGACCGATCCGCTGGCCCTGCGCATGCTCGGCATGCACGGGAGTGCGGCGGCCAACCAGGCCGTCAGCCAGTGCGACCTGCTGCTCTCCGTGGGCGCGCGCTTTGATGACCGCGTGACCGGCAAGATCGCCGAATTCGCGCCGCACGCCGTCATCGGCCATATCGACGTGGACCGCTGCGCGATCGGCAAGAGCGTGCGCACCGACATCGGCGTGCTGGGCTATGCCAAGCCGGCGCTGCAGGCCCTGCTGCCGCTCGTGACGCCCTGCGAGCGCCCGGCCTGGCTCAGCCAGGTGCGCGCCTGGCAGGAGCAGTACCCCTTCGCCTATGCGATGCCGCCGGGTCAGTTCCCCCCCCAGTTCGCGATCGAGGAGATCTACCGTGTCAGCGAGGGTCGCGCCACGATCGTGACCGACGTGGGCCAGCACCAGATGTGGGCCGCGCACTTCTTCAAGTACACCCGGCCACGCTCGTTCGTGTCCTCCGGCGGTCTGGGCACCATGGGATTCGGGCTGCCGGCGGCGATCGGCGCGCAGCTCGCGCGCCCCGAGGACCTGGTGGGGGCGATCGTCGGCGATGGCGGCATCCAGATGAATTTCCAGGAACTGGTGGTGGCGGTGGAACACGAGCTGCCCATCAAGGTCGTGATCCTGAACAACGGCTACCTGGGCATGGTGCGCCAGTGGCAGGAGTTCTTCTACGGTCGGCGCTACTCCGCCGTGGTGATGGGCCAGACCGGCCGGCCGACCAACGAACGGATCGCGGACTCGGACCGCGGCTACCTGCCGGACTTCGTCCAGCTGGCCGAGGCCCACGGCGCCTGCGCCCGGCGCGTGCAGTCGCCCGACGAGGTCGCCCCTACCCTGCGCGAGGCTTTCGCCAGCCCGCGGCCCTGGGTGATCGAGTGCATCGTGAGCCCCGAAGACAACGTGCTGCCGATGGTGCCGCCCGGTGCGTCACTGACGCAGATGATCCACAGCCTGGCCTGAGCCGCCGGCCCGACGAATCCAATCTGGAAGCAAGGAGCAGAGTATGAAGCACATCATCACGGCCCTGGTGGAGAACCAACCCGGCGTCCTGGCCCGCATTGTCGGCCTGGTCTCCGGCCGCGGCTACAACATCGAAACGCTGAACGTGGGTCCGACCCAGGATCCCACCACGTCCAAGATGACGATGGTCGTTCCGGGCGATGATCATGTCCTGGAGCAGGTGACCAATCAGGTGGGCAAGCTCGTGGACGTGATCAGCGTGGTGGACGTGACGCGGCGGCGCCATCTGAACCGCGAGCTGATCCTGGTCGAGGTCTCCACGGCCAACCACAGCCGCGCCGAGGTGATGGAGCTGGCCACGCTGTTCGGCGCCCGCGTGGTGGGCGTGCAGGAGGGCTCGCTGACCCTCGAGATGGTCGGCGAGCAATCCTCGGTGGAAGACTTCCTGCGCCTGCTGCGCCCGCATGAGATCCTCGACATCTCGCGCTCGGGCGTGATCGCAGTGGCCCGCGGCGAGCTGCGCGCGTAGTCGAGGCCGCCCGAGTGACAGCCGCGGCGGGCAACCCCGCCGCGGCTGTCGCGTCACGCGGCGGCCGCACCACTCAGTCGCCAACCCAGCACGCCAAGCCGCTGAGCGCCGCTCCCACGCCACGCTTACAGCTTTGCCCGGCGCCCGCGACCGTGCATAATGGCGGCATGGACTACGCTACCCGCTTCGAACTGATGGGGCTGTTGACGCTGTTTGTCGCGGCCATTGGCGCGTGCCTGGGGAGCTTCCTGAACGTCTGCATCTACCGCATCCCGCGGGAGATGTCGATCGTGACGCCCCGCTCCCACTGCCCGTCCTGTGGCCACGGCATTCCCGCGTGGCTGAACATTCCGCTGGTGAGCTGGTGCCTGCTGGGCGGCCGCTGCCGCTACTGCCGGGCGCCGATCTCCGTCCGTTACGTGCTGGTCGAACTGCTGACCATGCTGCTCTTCCTGCTGCTCTGGTTCTGCTATGCCGCCACCGTGCTCGATCCGTCCTGGGCCGCCCAGGCCATGCAGGCCGCCGGCGCTATCTACCGTCCCTGGCCCAAAGGCGGCCTGCTGGGGCTGATGCCCCTGACCGACGCCTGGCTGCTGCCGGTCTACGGGCTGGCGATTTTCGGCCTGATCTTGGGGACTTTCGTTGATCTGGAGCACCTGATCCTGCCCAACCGGGTCACAATCGGCGGCATGATTGCCGGCCTGGTCCTGAGCGCCCTGGTGCCGGCGCTCCACCACGCCCCCGACCGACTGACCGCCCTGCTGCGGTCCGCGATCGGCCTGGCCTCCGGGTTTGGCGGCCTGTGGCTGGTGGCCTGGCTCGGCAGCCGGATCTTCCGCAAGGAGGCCATGGGGTTTGGCGATGTCAAGCTGATGGGTGCGATCGGTGCCTTCTGCGGCTGGCAGGCCGTGATCTTCACGATCATCGTCTCATCGTTTGTGGGCTCGGTGGTAGGAATCGGCCTGGTGCTCAGCGGCCGCCGCCAGATGCAGGGGCGCATTCCCTATGGCCCGTTCCTGGCCCTGGCCGCCCTGATCTGGATCTACTGGGGGCCGCGCATCGGACACGCTTACGCGCGACTGCTCACGCCCGGGCTGTGATGCCCCCACCCAACCCCCGCGCGCGGAGCGCCCGCGCCGAACCGCCAAGGCATCGTGCGGTTTTTTTGCGGTGCCCCACCCCGCGTGCGGAGCGCCCGGCGACTGCTACCGTGCGCCCCCGGCGCGTCACACGAACCGTGATGGAATCGAAGGCGCAGTTCTTTTGTGACCCCTGTTCTAGCTTACTGGCGATATAAACACTTGCAATTATCCTCTAATTGGATAATACTACCCATGTTTTTAGCCACGACGGAACGCCGTTTATGCATCGCTTTGAATTGGATTACCTCAAGCAGTGGAAGACTCGGGCGTCAAGGAAACCCCTCGTCATCCGTGGCGCCAGACAGGTCGGCAAATCCTTCCTCGTGAGAATGTTGGCCGAACAGGAATTCTCGAATCTATTGGAGGTGAATTTCGAGCGAAACCCCGGAGTCGTCTCGCTTTTCAGTTCAAAATCGCCGAAGACGATCGTTTCACAACTCGAAGTTCGATTCGATGTTCCGGTGACATCCGGGAAGACCTTGCTCTTTCTGGATGAGATCCAGGCTGCCCCCGAGGTGTTGCCCGTGCTGCGGTACTTCTACGAGGAGATGCCGGAACTGCACGTTGTCTGCGCCGGGTCGCTGTTGGAGTTCGTGTTGGAAGAACACAGCTTCTCGATGCCGGTGGGACGTATCGAATATCTGCACATGGGGCCCATGCAATTCGAGGAGTTCCTGCTGGCACTGAACCGCGAGCGCCTTCGGCAATGGCTGTGCGCCTACACGCTTGATGCTTTGGTTCCTGACGAGATCCATCACGAACTTCTACGGCTCCTGCGGCAGTACCTGATCGTGGGTGGCCTTCCTGCGGTCGTCAGAGTGTTTGCCGAGACCAAATCGTACCGCGAATGCGAACAGGTCCAGCAGTCGATCGTCGCCACCTATCGTGACGACTTCAGCAAGTATGCGTCGAAAGTAAAACACCGTCGTGTGGAGAAGGTTTTCGCCGGTATACCGCGGCTCGTCGGCCGGAAGTTCATGTATAGCCAGATTGATCGCGAAGAGCGGTCACGCGACCTTTCTGAAGCCTTACGCCTCCTTTGCCTGGCACGGGTCGCACATCAGGTCCGGCACACGGCCGCCAACGGACTGCCGCTTGCCGCTGAGGCCGATGATCGGCACTTCAAGGTGCTATTCCTGGATGTCGGGCTGCTGTGCAGGAGCCTGGGCCTGAACGTTGCCGAGATCGAGCAGCCCGAAGACCTTTTTCTGAGCAATCAGGGGGCGCTTTGTGAGCAATTCATCGGTCAGCACCTGGCCTTCTCCGGGCACTGCTATGATGAGCCGGCTTTGCATTTCTGGATGCGCCTTGAACGGAACTCGAACGCGGAGGTCGACTTCGTCATGGCCGTGGGGCCGGACGTTGTTCCCGTGGAGGTCAAGGCGGGCAAGACCGGCACTCTGAAGTCCCTGCACCTCTTTGTACGGGAGAAGAACCGGGACTCCGCCCTGCGGTTCAACAGCGACGCCCCGTCGCTCTGTCAGGCCCGCACCAGCCTTGCCATCGGCGACCAGAAGCCGTTCCGTTTGCTCTCGCTACCGCTGTACCTTGTCGGACAAGCACAGCGCCTATTCCGTGCCACGCGCAGCATCTGAAGAGTCATTGCAGCCCTTGGGTCCGGCCTGTGCCCTGCGCCGACTCGCGTTTCGCGTTCTCCCAGAGACTCACAGACTGCAGCCGGTCGAACTCGTCGCCGCATTTGTACAGGGGTGCGCCGAGCGCGACACCAGATTCGTGCTTCTCCTTTTGGCGCGAATGAGTTCAAGTTGGCTGCGGAGCTTACGCCAAGGGATTCGAGGCGCCCGCGCGCACTAAGAACTGAGCCACCGCGCGCACTAATTGTGAGCCACCGG
>CAZZCT010000245.1:0-7502 GCA_964652365.1 uncultured Lentisphaerales bacterium
GGCGCCGTTGGTGTTGATGCCGGTGAGCACGAAGGTCACGAAGACGTCGTCGGCGATGCCGGCCACGCCGTCGCCACCATCGCGGTAGAGTTCGACCCGCACGTTGTCCAGACCGGTCTCACCGACGTCCTGCAAGCCGTTGGTGTTGGCGTCGTTCCAGACGTAGTCGCCAATGTTCACCGGCGCGGGCGGGTTGGCCTTGATGCGCACCGAGAGCGGCTCGGTCGGGAGCAGGGCCGCGCCCGTGTCCTGCCGCGTGGCGACGAAACCGAAGGAGTTGACCGCATAGGTGTTGGTGGGGGCGCCTAACGGTACCTGCATGGGCCAAGTCAGCTCGAAGGTGTCGGCCGGAGCGAGGACCGTGTTGCCGAAGGAAAAGCGCAGCGACTTCACCGTGCGGATGTCGTCGGGCGGCACGGGCGACCAGTCGTTGACCGCGCCGACCGGACCGCCGGGCAGCAACTCCGGCCGCCAGGGGTTGTCGGACTGGCTGTAGGAGACGCTGACGCCGGCCGGCGCGCTGACGGGGCCGGTCAGGAAGGGCGTCCACTGGCTGCCGCGCAGTTCGTTGGTGACGATCACGCCCGTGTCCCCCGGGTGCGGCAGCATGTCCACGATGGTGACATTCGTGAAGGCGACGTTGCCGATGTTCTGAATGCGCAGACGGTAGGCCATCGGACCCCCGAGATAGCTGGCGCTCTCCAGCGGCTGGAAACTCAGATCAGGGTAGCCTTGAATGGCTTTGCGGGAGTTGACCGCAGCGGTCGTGTTCACCGTCAGGCTGGCGCTGGTGGTCGGGAAGGTTTCGCTGGTGTTGCCGTCGTTGTCGAGGTCGTTCGTGTCCGAGACGGCGCTGTCCGCGAAGACCGTGCCGGTGTTGTCGCTGCCCAGGAAACTGAAGCTGTTCTGGACGGTTCCGCCCGCGGTGTTTCCGCGGACGACCGTCCGGAAGTCGATGGTGGTGCTCGTGTTGATGCCCAAGGAACCCATGAAGGCGATGCTTAGAAGGGTCCGGCCAGTGCCCTTGTAGTTGGGCGTGGCGGTGACGATGGCATTGGTGAAGCCGCCGGCACGCACGGCGCTCCCCGAGACGTACTCGAGTGACGCCGGAATCAGGTCGGCGATCACGGGGTTAAACAGGTTGGTCGTCGCGGATGAGGTGTTCTGGACCGTCAGGCGCCAGGTGTTGGTGGTGCCCGGATAGCCGACCTGGCCGGTCGGGTTGAGCGCTTTGGTCAAATCCACGTTCGGCCGCGGTTGCGCCAGTTGGATGGTGTCGCTGACGTTGACGGTGACGGGCGTGCTGCCCGCGCGCGTCATGGTGACCGTGGCGTTGTTGGTGATGATCGCGGTCGGCGAGACGGTCTGCCCATTGCGGTCGGTCGCGGCAATATACCCCGTGACCGTCGGGCCGGTTACGCTGCGCAAGGTGGCCAGCGCGCTGAAGTTGGTGTAGACCCAGCGATATCCGGTGACCACGTCCGTGGGCGCCAGGCCGAAGGTTGACACATGGACCAGCTTGTTGTTGGCATCAGCGGCCGAGATGGTAGACACGGGCGAGCCGGTCACTTGGGCCCATGACGGGGCAAGCTTGGTCCGGTAGTACATCCAGACGACCGTGGTGCCGTAGGCGGCATAGCCGGGGTTGAAGGCCGTTGGCACCAGCGCCGGCGGGAAGCTGTCTTCGACGGTCAGGGTGTCCGCCATCACGGTGGCGCGGTTACGGGCCTCGACCTCCCAGGTGAAGCTGTCTCCAAAAAGACCGTTGAAGCCGGCGTCGGCCTTGGACTGCTGGTCGAAGCCGATGGTGGGGGCGACCAGCGCGTAGACGTTGGTGACGGCGCGGATAATCGTGGCACTGTAGAGCGGCGTGTTGGTGGAGACGGCGATGTTCGTGACCGACGAGCCGACAACGAACCCGTTGGCGGAGGGGTAGATCACGTCCAGGGTGTAGCTGGCAGCGGTGGCGCCAGCCTCCAGCTTGCGCGCGGGCCAGGTCACCGTGCGAGTGCCGGCATTGTATTCGCCGGAGGCACTGGCCGCCACGAACGTGGCCCCCGGCGGTAGGCGGTCCACCAGGATGAAGGGGTCGACGTCCAGACTCAGCGCTTGCGGCACCTGCGCCGAGATCGTGTAACGCAGGACGTCGTTGGTCGAGCCGCCGGTTGTGCGGCTCTTGGTCAGCGTGACGGAGGGTGGCAGGCACCCGGTGGAGGTCATCTGCGCGGTGTCGCTCACCGGCGTTTTGCCCGTGGCGGAGAAGGTCGCCTGGATGGGGCGTACTACGCCATTGGTCATCGTGCCATCGTTACGGTAGCGCGTCTGCAGCGTCAGCGTTCCTGAAGCGCCGGCCGGCAGCGGGTTCTTGAAGGTGAAGGTGACCTTCTTGGTGGAGGTGCTGTACGACGCGCTCTGGACGTGCGCGGTCAGTCCGAGCACCACGTCACCCGTCGCATCGTTGTCGATCGGGTCCGGCAGCGGGATCTCGATCGTTGCACCGGAGAGATCCGCCGTGGTCGACGCCCAGCGGTAGTCGATCTGGAAGGTCGAGAAGGTACCGGGCGTGTTGGTCACGACGGCGGGGCGGATGTCCACGGAAAGCTGCGCGCCAGCCGGCAACCCAATCACTGCAAAGACCGCGGCCGCGGCGAACTGCCGCCATGCCTGCCGAATCGAAACCACTGTACGAGTCATGGGTGATATCCCTGCCTTGCCCGGAAGAGATCGCCACAGCCATTCATGATTTCGCGTCGCCTGGACGCGGTTCGGAAGTTGAAGACGGACACGTTCACCTGGCGGGTGAGCCCGCGCAGCATGTCGGTCAGATGCAGCGTATTGATTGCGTCCTCGTCATCGGTCGTGCCGCCCGCTGCGTCGTCGCCGGCAGCCGCAGCGCCGGGTTGGCCGTCGGCCTCCGCATCGATAGCCGCGCCGAGTCGCAGGTTGGGTACGATCAGGTGGTTGGCGCCGCCACGGGCGGACAGGGTCTGGTAGTCGCCGGATCCCACGCCCGCGCCCACGTCCGGCAAGTCGCCGTAGTCGCGACAATCGATCACGAGTTGGATGTTACGTCCCTCAACCGCCGCCGTCTCGTTCTCGCTGGTCCAGACGTTGACATGGATGTTGAGACGATAGGTTCCCTGCGGAATCTTGAACGAAGCCTCGAAAGCGCGCGCCGTGTTGTGCCCGTCGCGGGTGCCGGCGTAACCCAGACCCACCCAGGCCCAGTCCGGCGGCGTGCCGTCGTTGTTGGTCTGGTCGGACACAGCCGTCGTGGATGGCGACGGGGTGCCCACTTTGACGTAGGCCTCTTCGCTCTGAACGAGCAGAGGCTTGTTCGCGTCGACCTGCGCGACCATGACGTACATGGTCTCGGTCGTCGCCTGGTAGCGCAGATGGGCCTTGGCCAGAACCGGCTTCTTGGTGTTGCCAGCCGTATACATATTGGCAAAGAAATCGCCGGCGACCCATTCGGCGCTGTTGCCATCGACCACCGCCGTCCCGCAGACGGGATACGGTGCCGCGCCATAGGCGGCGCTGCCGACCATCAGGCCTGCCAGCAGGGCGCGCCGAAGCCAGTGCGCCGGGCGGCCTTGGCTGAAGGGCGAAAGCCCGGCTGCGATTGCCGATTGGGTGCCGACACGGGTGTTGCGCCCGTCCGAGGCATGCTGTGCTTGGGTGTTGAAGGCGATTCTCCTGTAATGCGTACGGTCAACCGGCTCCCGATCGGGGAATGGCCGCCAGCGGGCGAGTCTGATCCGGGGCTCAATTGAAAACGCGTGACAAGGTTACGTCTCCGGCCGGAAGAACGGTATTGGACCTTAGTCCCATGAGCCTGCCGGACGTAAGCCCGGTACGTGAATCAAACTACGTACGGACAGGCTCTTAAGGGCGACCGGGGCAGGCCCGGCCCTCCAGCGCCCGCGGACGCCATGGAGGGGCGACCCTGTGTCGCTCGCATCTGCCGGTCGGATCCAATCGTGGCACGGGCTTTCAGCCCGTAGCCGTGAGATCGAAGCGGACGGTCGATGAATGCTTGCGTGCAGCCCCAGTTGCGACAGCCGGAGTTTTTGCAAGCTCCTCAGTCGGGCCTACCCGCGCGCCACGGTCGCAGCCCAGACCTGCCAGGCGCCGGCGCGCTTGAGCACGCGCGCGGCTTCATGCAGAGTGGCCCCCGTCGTCATCACGTCATCGATCAACAGCAGCGTACGCCCGCGAACCCACCCGGGATCTCGCACGGCAAAAGCGTCCTGGATGTTGGCACGCCGCGCGGCCGCGCCCAGGCGGGTCTGACTGGGCGTGTTACGCACCCGATCGAGCAGGTCGGCCTGGCAGGCTGCCGGAAGCCGGCGCGCCAGTTCGTGCGCCAGGAGTTCGGATTGATTGTAGGTGCGCGCACGCAGGCGAGCCGGGTGCAGCGGTACCGGCACCACGGTGTCGATCGCCGCCACGTCCAGCCTGGCGGCGAGGCAGCCGTGCAGCAGGTCGACCAAGTCCGGACACAGCCAGGTGGCGCGGGCGTACTTGAGCGCCAGGATCAGATCGCGGGCGACGCCACGGAAGGGACTGGCAGAACAAGCCCGGTCGAAGGCTGGCCGCAACTGGTGACAGGCACCGCAGACGAAGTCGCCGCTCACGGCACCGGCCGGGATGGCCCCGCAGCAACTGCAGACCGGACCGTCATGCAGGTCGATTCCGCTGAAGCAAGACCAGCACAGGTGGCGGTCGGGACGATCCGAACGCCGGCCACAGGCCGGACACAGGCGCGGGTAGACAAAGTCCGCTACGCCGTCGCATGCGCCGTGCCACCGTCGGGCCAACCACACGATCGACGCCCGGAGTGACGGGCACGGGTGCGGCGCGCCGCACGCGGCGTCCGTAGCCGGTTCGTCGGCGACACTGCCCGAGGCTGCTCGCACGTGGATAACCCCGCTTTCGGCCACGCAGGCGCGCAGACCAGCACCCACGATGGCGGTATTTTGCGCTGGGCCGCAGCCCGATGCAAGCGGTTCCTGCAACCGCGGATTCCGGGCGGGGCCAGCCGCCCGCGGCCACACTTTGCAAAGTGTGGCCGCAGGCGGCTGGGCAGTCCCGGCACGACCCACCAGCCACCTTTTTGCACTTCCCCAGTTGCGCGAGCATGGTCCATGATGTGGCGAAACGATCTCCCGGATCGGGAGACTCGGGGAGTTGCAGCCATGGAACATGACCTTGCTCTGGACCGCTCCAGCGTGGACCTCCAGTACCTGAACCCCTCGCACCCGCTTTCTGATCGCGTGGCGCTGCTCGTGCGCCAGATGACCCTGCGCGAGAAGATCGCCCAGATGCAGCACGTTGCCCCGCCCATTCCGCGCCTGCAGGTGCCGGCCTACACCTGGTGGAACGAGTGCCTGCACGGCGTCGGGCGGGCCGGCAAGGCCACCGTCTTCCCGCAGGCCATCGGCCTGGCCGCGAGCTTCGATCCGGCCCTGGTCCAACGCGTGGCCGAGGCCATCAGCGACGAAGCGCGCGCCAAACACCACGATGCCCTGCGCCGCGGCAACCGCGGCATGTACTTCGGATTGACCTTCTGGAGTCCCAACGTCAATCTCTTCCGCGATCCGCGCTGGGGCCGCGGCCAGGAGACCTACGGCGAGGATCCCTACCTGACCGCCCGTCTCGGGGTGGCCTTCATTCACGGGCTGCAGGGCGACGATCCGCGCCACCTCAAGGTGGCCGCCTGCGCCAAACACTACGCGGTCCACAGCGGCCCCGAGCCCAGCCGGCACCGCTTCGACGCCCGCTGCGATGCGCGCGACCTCTGGGAGAGTTACCTGCCGCACTTCGAGGCCTGCGTCCGTGAGGGCCGCGTCGAGTCGGTCATGGGCGCCTACAACCGCACCAACGGCGAGGCCTGCTGTGCCAGCCCAACGCTCCTGGCGCAGATCCTGCGCGAACGCTGGGGGTTCGGCGGCCATGTGGTCTCCGACTGCGGCGCCATCGAAGATATCTGCAACCACCACCACCTCGCCCCCAGCCTGGCCGCCGCCGCGGCCCTGGCGGTACGGGCCGGTTGCGACCTCTGCTGCGGCGAAGCCTATCGCTCGCTGTTGGAGGCCGTTGAGCAGGGGCTGCTCGCAGAGGCCGACATCAACTGTGCCGTGCAACGCCTCTTCACGACCCGCTTCCGTCTCGGCATGTTCGACCCGCCAGAGGCCGTGCGGTGGGCCTCGATTCCGCCGGCCGTGGTACATTGCACCGCCCACCGCCGCCTGGCCCTGCAGGCGGCCCGCGCCTCGCTGGTGCTGCTGCGCAATGAGGGCGGGATTCTGCCGCTCGACCCGGCCCGCGTGCGCAGCCTGATGGTCGTGGGCCCCCACGCCTACAACCCCGAGGTGCTGCACGGCAACTACTTCGGCCATAGCCCGCAACTCACCTCTTTCATTGAAGGCCTGGTGGCCGCCGTGGCCCCCGGCGTGCAGGTCTACCACGCCAAGGGCTGCGATGTCGTGGGCGGGCCTCCCCCCGATGCCGCGGGCCTGGCCAACTGGCACATCAAGAGCGCGGATCCGGACGCAATCCTCGCCGTGCTGGGTTGGACTCCCACCCTGGAGGGCGAAGAGGGCGATGCCGGCGACGGTGACCGGCACGCGATCGGACTGCCCGGCCACCAACTCGCACTGCTCCAGGCGCTGCAGGCCACGGGCCGCCCGGTGATCTTGGTGCTGGTCGGCGGCAGCCCGATCGAACTCGAGTGGGCCGCCGAGCACATCCCGGCCATCCTGATGGCCTGGTACCCCGGCGAAGCCGGCGGACAGGCCCTGGCCGAGACGCTCTTCGGCCGGGTCAACCCGGCCGGTCGCCTGCCCGTGACCTTCCCGCGCACCCTGGCCGACCTGCCGGCATTCGACGACTACCGCATGCACGGCCGAACCTACCGGTTCCTGCAGGCGGAGCCGCGCTTCGCCTTCGGCTTCGGACTCAGCTACACGACCTTCCGCTACACCGACCTGCGCCTCGATCGCACGCGCCTGGCCGCCGGCCGGCCGGTCCGCGCGCGCGTGACCGTGACCAATGTCGGCGAACGCGCCGGCGACGAGATTGTGCAGCTCTACCTCAAGGATCTGCTGGCCACGGTCCCGGTGCCCCACCTGCAGCTGGTCGGCTTCCGCCGCGTGCATCTGCGCGCCGGACAGATCCGCACCCTGCGATTCACGATCCTGCCGGGACAGATGGCCGCCTTTGACGACCAGGGCGCGGCCATGCTCGAGCCGGGCGAGTTCGCGCTTTTTGCCGGTGGACGGCAACCGTCCGCGGCTGGCAACCCCGGCGACGTCAGCCCGGTGCTCGAGGCCCGCTTCGTGATCACGACGGACGTGTAAGAATCCTGCAAATCCTTGCCGCGCTGGGGAGCTTCGCGGCGAGATCGACTTGCGCTTCTGGGTTCAACGTCAGAACGGCCTCTTGCCCATAACTTGAAACTGCCGTCCGCGGTTCCCGCGCATTTCGGTTCAAACCGCGGC
>CAZZCT010000246.1:0-7418 GCA_964652365.1 uncultured Lentisphaerales bacterium
CGGCGATCGGCATCAAGCCGGTCTCGCGCGAAGGCTCGCAGCGCCTGGTCCGCGCGGCGCTGGACTACGCCGTGGCCAATGACCGCCGCTCGGTGACCCTGGTCCACAAGGGCAACATCATGAAGTACACCGAGGGCGGCTTCCGCGACTGGGGCTACGAGCTGGCCTGTAGCGCCTACGGCGCGCAACCGGTGGATGGCGGTCCCTGGTGCCGTTTCGTCAATCCGCGCACCGGCAACCCCATCCTCGTCAAGGACTGCATTGCCGACGCCTTCCTGCAGCAGATCCTGACGCGGCCCGCCGACTATGACGTGATCGCCACGCTCAACCTGAACGGCGACTACATTTCGGATGCTCTGGCCGCCTGCGTGGGCGGGATCGGCATCGCCCCCGGCGGCAACATCAACTACGCCACGGGCGCGGCGGTCTTCGAGGCCACCCATGGCACGGCGCCGAAATACGCCAACCTCGATAAGGTCAACCCGGGCTCGCTGATTCTTTCGGGCGAGATGATGTTCCGCTACCTGGGCTGGACCGAAGCCGCGGACCGGATCATCGCGGCCATGGATCGCGTCATCGCGCAGCGCACGGTGACCTACGATTTCGCGCGCCTGATGCCCAACGCCACCGAGGTGAGCTGCAGCGCCTTCGGTCAGGCGCTCGCCGATGCAATCTGACGAACAGGAGCCCGTGATTCAGCTGGGCGCCGGGTGGGAGTTCCACGGGGGGCGCCCCCCGCGCCGATGGCTGAACGGTGGCGGCACAGGCGTGCCGGTCACGCTGCCGCACACGTGGAACGCCACCGAGGAGTTTCAGGCCGGGCGCGATTGCACGCGCGGCACCGGCGCGTACCGGGTCAGCTTCGAGCTCCCGGCCGAGCCGCGCGCCGGACCCTGGCACCTGCGAACCGAGGGGTTCTATGGCACCGGCCGCCTGTACGTCAACGGGCGCGCGGCCGGCCGCATCGACGGGGCCTATCTCGGGCTGGACGAGGACCTCACCGCCTGGTTACGACCGGGCCTCAATCGCGTCGGCTGCGTGCTCTCGAACAACTGCGGACGCAACGTGCTGCCCGGTATCCGCGACCCGGATTTTCTGCTTTACGGCGGGCTGGCGGGACGCGCCTGGCTCGTGCGGCTTCCGGATCTGCGCTGGGATGAGGCCGACGTGCGACTCGCCGTTCGCGACGAGCCGGATGGGATGGTCGCGGTGACGGTCCAGGCCAGGTTGATCAACGACACCCCGGCCACGCAGACGACCGAGTTGGCCTGGACCATCGCGCCGGCGGCCGATGGCGGGCCGGGCGCAGCCGGCATCACGACTACGGCGACCTGCGAGACGGACGCACATGCCAGTCGTGACATCTGCCTGTCGATGCGGCTGGCGCACCCGGCGCGCTGGTCGCCCGCGACCCCCGCGCTGCATGACAGCGTGCTGATCCTGCGAACCGGCGACGGGCGGGCGCACCAATGCCAGCGCAGGTTCGGCATCCGCCAGGCGAGGTTTGTGCCGGGGCGTGGATTCCACCTCGACGGCACGCGCGTGTTCCTGCGCGGCTGCAACCGGCACGAGAACCTGCCCGGCTTTGGCAACGCCCTGCCCGAGGCGGTTCATCGCCTCGATGCCCAGACCGTCCACGCGCTGGGCCTGAACTTCGTGCGCCTGTCGCACTACCCGCAGTCGCCGCACTTTCTCGACGCCTGCGACCGCCTGGGCATCTTCGTGATGCCGGAGCTCGCGAGCTGGAAGAGTGTGCGGGGCGGCGGCTGGCTGCGCGCGGCGAAGCATCAGCTCCGCCGCATGGTCCTGCGCGACCGGCACCACCCCTGCGTGATCCTCTGGGGCCTGGGCAATGAGTCGCGTCACCGGCGCGCCTACATCGAACTGGACGCACTCGCCAAGTCGCTGGATCCCGAGCAGCGCCCGAGCATCTATGCCGAGAACCATATCCGACGGGCGCGCCGGCGGCACACCCTCGGTGTGACCGACGTCTGGGGCTGCAACTACGAGATGGAGGCGCTGGACGCCGGGCGGGCTGCGGCGCGGCTGCGTTGCACACTCGTCACCGAATGCGCGAATGTGCCGCACGCCTGGCGCGGCAACCTGGCGGCAGAACAGGAACAGGCGGCGCAGGTGGCCGCCGACGTGATAAGCGCGACGCAGCAGGCGGATGGGGTGGCCGTCTGGTGTTTCAACGACTACGCCACCCTGCGCAAACAGCGCTACTTCCGCGCCTGCGGGGTGGTCGACGGATGGCGCGAACCCAAGCCCGCGGCCTTCTGGCTGGCGGCCGCCGCCCAGCGCCGCCCCGTGCTGCAGGCGTGGGTCGACTGGGGTCAGGATGGCCCGGCCGCACGCCGGCTGAGCGTGGTCGCCAATCTCGACGACCTGGTGCGGGTTGCGCCAGACGGCAGTGTGGCGCGCCTGGCGGATGAGCGCCCGCAGTCCGTGCCGCACCTGCTGGAGGCGACCGTGCCGTTCGATCGGGCCCCGCTCCGGCTGGCGGGGCGATGGCAGGGGCAGTCTCACACCTGGCAGATCGAGCCTTGGGGCCCGGCCACGGATCTGCGGCTCTCCGTGGCTTGGGTGGACGTCGGCCCGCAGGCGCGCTGCGCCGTGGTGGCGGTACAGGCGCTTGACGCCTCCGCCCGGCCAGTGCACTCTTATGAGGCCGCGGCGGAGGTGGCCGTGGAGGGCGCGGGCCGCGCCGCCCTGATTGACGGGCGCACGGTGCCGGTAGCCGCGGGCCGGGCGCGCATCGTGGTGGCCCAGGAGGGGCCAACCAGACCGCTGGCGGTGCATGTGCGCGTCGGCGCGCTGCCGCCACGCACGATTCGGATCACGTGGTGCGAAACCGCGACCGCCGACGGCACCCTGCTGGTGGGATGGAGCTAAACGCGTGCACGTGGGACATCTCAACCTGAATGAATCCTGGGGCGGTGGCGAATACCAGCTGCTGTGCCTGGCCCGGGGAATCGTGGCCAGCGGCGCGGGTTGCACGCTCTTTGTGCTGGAAGGCAGTCCCCTGGCCGAGCGCGCTGCCGAAGCCGGCCTGTGCGTGGTCGGGCTGCCGCGCCGCGTCGGTTTCCGCCGGCTCGCCGCGGCCCTCGGCGCGGCCGGCTGCAGCGTGCTGCACGCGCACGACTCGCGCGGTCTGAGCCTGGGCGGTCGCGTCGCGCACCGCCTGGGCCTCCCGCTGATCTATTCGCGCCGCATTGCCTCGGCGCTGCGGCGCAATCCGTTCTCCCGCCGCAAGTACAGCCCGGCGCGCATTGACGGCGTCGTGGCGATTTCCGAGACCGTGCGCCGCGTTTTCCTCGCGGGCGCGCGCTTTCCACCCGAGCGGGTCCACGTGGTGCCATCCGGCGTCGCCGTCGCCGACGCCGCCCGTGTCGCCCGTGACGCGGAGCTGCGGGCGTTTGCCGGGTCGGGGCTTCTGGCCGGGGGGTTGGGCAAGCTTTCGGCCAAGAAAAACTGGCGGTTCCTGGTCGACGTGGCCGCCGCGGTGCGCGACGCGGGCGACGACCTGCGCTGGGTCATCGCCGGTGAGGGCGAGGAGCGCGGCCGGCTTGAGGCGCGCATCGCGCAGCTCGGACTGCAGGACCGCGTGCGGCTGCTGGGCTTCCGCCCTGACGGCCTGGCCGTGCTCAAGAGCCTGGACCTGCTCTTCTTCCCTTCCCTGATGGAGGGCGCCGGCGTGACGGTCCTGGAAGCCATGGCCCTCGGCGTGCCGGTCGTGGCCGTGGCGTCGGAGGGCGTATCGGAGACCCTGGGCGGCTGCGGCTGCCTGGTCGCGGCCGACGACGTGGCCGCTGCGGCGCAGCACGTGCTGGCGCTGGCGCGCGAACCGGCCCGGCGGGCGGCGCTGGCGGCGGACGCGGCGGCGCGCGTGCGGCAACGGTACAGCATCCAGGCAATGATCGACGGCAACCTGGCGGTGTACGCCACGGTGGCGCGCCCGGCCGGCGCCCGGTGCGCAGCAGCCCCGTAGCACGGTGCTCTGCGCCGTGCCGTGCGGTGCCGCGCGGCCGGCTCGTTCTGGCCCTTGTCGCCGTTCCGAGGGGCTGGAATCGTCGCGCAGCGGCTCAAAAGAAAGCGGCGTCGCGCGGGATACCGCTTGCCGCCGCACTCCAAACGCTGCCGCCGGAGCGCAGGCAATTTGGAGTGCGGTGGCAAGCAAGTGGCGCAGACACCAGCTTACGTCGCGCAGACGCCCCTGCCAAACCTGGCACATCTTGCTGTCTGGCTGCAACTGGCGCTTTCCGTCGTGAAAGGCCGCATAGCGCCGACAGGTCTCTCGATGTGGTGAAGACCTTTCACCCAAGCGTCGCCAAATCATTGGCGTTTCCATCCATCGCACCCCTCGGTTGAGAAGGTCGGGCTAGTCTCGCGCCCCCGCGCGCCGACCGGCGGGATTCAGACCGTAGATTGCGCCCGAACGGAAGGCCGCCCAGGCGGTCTCGAACCAGGCTTGGGACGCGGGTATCGGCCGGCATGCCACCCAGCGATGGCTGACTCGGCCGCTGGCAGTGACGCGCGTTTCCTGCACGTGCGTGCGGAAACCCGGATCTTCGGGCAGGGCACGCCATTCGGGCAGGCGGGCATGCACGGGCTGGCCGTCGGCCGCCAGGGCCAGGGCCGACCCGCGGCTGCCCACGCCGCTCGCCAGCGCAAAGCGGATTGCATCCAGGTACACGGCGTGGGCGAAGCAGAGCTGGCGGTTGCGCAGGGCCTCGGTCGCGTTGCCCCGGCAGCCTTCGCGCTCGAGCCGCCGGAACTGCTCCCAGGCTTCACGCGCGGCGGCGCCAATCTGCTCGCAGGGGCGGATGTGTGCGCCGAAACGGCTCATGCGCGCGCGCAGTTCGGCCCGCGCCGCCCGCCAATCCTGTGGTGCCTGCCGACTCTGCCTCAGCCAGGCGGTCAAGCCGGCGGCAGCTTGGCGCGCCGCCGCCCGCGCTGCCGCCCGCGGCAGGGTCCAGTCCATCCGGCATTTGGCAATGGACTCCGCGGCGCGGAAGCCGCCGACCTGCCCGGAATTGAGGGCCGAACCGCCCGGCCGGTAGATGCCGTGCGAGCCGTTCACCTCGCCCACCGGAAACAGGCCGCGCAGGTTCTCAGACTCCCACCAGTGGTTGGCCGCGAGCCCGCCGTTGTTGTGTTGCGCGCAGACCGCGACCTCCAGCGCCTCCCGCGCCAGGTCGATGCCGTGTTCGCGGTAGAGTTGCACCGCGGCTGGATTCATCTGTTCCAGGCGCGCCAGCGGGGTCGACTGCACCGCGCCGGACCGGCGCAGATAATCGGCGGCCTCCGGCGACAGGGCGGACGCGTCGAACCCGTCGGGGTCGCGACGGTAATCGAGAAAGACGCGCCGGCCCAGCAGGGTGGTCTCGCGGTAGACCAGCAGGTCGATCAGCGATGAGCCGCCGAACACCTTGCGGGTATCGAAGGGCCACTGGTAACCCTTGAGGAACACCTGGCTGTGCATCTGGGCGGCGCTGTCGAACTCCGGCAGCAGAAACTCGCGCGCGTCGCTGGCGCCGTCGGCCGTGGTGCTGATCACGCGCGGGACCACCTGCATGTAGGTTCCCGAGACGTTCCAGCGGAAGGCGGTCGAAGCCAACCCGTACTGCGATTCGGGCAGGCCCCGGGCGCCGGCGCCGGCCATCAGGGCCAGCCCGATGGCGCCGGTGTGGCCGGCCGGATAGACGCTGTCGCGGTACAGTCCGCCGGGACCGCCCACGGCCAGGACCAGGTTTTCGCAGAGGTAGGCCTCCAGGCGATCATCAGGGCCAATGGCCAGCACGCCGCTCACCCGCCGCTGGCGGCCAGTGCCGACCGTCAGGATCTGGACCGCCGTGCGGCGTTCGACCACCGGGATGGCCAACTCCCGCACACGGCGGATCAAGGCGTGGCACATGGCGCGCGACGTATAGGGGCCGATTGAGGTGGCCCGCTGGCGCGGATCGTGGTCGGTCTTATAGCCCACGAACTGTCCGTAGGCGTCGCACGGAAAAGGCACGCCCAGGTCCACCAGGTGCAGGAAGGCGCGCGCCGAGAGCGCCGCCTCGACCAAGGCCAGATCGCCATGCATGCCGCCGCCGGCCGCCAGCGTCTCAGCCAGCAGGGCCGGGGCGTCGGCCTCGGTTCCGTAGAGTGAGAGCTTGTAGTAGGTCTGCTTGTCGCTGCCGGTGTTGATTGAGGTGCCGCGCGCGAGGCCCTCGGTCAGAATCAGCAGATCCGACACACCGTTGGCACGCAGCTGCACCGCCGCATTCAGACCGGCTGCGCCGCTGCCGAGAACCAGGGTATGGATCCAGGTAGTCGGCAAACTGTGGGTCCGGCCCGACTGACACGACCCGTCGCGCGCGGCCGCCCGAACGCCCTTCAAAGGGGTTGGCTTGGCTGACATGCCGCCACTGTGGCAGGCTCGCGCGTAGGCGTCAAGCGGGTGCCTTGACGCTGGCCGCCCGGCTGCGCTATATTTCAACCGTCTGTTCTCTTGGCCAACGTAGCTCAATTGGTAGAGCAGCTCATTCGTAATGAGCAGGTCGTCGGTTCGATTCCGACCGTTGGCTCCAGCCCACACCCTTCCCCTCCGCGTCAGGGTGATCTCAGGGTGGTGGTGCTGTGCGTCCGCGATCTCACCGACGGCGTTCGTGAAATCCAACGCTTCGCGAAAATCCCTGTCGTTGTCCTCAATCTTCGTCTCCCACCCAACCAAGCCCGAGCCAAGCGAGCCCTCCAGGGCGTTGGCGCAATGAGCACGCGTGACAGTCCCGCGTCCGGCGGCTATGCTTGGAATCCTTGCGGACGGACCGCGTCCGGACACGCAGCGGAGCGGGCAATGGATCCAGCGGCAGTACGGTACTCCCGGTTTCACGAATGGGTCGGGCTGGACGGCGAGGTGGCCGTGGTCGGCATCAGCGACCATGCCCAGCAGACGCTGGGCGACATCACCTTCGTCGAACTGCCGCAGGTCGGTCGGCGGGTCCGGGCCGGCGACATGCTGGCGGTGGTGGAATCGGTCAAGTCCGCCAGCGAGATCGTCTCGCCGGTCGCGGGCACCGTGGCGGCCGTCAATGGCGCGCTCGCCGAGGCGCCCGAACGCATCAATGCCGATCCGTTCGGTCAGGGGTGGCTCTGCAAGTTGACCGGGGTGGCCGCTACGGACCAGGAGCCGTTGATGAGCCGGGTCGAGTACGACGCGTTCCTCAAGCGGCAGGCTTGAGCGAGGAAGGATCTGAGTCATGTTCAGCATTCCGGTTTTGACGGTGCGCGGTCGCTCCCTGGCCGAGACTTACGAGAAGGCCCTGGTGACGTTGTACCGCGAGGGCACCCGCTTCCAGACGCAATATGACAAGCCCGGCGACCCACTCAGTCTCGACGCTACCATGAACCTGACGGTCGACGAGCCGCTG
>CAZZCT010000247.1:0-7307 GCA_964652365.1 uncultured Lentisphaerales bacterium
CTGCAAGAGCGCCAACCCGGTGATCATGCTCGACGAGATCGACAAGATCGGCGCCAGTTACCAGGGCGACCCGGCCTCGGCCCTGCTCGAAGCCCTTGATCCGGAACAGAACCGCGACTTCCTCGACCACTACCTCGACGTGCGCTTTGACCTGAGCAACGTCTTCTTCATCTGCACCGCCAACCAGCTCGACACCATCCCGCGCCCCCTGCTCGACCGCATGGAGGTGATCCACCTGGCGGGTTACATCCTGCAGGAGAAGCTCGAGATCGCGCGGCGCTACCTGCTGCCGAAATCACGCAAGGATAACGGCCTGCGCGCCAACCAGGTCACGATCACGATGCCGGCGGTCCGCGCGATCATTGACGGCTGGGCGCGCGAGCCGGGTGTGCGCAGCCTGGAGAAGCAGATCGGAAAAATCCTTCGCAAGTGCGCGCGCAAGATCGTCGAACAGCCGAACGGCAAGGCGGCGAACGCCAAGGCGCCGGCCGCCGGAAAGCCCGCCGCCCGGAAACCGGCCGCCGCCTTGCGCATCGACGTGGCCGACGTCGAACCGCTGCTCGGCAAGCCGACGTTCATCGATGACCCCAACGTCCTGACACCCGCGGTGGGCGTCGTGACCGGTCTGGCCTGGACCAACATGGGCGGCGACACGCTCTGCATCGAAGCCATCGCCCTGCCGGGCGAGAAGCCGGGGTTCAAGCAGACCGGCCAGCTGGGCGACGTGATGGTCGAAAGCTCCGAGATCGCCTATTCGTACGTGCGTTCGCTGCTGCGTGAGGACACCCGGGCCACCCAGCTCCTCGAACACAGCCTGGTGCACCTGCACGTCCCGGCCGGCGCGACGCCCAAGGACGGCCCGTCGGCCGGAATCACCATGGCCGCGGCGCTCTACTCGCTCGTCACCGCCACCCCGATCAAGGGCCGCCTGGCCATGACCGGGGAGCTGACTCTCACAGGCCGGGTCATGCCGATCGGCGGCATCAAGGAGAAGACCATCGCCGCCCGGCGCGCCGGGATCCGCACGCTGATCTTCCCGGAGGAGAACCGCAAGGATTTCGACCTGCTCCCGGAACACGTTCGGAAGGGTCTCGATGCCCACTACGTACGGACCTTTCAGGAGGTGGTTGCGATCGGGTTTGGTCCGCGCAAGGATGGCGCGAAGCCCTAGATTTCCGGTTCCGGGAAATCTGTCTTTTCCGGGTCGTGTTTTGAGAAGCGCGTCTGAGGTGAAGCCTTGTCGGTTCGTGGCCGCGGAGCGGCTCAAGCAGGAGATCGAAGTTATGCGTCCATCACGTAGGATCGGGTGTCTGTTGGCGTTCGCATGTGCAGCCGCGGCCCAGGCGGCCGTGTTACCGGCCGGCCGTGTCGCGACCGCAGGTCCGGACCTGCGCACCGGGTCGGCGGGTGCGCCCGTGGTCGTTGCGGCGTGGACGCAGGCCGCGGCCGGCGGCCGGCGCATCCGGGTGGCCGAGACGCATGACGGCCACTGGAGCACCCCGCTGGAACTGCCGGCCGACGGCGGCAATGACTTCCTGCCTTCCGCCGCGCTCGACGCCCGCGGCCGCATCTGGGTGGCCTGGTCGCACGTTGGCAGCGGCGCGGGCCGGGAACTGCGCTGGGCCTGCTGCGAGTCCGGACACATCACAGCTGCCGGCACGCTGGCGACCGGACTGGCGGTCAACCTCGCGCCCTCACTGGCGTGTGATGGCGACGCGGCGCCGCTCCTGGTCTGGTGCGGCGCCGACCGCGCCCAGCCCGACATCCACTGGACGCGCTGGGAGAGCGACCACTGGCTGCCCGCGCGGCAGGTGCATCCGGCCAACTTGGTGCCCGATGTCCGACCCGAGCTGACCCGCGCGGCCGACGGGACACGCTGCGTGCGCTGGCTGCAATACGCCGGCACCACCGGTTACCGCCCGCAGGCCGCCTGTTGGCGGAACGCGCGTTGGGAAGCGGTGTCGCCAACTATCGCCGGCGCCGTGGCGCAACCTCCGGCCGCAGCCGCCACGGCGCCGATCGGCGGCGCGTGCCGCGGCGATGCCGTCGTGACCTGGCGCGCAGCTGGAGTCTCCTGTCAGGCCACGCGCCGGCCGGTCGTCGCCACGACCGCACCGGCCGTGCCCAAGGCCGCCAGTTCATCCGTCGAAGCCAGCGTGATCGGATTCGGCGACAGCATCACGCAGGGGTATCCCTACCTCCAGGAGCCGGGTCAGGGGCGCACGTCCGGGGGCTACGTCACGATTCTCAATCTGGTGCGCGATTTCCTGGTGCAACCCACCACGGTCTACAACTACGGCTGGGGCGGCGAGAGCACGATTACCGGCGTCGCGCGCCTGCCGGGCGTCCTGGCCAGCGTGCCCGGGGTCGATCAGGTCCTGATCATGGAGGGAACGAATGACGAGTGGGGCGGCGTGCCGGCCAACACCACCGTCTTCAACCTCGAAGCCATGGTGAACATGACCCGCGCCGCTGGCGCCACGCCGATTGTGGCCACCCTGACGCCGGCTTCGCGCGACACGAATCACGACATCGAGTACCGGCTCAATCCCATGATCGCAGCCATGGCCCAGCGCGTCGGCGCGACCCTCTGCGACCAGTATGCCGCCCTGGCACCTGTCTGGAGCGTCTGCTCGGACGACGGCCTGCACCCCAACATGCTCGGCTATGCCCTCATGGCCCTGACCTGGCACCGCACGATGCCGGTCGTGACGCAGTGAACACACGAGGCGGTGCCTGCGCTCATGCCTGGGCCGTCGCCAGGAAGATGCCGTAGCTCCGACCACCACGCTCGAGCCGATGCGCATCGCACACGGCGGGTCGCGCGAAGCCGGCCTGTTTCAGCCAGGCGCACACGACGCTCCGGTCGAACCCCTGGTGGTAAACCCCAGTCGGGTCGGGATGGAACGAACCGTCCTCGCGGTCGAGATCGGCCACGGCCATCCAGCCACCGGGCCGCAGGCAACGGTGCAGGCGCGCCAGCACGGCCGGCACGTCCGGGAGGTGGTGCAGCACCATCAGGCTGGCCACCAGATCCAGGGACGCATCGGCCAGCGGCAGTTCGGCGACGTCGCCGTGCAGCGTGCGCACATTGGCAATGCCGCTCTCCGCCAGCTTGCCCTCGAGCACGCGCAGCATCTCGCGCGAGGTGTCAACCGCCGTTACCTGCGCGACATGCGGCAGCAGCGCCAGCGTCAGCAGGCCGGTGCCGCAGCCGAAATCCAGAACCTCCTCCGTGCCGCGCAACGGCACGGCCCGCCGAATGGCGTCGCCCACGGCCCTGGCCAACGCCACCCGTACGGGGTTGGCGTCCCATTGCGCCGCGGCAAGATCAAAGCGGGAAATAACAT
Source organism: uncultured Lentisphaerales bacterium (assembly GCA_964652365.1). Taxonomy (GTDB): domain Bacteria; phylum Verrucomicrobiota; class Kiritimatiellia; order RFP12; family CAZZCT01; genus CAZZCT01. Next base: position 3,351 of record CAZZCT010000247.1, read on the forward strand.
CGGGGTTATTCATAGAGTCCACTAAGAAGGGTTGCGCCCGGGTTTGGAGTGCAGTGACAAGGCGCAGCCGCGGCACCGCTCTCCACTGCGGCGACAAGGCCGCTCTGCGGTCGCGGCGCCGCGCGCAAGGCTGACGGTCCAAAGCGCCCTGCGCGCCTCAGCCGTCGCGCAGCGCGGGTTGTCTGCGGGCTTACAAAGCGGCGTCGCGCGGGATACCGCTTGCCGCCGCACTCCAAGAAAATGCCTTGCTCTGGCTATGGCTTGTCGCCACATCACCGCGCAGCCAGTCCATACACGCGCCGCGCGTTGGCCGTCGTGCTGGCGGCTACGTCTTCCGGCGGCTGCCGCCGGAGCTCCGCCACGGCGGCCAGTACCAGACGCAGGTTGGCGGGCTGGTTGAGCCGCAAGTCCGTGGGCGAGGGCGATACGCCGCCAGGCGGGAAGATGTCCGGCGCGTCGGTCTCGATCAGCAGGCGGTCGACCGGCACCAGCGCCGCCGCGGCGCGCACATGCACGGCCGCCGGGTTGCAGACCGAGCCGGCAAAGGAGATGTAACCGCCCATGGCCAGCAGCTCGCGCAGCACGTCCGGCGAACCTCCGAAACCGTGAGCCACGAAGCCGGGCAGCTTCGCGGCGTACGGCCGCAGGGCCGCGGCCAGGTCGCCCCACACCCTTGCACCGTGCAGCACCACCGGCCGGGAGAGCCGCACCGCCAGCTCCAGTTGCACCGCCAGCACCCGGACCTGCAGGTCACGCGGTACGTCGCGGCGCAGCCCGTCCAGCCCCACCTCGCCCACCGGTGCGTCCGGGCTGGCCGTCAGGCGCGCCTCCAGGTCCGCCAGCCAGGAGTCCGGCAGGCGTTCGACATACCATGGGTGAACGCCCAGGGCCGGCAGCACGCGCCAGTCGGAGTTCGCTTCATGCTGCGCGGCCAGGGTCAGGACCGCCTCCCAGTCGTCCGGCGCCGAGCCGCAGCAGCAGCCGCCCGTCACGCCGGCCCCGACCGCCGCGCTCAGCACGGCCGCGCGGTACGCGTCCAGCCGGGCGTCCTGCAGGTGCAGATGGGCGTCGAAGAGCTTCACGGCAACCGCCACTGCGACCACAGCAGCGAGCACTTCTCGCCGGCGGCCACCTTCTGGTAGCACACGGTGAAGAGGCGTCCGTCGGCCAACTCCACGGTCGAGGGATATCCGAGGTCGCCGTCCGGACCGTCGTCGCGGATGATCCAGCCGTGGTCCCAGGTGGCGCCGTCGTCGCGGCTGAAGGCCACGCGCTGCCCGTACGGCGCCTGGCGGAAGCCATGCGTGAGCACCAGCGCACCAGAGGAATGGCGCAGCAGGTGGGGCGGCGAGCCGTGGAATCCCAGTGGGCGCGCCACACTCCAGGTGTGGCCGCCGTCGTCCGACTCGCTCTGCATCAGGCTGAACGACGGGATGCCGGAGGTCGCCAGCTCCTTGCCGCTGTGGTTTTCGATGCGGATCATGGCCACCAGCCGCCCGGAGGGCAGCTCCACGAGGTGCGGTTCGTGGTAGTTGGCCGGATCGGTTCCGGGATGCACTGGGACCGTGCCGAGCGTCTCCCACGTGTGGCCGCCGTCCGCGCTGCGGGCGGCCGTGATCGCGCTGGCGCCCATGTCGTCCCAGGTCTGGTAGCGCTTGCCCAGATAGAGTAAGCCGCCCGCGCGCAGGCGGATCGGCCCGTGCGGCGCAGAGACCGGCGCTGGCAGCGGCGCGCTCCAGGTGGCGCCGGCATCGTCGCTGAGCATGACCCAGGATCCGAGCAGGGCGTGGACCTGCGCGTCGGTCCAGGTGGCGAAGACTGCCGACCAGGTGCGCCGCTCCGCTTCCGGCAGCCAGGCGGCGTCGGCGTACTGGCGCGCGTCGGACCGGAACCACGTGACCAGCAGCTTGCCATCTCCCAGGTTTACGATCCCGGCGTCGCGGTCGTCGATGGCCGAGTCCTGGATCACGCGCGGTGCGGACCAGGTGCGTCCGTTGTCCTTGCTGGTATGCAGCACGGTCTTGCCGAAGGGGCAGACGTGCTCGGCGCGCAACCCGGAGCTGGCCACCGCCAGCGTCCCGTCGTCCAGGCGGGCCACGGTGGGCCAGCCGAAGTAGCCGAACCGCTCGCCCGGCAGTCGCCGGCAGACAATGCCGTGTTCGGCTTCGACGCGCTTCGTCATGGTCGTTGTCATCTTGCAGTATCCTTTCACCCTAAAATCTGCCGTTGGCCTTCGCCATTTGCCGTAAGTGACCGGTCATCAGTGATCGGTGATCGACACACTAGGTTCACCAGGCTTTCGTGCACCGTCAGGCCGTTCGGCCGTGGCTCAGACCGGTCGCACCTCGTACGCGTAAACCCGGGCATTCTCGACTCGCAGGAAAGCCGTGGCCGATGGCGTAGCTGGAATCACCGTGCCGCTCTTCCAGACGACCTTCTCTGCCTTGCTGCCGCGCGTCAGAGGCACGCTCTCCTCGAAGGGATGCAGCTTGGTGGCGGGGTGCACGTGCATTTCGGCCGTGACGCAGCCTTCCGGCTTGATGATCTCGTAATTGATGAACAGCTCGCTCGGCTTGTCGATCGCGCCCAGGTGGATCGAGAAGCGCCTTCGGGGTCGGCCTCGAAACCGAATAGTCCCAGTCTTTCGGTATGGCGTGATACCACATGCGCAGCGTGCCGCCCTCGCGGAGCACGCTGCCGTAGATGGAGACGCCGGCCCCGTCCGCAAAGGTGTCCGGCCGCAGAACCGGTTCCGGATGCAGGTGCGGCTTGCGCTGGACGAAGTTCAGGTGGCCGCTGAACCCACCGAGGTTGGTGCGCGCTTCGAAGAGCAGTTCCATCGTGTCTTTCCCTTGTCCCCTGGTCGCCTCGCCAAGTCGTCTGGCTCCGTCAGGCCGGGGCCCGGCGCCACACCCGTTGGACCGCGATGAGGAGGACGTCGCGTGTGCGATAGCGGTCATCGGGGCGCACGCCCTGGTAGGCCCAGGTTCCGACTGCAACCAGCAACCCGGCCAGCACAAAGAGGATGCGGTGTCCATCCGCGAGCCAGCTTGCGCCTGGGTCCCGGGGGGTTGCCCAGGCTCCCAGGATGCGTCCGGCCAGCAGCGGCGCAATACCGCTGGTCAGACCGAGCCAGGCGTAATAGACGGCGATGGTGACGCCCCCCAGGCCACCCAGGTAGGCCGCGAAGTTGCGATCACGCAGCGCCCCGGCGAGGTTGGCCAGATGCGCGCCGGCGGCTGTCTCGCCGGCCAGCGGCGCGCCGCCCGGCACCTTGGCCATCAGGGCCACACCCGCCAACCCCAGCGCACAACCAGCCCCGATCAGCACGCGGTAGCGGGTCAGCCCGGAACCGCCTGCCAGCACCTGGCCCGCCACCAGCAGGGCCATGCCTGCCGCCAGGCCGAACCGGTCAAGCACCCACGGCAGCAGGACCAGCGCGGCCATCACGAACTTGCGCGTGCCGTAGCAGAAGAGGAAAACCCGTTTCCGGCCAAGGCGGGTGGCGAGCGGCGCGAATGCCAAGGCGAGCAGTCCGCAGAACGGGAAGAGCGACAGCAGGGCGCCGATCCGCGCTTTGGGCAGTCCCAACTCGGCCAGAAAGAGCAGGAACACGGTGCCGCCGAACGTCCAGATCGCGAAGATGCTGTTCAGCGTCTGGCTCGCCAGACACCACGGCAACCCGCGCAGACACTCGCGTTCGGTTACCGGGAGCGGCACGATCGCGGCAGGTTCCACTTGGTTGGCGGGGGCAGTATGAATGGACAAGGTTCCCAGGCGCTCACACGCGAAAATCGGCACGTGGGGATGCGCGAGCACCCGGGCCGCCGAGGCATCCATGACGCAAGCACACAGGTGTGAGCATAGAGCGACCGCACCGCTGCGGTCAAGGCCACCCAGCGCCCCCTAAACTGCGAGAGTTGATGAGCGAGGGGGAGCGGAAGGCCCCCGCAGACG
>CAZZCT010000248.1:0-7286 GCA_964652365.1 uncultured Lentisphaerales bacterium
GGCCAATTTCGTACATGGGGTACTCCTTTGTCGCGGCTCAGGTCTGTCACCGATTGCCGGTGATCGATCACCGATCACCGTTGCTCCATCGCACGCGGCCTGCGCCGCTGCCTGAACCGTCAACAGCTTACAACCATCTCCGGTCGCGGAACAAGGCCCAGGATTGTGTGGCGCTTGTGTTGCTATTGCGGCTGGCCGGGTTCTGTGTAACCATGTACTGGCTTACTAGGTAACCGGTCAGACGGGAGGATAGAACCATGCGAACGTGTGCGACAACTCTGATGGCGGGGGTGTTGTTGGTTTCGGCGGTCCGGGTCCCGGCGGCGCCGATCGCCGTTGCATCCGCCTCCGCGAGTTCAGCGCTCACCGCAGCCACCAAAGCCGTGGACGGCAGCGGATGGGATTCCATGTCGGATACGGTCGGTACGAGCTATACCGACTCGTGGCTCTCCACGGCCCCCGCATCGCAGTGGCTCCAAGTCAACTTCGCCGCGGCCAGCAGCGTGAGCAGCCTCAAGTTCTGGGGGTTCAACGAGGGGGGGAGCATGGTTTCCCGAAGCGTCGCTTCAGCCGACCTGTCGTACTCCAGCGACAACGGCGCGACCTGGACGCCCATCGGCACCTACTCCTTCAGGCCGGCTACGACCACCGCCACATACGGACCAGACATCCGCACGTTTGCCCCGGTCATGGCTACCAACATGAAGTTCTCGAACCTCGTCAACTACGGCAACGCAAACTTGACCGGCATTGCGGAAGTCAAGTTCTACGGCGCGGCTGAGGGCTTGGTGGACAACACCCCCGCCAAGATCCTGAGCAACGGGCGGATCACCGGCGTGCTGGCCACGGCGTCCACCGAGTACAGTGGCGCGCGTGCGATCGACCTGGTCAACAGCCTCGGACTGACGTCCTTTACCGATCCCAGCGCGACACATTACAACGCCTATCAGTATGGCCCGTGGCTCAGTAGTGGGGCGTCCGCCGTCGGCAACCAGTGGATCAAGTTTGACTTGGGGAAGCCTCTGGTCCTGCGGAAGCTGCGCATCTGGAATTACCAGGAGGTCATTGCGCGTGGCATCACCTCGATGAGCATCTACACCTCCGCCACTGGCAATGGGAACCCGTTGGCGAATCCCGGCGACTGGACCCTCCGCGTGTCGGGACAAACGCTGACACCGGCGCCCAACGGCAATCCCATCTCCGGCCAGGATGTGTCGCTCGCGACGGTGCTCCGGACGCGGTATGTGGCCTTCGCCAACCTCGTCAACGGCGGCAACTCCTTAGTCGGGCTGGATGAGGTGCAGTTCTATGGTTCGGAACTGCCCACCGGCACCGTCATCCTCATCGACTAGCCGCGTGAGATGAGTATCTGCGCGATCTGCCGGCATCGGCTCGTACTCGTCCTCAGCGAAGCGGTCCTCGTCCTCGACCACTCGCGCTCGTGACAGGCATGGAGGCATGTCTCGCGCGGAGGATATGCGCCGATGGGGCGATCCCCCAACGGCGCAAGCCGTGAGTTATTCCGCGGACGAGCACAGCGTAGAACGGTCCTCCGGGCCGTTCATCCCGACGTAAGGCCACGGCACCGACGGCACGGCGCAGAGCACCGTGCTACACCCGATCCGGCTGCACCACAGTGTCCAAGTCCCCTAGACCTGCTTTCACAGGGCTAGGGCGGGACTTGCAGGCCCGACAATTCGCCAATCGTCGGCCCGATTCCGGTGCACCGCAGCCCGAAGACGGTACGACCTGCCGTGCTGCGCTCATGCGTAACGCGGCAACGCCGCGCCACCTATTCTATGTCCCCTATTCTACTATCGACCTCCCCGCCCTCGCCGCCGCGGTAGCGGAACATCTGTCCTGAACGGATGACGGCGGCAACGGCATCGATTTCCGGCTGGCCAATTTCGTACATGGGGTACTCCTTTGTCGCGGCTCAGGTCTGTCACCGATTACCGGTCACCGATCGCCGATCACCGTTGCTTCATCGCACGCTGCTTGCGCCGCTGCCTGAACCGCCGACAGCTTACAACCATCTCCGGTCGCGGAACAAGGCCCAGGATTGTGTGGCGCTTATGTTGCTCTTGCGCTCGATCTGACGACGCGGGATAATGTTCTTTTTGTTTGCCAGAGGTGTGCGCTGACCCTGACCAAGGAGGATGAACCATGAGCAAGTCGAGGCGGGCTATCGCGGTGCGGTCTGTGGTGTGCGCGGTGGGGTTGCTGGTGCTGGGGCAGAGAGCATACGCGGCCCCGCTGGCGGTGGCGTCCGCCACGTCCGGCACAAAGTACTCTGCCACGGTGGGGCCGTCAAACGCCGTGGATGGTTATGGCTGGACGCCGGCGACGGACACGCATAGCACCATCAACTGGGACAAGCATTTCCTGAGCGGCCTCAACCCCGCGCTGGCTGCCCGATGGATCCGGGTCACCTTCGACACCAGTCGCACGGTGCGCAGCATGAAGTTGTGGAACTACAACGAAAGTGACGCAAACACCACCGCGCGCGGCCTCTGGACGGCGACGCTGGCCTACTCCAGCGACAACGGAGCGAATTGGACGGACATCGAGACGTTTGACTTCCGCCCCGGCTGGACAACCAGCGGTTACACGCCGGAAATCCGGACGTTCGCCCCTGTAACCGCCACCGACATGAAATTGTACAACTGGACCAACTTCTACGGTAGTGGGTACTACGGCATAGCGGAATTTCAGTTTTTCACCGAGGCGCTGACCAACAACTACACGAAGATTCTCCCGGGCGGCATCATCACGCGTGTTGCGGCCACCGCCTCCGACCGCTATGCGGGCGTCACCGAGGCCGATGCGATGCGCATGGTGGACGGCACCGGTCTGATAGGGGGCGTGGCGTCGAATTCGCAGCATGCGGCCGGATGGAACGGCACGCACTGGCTCAATAACGGACTCGACGCCGCGCGTACCTGGGCCAAATTCGATCTGGGCGCGGTCTATGTCATTAACAGGATGCGGGTCTGGAACTACAACGAAAGCGATGGTAAGCGCGGGATCACCAACTTCAACATCTACGTATCCGCGACCGGGACCGGAAACCCGGTGAACAATCCGGCGAACTGGACACTCACCATCACCGGGCAGAAACTTCAACTTGCGCCCGGAAATGCTAAGGTATCGGGGCAGAATGTGCCGCTGTCAGTCCCTGCGGGCACCCGATATGTGGCCTTTGCCAACATGCTCAACGGGGGTGCTAGCTTGCGCGGTCTGAGTGAGGTGCAGTTCTACGGATCAGCGCCGCGGCCTCCGTCCAGGGGCACCGTCATCCTCATCGACTAGCCGCGTGAGATGAGCATTCTTGCGATCCACGGGGATCGGCTCGTACTCGTCCTCAGCGAAGCGGTCCTCGTCCTCGACCAATTGCGCTCATGACAGGCATGGAGGCATGTCTCGCGCGGAGGCGCGAGGGCGCGAAGGAGATGCGCCGATGGGGCGATTCCCCTGCGGCGTAAGCCGTGGGTTATTCCGCGGACGAGCACATCGTAGAACGGTCCTCCGGGCCGTTCATTCCGACGTAACGCCACGGCATCGACGGCACGGCGCAGAGCACCGTGCTACACCCGATCCGGCGACAAAGATTTGGGGAGATAGATGTGTGGCGCGCCACCGACCCCAATGGCCCTCGAGCGACAAGAGCAATCTCGGCTTGCCGCCCTGTCTCGCGGGATGCCTGTGGCGCACGTCGGCCCGACGTGCGTCCGACTTCGGCGTGAGATGCTCGCGCACGACCGCCGTCGGGCCGCCGATGGCTACAGCGCCCCGCCCCTCGTCCCATCCTCGCTCCCGAGCCGTGGCCCGTCGGGGAAACGCCGTCTCACGGATGTGGGCCGCCGTTGCAGTCGCGAGATTCGGCGCCCCGCGTGCTATGTCCCCGGCAGCCAGAGCTACCCTTGCCCTGAATCGCGCCGCCAGTCCACGATCCGCAACCCGGAAACGCGGTGAAACTCCCCGCCGTTGGACGTCACCAGCGCGAGCCCCGCGGACAATGCCTGCCCTGACAGCATGACGTCGTACGGGCCGATTGCGCTGCCCGTTCGCTCAAGTTCCGCCCTCACATCGGCAGTTCGCTTGCCGGCCGCGACATCGAACGGCAGCACGTGCAGGCGTGCGAGCAGGAGTTCAACCTTCTCGTTCTCGCGTTGGGGATCACGGCACTTCGCGACGCCAGTGAACAGTTCGTAGACCGTCACCGCGGAGACGGCACAGTCGTCCGGAGCCACGTTTGACGCGTTGCGCACTACGTCGGAGACACCACGCAGCAGATCGATGCACGTGTCCGTATCGAGGAGGTACCGCACGCTCAACCCTCCGCATCGAGACCGCGCCGCCGCTGCGCGACGCCTTGCTGCTCCCGCGCGAAAGCGTCGTCGTCAATGCGTATCTGCTTCCAGAAGCCCGCCGGCCAGCGACGACCCCGGATGGGTTCCAGTACAACGGCATCACCCTCCCGTCGCACGCCGATCACGCTGTCCTTGAATCGGTAGGCCTTTGGCAGACGCACAGCCTGCGACCGACCAGTAAGAAACACTTTTGCGGTATCCATGATATGTATCATACTTGCGCGCTTCCTGGCCCGTCAAGTCCCCGTTCTGCGGAAGACGGCGGCGCACACGCGCTCGCTCCCGCGCCGAACCGGCACGGATGACGGCTCGCGAGGACGCTCGCCCTCCCGTCCTGACCCCGTTACTCCATGCCGAAATGCCTGGCCAGGTCGGCGGCCGGCACGCGGGAGCACCACGGCGTCTCGACTGTCACCAGCTCACTCTGGTCGTGCCGTTCGAGGGCGATGTCGTCCGCGATCCGCTTCGCGAGTCCGGCCAGGTCCGGTATGAGCGTGTCCACCCACGCGGCTCCCAGTTCCTTCAGGCGGTGGAAGGTTGACACTGCGCATCTTCGTAATCACAGTAGCCACATGAAGACCACCGAACTGAAAGTCGCCCAGATCGGCAACTCGCGCGGGGTGCGGTTGCCGGCTTTGTCGTTGCGCCGCTACCACATCGGTGACGCCGTGATCATGGAAGAGCGCAGCGATGGCATTCTGCTACGTCCCGTCGCGCCGACCCAGCCCAAGCTCACGTGGGAGGAGACCGCCCGCGAAATGGCGGCGGCCGCCGAGGACTGGAGTGAGTGGGACGCCGTCGCCGCGGACGGGCTGGCGCTCGCGTTTGCAGGTGAAATGCAGTGGGCGAGGCGCCGAGGTTGTCGTGGACCAGATTCGCACCGTCAGCAAGACCCGGCTCGGTGATCGCATCGGACGCCTGACCGATGACGAAGCCGCACCCCTTCGCCGTGTCATGACCGAGATGTACGGGGATTGAGGGCGCACGCAATCGCGCACCTACCTGCGCCGCAGCGCCTGCGTCACTGCATGCAGACAGGTGGCAGGCAGACCGTAATCGTCGTCCGCAATCGTCCGCCGGTTGCTGCGTTGAATCGTACTCGTCCTCAGCGAAGCGGTCCTCGCCCTCGACCGATCGCGACGGCGTGGAGACACGTCGCGCGCAGAGGCGCAGGGGGCTGAGGAGATGCGCGATGGGCCGATCCCCCAGTAGCGTAAGCCGTGGGCTATTTTGCGAACGGGCACAGCGTAGAACGGTCCTCCGGGCCGTTAATACCGACGTAACGCCACGGCACTGACGGCACGGCGCAGAGCACCGTGCTACACCCGATCGCGGCTGCACCACAGTGGCCGCCCCTGTTCTGCGAGAGTTGGCGCGCGGCCTGCCGCAGTTTCTTGCTCTGGACCATGCGCTGGCGACTCGGCAGGAGCCTCGCCCGCCCGGCGCCCAGGTCAATGCAATGGTGTGGTCAGGGGCGGGAGGGCGAACGTCCTCGTGAGCCGTGATTGCATGGGCATGCGCACGTCCGAGCGGCAGGTTCAGCGGCAACTCTCGCAGTTTGGGGACCGCCCACGCCGACTTGAGGAATGAGGTTGGATGTGATACGTTCCTGACGCGCCTGCAAGACTTGGCAATGAGGAGGAGTATCGACGATGGCGCTGACGTTCGAATGGGACGGGCAGAAGGCGGAGACGAATCGCAGGAAGCATGGCGTGGACTTCGGCGAAGCCACGACTGTGTTTCGCGACGTGCTGTCGTCAACGATTCCCGACCCCGACCACTCGGCGCCGACGGAGGAACGGGAGTTGACGATCGGATTATCCCACCGACAGCGGCTCCTCGTGGTGGCCCATTGCAGGCGCGGCACCACGATTCGCATCATCAATGCCCGGCCGGCAACGCGGCAGGAGAGAAGCGAGTATGAAGAAGGTTAACGCCGAACGCGACGAGATGAGAGCAGCTTACGATTTCTCCAAAGGCGTGCGGGGCAAGTACGCGAAGCTGTATGCAGACGGCACCAACGTGGTCGTTCTTGATCCGGATACGGCCCGCGAGTTCCCCACACCTGAAAGCGTCAACGAGGCGCTGCGTTCCCTCATCCCCGTCATCACGAGCCACCGCAAGGCCCTTGCTCGCTGAGCCTGATCATGGAAGAGCGTAGCGATGGCATTCTGCTACGTCCCGTCGCGCCGGCCCAGCCCAAGCTCACGTGGGATGAGACCGCCCGCGAAATGGCGGCGGCCGCCGAGGACTGGAGTGAGTGGGACGCCGTCGCCGCGGACGGGCTGGCGCTCGCGCTTGCAGGTGAAGTGCGGCGGGCGAGGCGCCGAGATTGTCGTGGACCAGATTCGCACCGTCAGCAAGACCCGGCTCGGTGATCACATCGGCCGCCTGACTGATGACGAAGCCGCGACCCTGCGCCGTATCATTACCGAGATGTACGGGGAATGATGGCGCACGCAATCGTTCCTCCGGTGGGCTGCATTGCTCAAAGGCCCTTCCGGAAGAACCAGTTACCGGTGGCGTTGAACTACTCCATGCCAAAATGCCTGGCCAGGTCGGCGGCCGGCACGCGGGAGCACCACGGTGTCTCGACTCTCACCGTCTCAGTCTGGCCATGCCGTTCGAGGGCGATATCGTCCGCGATCCGCTTCGCGAGTCCGGCCAGGTCCGGTACGAGCGTGTCCACCCACGCGTCTCCCAGTTCCTTCTGACTTGCGTCGATCACCCGCGTGACCGCCACCCGGCGGCGACGAAAGAGGTCCGCGATCCCCCGTGGGGCATGCTGGCACAGGCGCGTGAAAAGAAAGTCGTCGTCGAAGAAGATGGCCGTATCGGCGGCGCCGTCCAAGGCCGCCAGGACCGCGCCAACGTCCTGGCCCAACAGGGAAGAAACCGCCCTGGGCTGCGGTC
>CAZZCT010000249.1:0-7278 GCA_964652365.1 uncultured Lentisphaerales bacterium
AGCATGTCTAGAAACAACCAGCAAGAAGTGTCAAACGGAAATCAGGACGTGACAACTTCAAGTTATGGACGTGACACGAAGGTCGTGAGAGACCGAAGCCGCGCGGGCCTCCGCCTTCCGACCTCCGACCTCCGCGGATTGGGGTTGCAGCCGGTGCGCTTGTTGCGGATACTGCTGCATGCGGCCAAACTCTCACCACCTGAGCGACCAATGGAGACGGGTCCGTGACCGGGCACAGCTTGGGCCGGTGCTGGCCATGCTGGCGGTACTGGCAGTCTTCGGTTGTCGGCGTGACGATAGCCCGGCGCGCGATGCGCAGCCGACCGCAATTGCGCCCCGCCGGCCTGTGTTGCACGAGCTGTGGCGCTGGAACGGGCCCGCGTCCATCGCCGGTCCCGTGACTTGGGCCGGGGCGGGTTGGTGCGCGGCCTTCACCGACGGCAGCTTGGTGCTGCTCGATCCCCGCGGCCAACTGAGTTGGCGCACGAGCAGTTCAAATGGCTGGGCCAAGGCGCCGGTTGTGGCGGGCGATGTCTGCGCGGTGCTCGACGCGGCCGGGACGGCCGTTGGACACGATCGCGCGGACGGCCGCGTCCGCTGGCGCCAGTCGCTTGGGAGCGGCTTCCGCCAGCCGCCCGTGGTCGTTCCGGACGGCACCAATGACAGCCTATTGGTATTCCTTTCCGCGTCGGACGGCGTGCTCGTCGCGCTCGACAGCCGGGCTGGCCGTCCGCGCTGGCGGTCCCGGCCCACGAACCGGTGCGACGGCCCGGCAGCTGCTGACGGCGCTTGGCTGGCCTACGGCAACTGTGATGCGGCCGTGCACGGGTTCGCGACAACCAATGGCGCCTACCAGGGCGCGACACCGGTCGGGGCCGAATCCCAGATGGCTGGTGCGCTGGTTCTGACAGGTGGTGCGGCCTTTGGCGGCACGCGCGACGGGGGGCTGGTCCGGGTGGACCTGGCCGCCACGTCGCTGGTCTGGCGAACGACCGTGTCCGCCAGTGAGTTCTTTCTGCGGCCTGAGCTTGCCCTCGCACGCGGATGGGTTCTGGCTGGTACGGCGGAGGGTGAGGTGCTGGCGCTAGGCGCCTCCGACGGCGCCGTAATCTGGCGCGCCACTGTGGCTGCCGAACCGATCACGGGTCTGGCCGTGGACGATGGCTGCGTCTGGGTCCTGGCCGGGGCCACGCTGCGCCTGTTGGACGGCGGCGGCGGCGCGCTGTTGGGTACCCGCGACTACGGTGTCGAACTCTGCGGGCCGGTCCTCGGTTCGCAACAGGTGGCCGTGGCCACCAGCGAGGGCCTGGTGGTGGCCCTGGCCGCCGCGAGCGACCGGACGCGCCCCGGCAAGCGAGGCGTCGCGCCGCCGGCGGAGGCCGGGCCATGACCGCGGGTCGTGTGCGCGTTCGGCAGCTCTGGCATGGGTTCCCGGCGGCCGACGGAAGCCAGGTCGAGGTCCTGCGCGGGGTTGACCTGGAGGTCGCACCCGGTGAGTCCGTCGCAGTGGTCGGCCCCTCCGGCTCCGGCAAGTCCACCCTGCTGGCCTTGCTGGGCGCCTTGGCTCGCCCGGATCGCGGCGAGGTCTGGCTCGATGACCAGCCGATCCACGCGTGGGACGAACCGGCGCGCGCGAAACTGCGGGGCCGGACCATCGGGTTTGTCTTCCAGGCGCACCACCTGCTGCCGCAACTGACCGCGCTCGAAAACGTGCTGGTGCCGGCCTGGGCGGTCGGCGACACCGCACCCTACGTGCGCGCGGCCGGGGAGCTCCTGACCCGCGTCGGCCTGGGACACCGTCTCGGCCACCGCCCCGGGCAGCTCTCGGGCGGTGAATGCCAGCGGGTGGCCGTGGCCCGGGCCCTGCTCCTGCAGCCGCGGCTGCTGCTGGCCGATGAGCCCACCGGCGCGCTGGACCATGCCGGCGCCCTCGCGTTGGCCGACCTGCTGGCCGAGCTCAACGGTGCGCAGGGAACCACACTGGTTGTGGTCACCCATTCGGTCGAGCTGGCCAATCGCATGCAGCGGCGCCTGACGCTGCAGGATGGCCGCCTCGCGGACGCCGCCGGTTCCGTACCGTCGGTGGCCGGAGCAGGACTCCGGCCATGAATGCCTGGCGTTGGATCGCCCGGAGTCTGCGCCACCACGCGCGGTCGCACGCCGCGGTCGTGGCGGGCACGGCGCTGACCGGCGCGGTCCTGACCGGCGCGCTGCTGACCGGCGACGCGCTGCACCGTCGGGTGCGGGCGCTGGCCCTGGAGCGGGTCGGCCGGATTCACTCGGTGATCTCGCGGCCGGGAACGTTCGCGCGTGCCGGGCTGGCCGCTGAGCTGGCTGCGGAGTCCCACAGCGCCGTGGCTCCCGCCCTGCTCTTGCCTGGCGCGTTGCGCCTGCGGCAGGCCGGACTGGCGGGCGTGGAGCTCGGGCGTGTACAGGTGCTGGGCATGGACCGGCGGTACCTCGCCCTGGGCGCGGCGCCAGCGTCTGCCGGCCTGGCGGAAGCGCTGACCGGTCCGACGGCCTTGCTCTCCGCGGAGTTGGCCAGGGCCTGCCGGTTCGACTCCGGGCTGCCGGGGCCGGATGACCAGCCCCTGCTGGGACTCGAGCGCGCATCACTCGTCGGCGTTGAAATGCCGCTGGGCGAGGCAGCACAGGCGCGGTTTGCCTACCGCTCGGTGCAACCCGTCGGGGTGTTGCCGGATGCGGTGCTGGGGCGCTTCGACCTGGCCGCCACGCAGATACCGCCGCGCAACCTCTTCGTGCCCCTGGACTGGGTCGACCGTGAGGCGGGACTCGAAGGATGGGCCAATCTGTTTGTCGGCGAGGCCGAGCCGGACGTGCTGCGGCAGGCCCTGACGCGGGTGCTTCAGCCATCGCACCTGGGGTTGCAGATCCATGCGCCCGGCGATTCCCGCACCGGGCCGGCCTGGTGGATCGGCTCCGAACAGGTCTATCTGCCGGCGGGGTACGTCCGCGCGCTGGAGCGTACCGGGCCGGCGGCGGTCTTGGGCCTGTACCATCTGGTCGACGGCTTCCGCTCGGTCTCGAACGGTACGGTCCGCTTCACACCCTATTGTTTCGTGGCAGCGCTGACCCCGACGCCCGACCGCCGCCTGGTGGTGGTCCCGGCCGGTATGCCGGCTGACGGCATCGTCATCTCGGCGTGGCTGGCGGAGGCCCTGCAGGTCGGGCCGGGCGACACGCTCGAGCTGCTCTGGCGCCGGTTCACCGCCGGAGGACTGTTGGTGCCCGACCAGGCAGTCTTACGCGTGGTGCAGGTCTTGGCCATGACCGAACTGGCCGGCACGCGGGCGGCCATGCCGGAGTTTCCCGGTCTCAGCGACGTGGAGCGTTGCAGCGACTGGCAGATCGGCCTGCCTCTGGATGCCGACCAGCTCAATGATCCGGCCAACGAGCACTACTGGGAAGCGTACGGACCCACGCCGAAAGCCTGCCTCGCCTTCGCAACCGGACAGCGCTTTTTCGGCACCCACTTTGGCGAGGCCATGACGGCGCGCGTGGCGCCGGAGACGCCGCCGGACGTGCTCGACCAGGCCTTGCGCGCGGCCTCGCCCGAGTCGCTGGGCTTTACCCTGCAGCCGCTGCGCCAACAAGCCCTGCAGGCCGCCGAGCAAGCCACGGACTTCCGGCAGCTTTTCCTGGGCATGAGCCTGGTCCTCGCCGGCGCTGCCTTGCTGCTGACCGGCCTGGTCACGGGGTTGGGCGTCGCGGAGCGACGGTCCGAGGTGGGCACGCTGCTGGCGTGCGGGATGCCGCTGCCGCGGATTCGCCGCTTGCTGTTCGCTGAACTGGCTATGCCGGTCGCCTGCGGCGCCCTGCTGGGTTGCTTTGCGGGTGTCGCTGAGGCACAGGCCGTGATCTGGGGTCTCAACCGGTTGTGGACCGGGGCTATTGCCAACACGCGCGTGACAGCCGATTTCGGCGCGGGCGCCTTTCTGACCGGTCTCGGCGCCACCGTGGCGGCCAGCGCGCTGGCCGTGACCGTGGCGTTGCGCGGCTGGGGCCGCGCGCAGGTGCTGGATCTGCTTTCGGGAACCGGCCGCGCCATGGTTGGCGCCAGGGGTGGCCGCGGCTGGCTGCGGGCCATGCGCTGGATCGCTGCGGGCGGCGGATTGACGGCCCTGTGGTTGCTGGCATCGCCCGCGCCGTCCGGCAGTCCCAGCGGCGGCCGCTTCTTCGGCGCCGGCGCCGCGCTGCTGCTGGCGCTGGTGTGTGGCGTGCAACTTGTCGTGGACCGCCTGGGCCGGCACCCGTCATCGCGCGCCGACGGCCCGGAAGCCGGTGCGCTCGCACGCTGGGCCTCGTCGCCGGCGCGGGCTGGCCTGTTGAACGTGCTGCGCCGCCCGGCACGCGCCTTTCTGCTGATGCTGCTGCTGGCCGGCGGCAGCTTCCTGACGGTCGGGATCGTGGCCATGAAGCACGATCCCGCGGCCCGCGCCACCGAGCCGGACGGCGGCGGGGGCGGCTTCGCCTGGCTGGCCGAGCCTCCGAACCCGGTCACCGAGGCAGTCGGCGAGGCGGCTATCGCGCGAGCGCTGGGCGTGCCGGTCGGCGCCAGCGGCGCGCTGCCGGTGCGCGTGCGGCCGGGCGATGCGGCCGAGTGCCTGAACCTGAACCGCGCGCAGTCGCCGCGGGTCCTGGGCGTTCCCGCGGCCCGGTTGGCAGCCCGCGGCGCCTTTGGAGGCTCGGCGGCCCGCGCCGCCTGGGAGGCGCTGGAACAATCTACCAATGGGATTCTGCCGGCCCTGACGGGCGACACGACCACGGCGCTCTATGGCCTGCAGGCCCGGCTGGGGCCGCGCGACGGCACGCTCTTCAGCTATCCGGGGCCGACCGGTGCGGTTGTGCGCCTGCGGACTGTGGCCGCGCTGCCGTCGCGCGTCTCGGTCCTGCAGGGCAGCCTGGTCGTCGATGGCGACGCCTTTGCGCGTGCCTTCCCGCAGATCGGCGGCTATGGCCTGTGGCTGGTGCCGGCCCCGGCCGGTGCGGCCCACGGGGCCGGCACGCTCGGCGCCCTGACCCGATCCGGCTGGGAAGTGACGCCAGTGGCGGCGCGCCTGCGGCTGCTGGGCCGTGTCGAATCCGCCTATCTGGACATGTTCCTGGTGCTGGGCGGGCTTGGCATGGTGCTGGGCGCGGCCGGCGTGGGGTTGGTGGTGTTGCGCAATGCGGCCGCACGACGCGGCGAACTGGCGGTCCTGCGGGTGTTCGGCCTCACACCGCGCCAGGTTCGCGGCCACCTGCTGTCCGAATACCTGCTGCTCCTGGCCGGCGGTCTCGTGGCCGGCGTGGTTCCGGCGTATGTGGCGGTACAGCCGGCGGTGCGTGCCCTGCGCCACGAGGTGCCGCTCGGCAGCATGGTGCTGCTGGTGGCCGGTATTGCGGCCACCGGCGTGGCGGCGACCTGTTGGGCCGCCTGGCGCGCCACGCGCGGGGACCTCACCGCCATGCTGCGGGGCGAGTGACCTTGGGACGATAGCGGCGACTAAACACAGCGTCATGTTATAGGAAATCCCGCCGCGCGGCTGCGCCGCGAATGAACGCCGTAATCGTGAACCGTGAACCGAAGTTATGGACGAGGGGCGGCGCGTGATATGGGAGCACGACCCCGCGCTGGTGACCGCCTATGCAGTGCTCACGCTCCAGTCGGCGCTGTGGAAGCAAGCCCGCTGCGAGATTGCCACGCGAGCAGAACGGTGCTGAATCAGGAAAGCGGGAACGACCACGCTTCGCGCGTGACGATGGAGGGCCGGGGGACGCGGCCCGCTCGGTACTACTGGGCCGCGGTCAACTCCATGGGCACGATCTGGATCGTATGGGCCACCGGCACAACGGCGGCTTGTGCTGGCGCCTGGGCGCGGTCGAGGAGGGCGAACACGCGGGAACGCAGGGTGGTCAGGGCCTGGGTCAGCTCGGCGTCGTCAGTGACGCTGTCCAAGCTGCGCGTGCCCGAGAGGAAACCCTTGATCAACTGGGTCTCGCGCGCCTGCTTGCCGGACACAGCGTCCACCACCTTCTGGAACGGCTCGCAGAAGGGGTTGTTGAGCAGCGTGGCGGCCAGGTTAACGCCCTGTTCGAGCTGCTCGCGCGTGAAGACGGCCTGTGCGGTCCCCCAGCTTACGCGCGCCTGCGCGGCCGGCAGTCCTTGCACCGTCAGCACGAAGCGGTTCAGGTCCTGATTAAAGGGCAGGTACGGAAGGATGCTCGCGGTGCTGTTGGGATCCTTTTCGCCGCCCGTGAAGCAAAACGGATAGCGCGTGCTCTCGAGCGCGATCTGGCCATCCTTGAAGCTCTTGACGACATGGCCCTCGGTGGCCTTGGCCTGCTCCGGCCAGTTCACGGAAACCGTGCCGATCTGGCCATCAAGCCCCATGCCCTTCAGGAAGGCGTACGCCATGCAGAGGTGTCCGTTGGAGGCGGGGTGCACGCCGTCGCCGCCGGCGACGTGGTAGCCGGCACCGAGCGCCGCCTTGGCCGCCACCATGCTGCTCAGCATGGTCGCGCGGACATCCGCAAAGGTACCGCCGTGGGCGGCTGCGATCGACTGACCGATTGCTCCGAGGGTGGCCAGATTCTGGTTGTAATAGATGTCGGCTTCGGACTCCTGCGAGCGCCACGTCTGCGAGTCCACGACTCCGGGCGAACCCACCAGCACGCGCGTGCCGGCCGCCGAGAAGCGCTTCACGATGCGAACCAGGTTGTTGCTGTAATCGTTGCCGATCGACGGCTGATAGGCCTGGTAGCGGCCGTCGTTCATTCCGTAACACAGGGTGGCCAGCGACGGCTTCCACGGCATCAGGTCATTGTCCATGCGCCCGGCGAAGCCGGCCGCCGTCTCGCCGCTCCATCCCAGCTGAATCACGCGGGCATCGAACTGCGGCACGCAGGCCCGCAGGTAAGTCTCGATGAAGACGCTATAGCGTTTCTGCTCGGTGATCGAGTCGCCGATGATCGCAACCCGGTCGCCGGGCTTGAGCAACGGGGCGGCGGCCGGGTTGGCGGCGGCGCCAGTGGCGCGGAAGGCCGGCAACCCCAGCAGTGACAGGACGAGAACAAAGGAACTCAGACTGGCGTAGCGCATGGTGAACTCCGTTGAGGTGCTCGTGGACCGCCGAAAGATAGCATAACGTCGGGACCGTCGCCACAGTTGCCAGCCGCAAGCTCGTCCATAACGCAGAATGTCCTGCAGCGAAAGAAATCTACCCCCCCTCGTGTGTTCGCGGCGCAGCCGCGTGGCCGGCTCGTCGCTTGTCCTCG
>CAZZCT010000250.1:0-7276 GCA_964652365.1 uncultured Lentisphaerales bacterium
GGCAGCACGCCCTTCTGGTGGGCGAAGCGCTCCACGAACTCCGAACCCTCCTCCAGGATGGTCAGGTCGGCGGCGTAGTTGGTGTCGAAGACCGCCTTGAACCCGAGCCGGCGCAGGCCGGTGTAAGTCTGACCGGTCATCAGCGCGCCGGGTGGCAGGCCGAAGGCCTCGCCAATCGCCACGCGCACCGCCGGAGCAATCTGCACGACGCAGACCTTGTCGGGATCCTTGAGGGCCGCCCAGACCTCGGCGGTCTGGTCGTTCTCATAGATGGCGCCCACCGGACAATGCGCCGAGCACTGGCCGCACTTGATGCAGGGGCTCTCCTTCAGGGTCACATCGGCCGCGGGCGCGATGCGGGTGCGCTCGCCGCGCTGGAGGAACTCCAGCGCCCAGACGTCCTGCATCTCCTGGCAGACCAGGGCGCAGCGGCCGCACTTGATGCACTTCTCGGGGTTGAGGACGATTGACTGCGTGGACTCGTCCCGCGGGATCCGGTCGCGGATGCCGAAGTCGGCCGCGATCTTCTGCAGCTCGCAGTTGCCGCTGCGGGGGCACTGCAGGCAGTCGTTCGGATGGGTGCTGAGGATCAGTTCCAGCACGGTACGGCGGACTTGGACGATGTCCGGATCGTGCGTGGTGATCTTCATGCCCGTGGCCGCTTCGGTACTGCAGGCCCGCAGGAGTTTGGGCGATTTCGCCTCGCGCACCACGCAGATGCCGCAGGCGGCCCAGGGGCGCAGGTCGGGGTGGTAGCACAGGGTCGGGATGCGCACCTGCACTTGCTTGGCGGCCTCGAGGATCGACGTGCCATGCGGCACTTCGACGTGGATGCCGTTGATCTCCAGTTTGACCATCGTGTCCATGTAGTGTCTCCAAATCGGACGGGGGCCGGCGCCACCGGGCGCCGGCGGGGGTATCAACCGCGCAGCACGGCCTTGAACTTGCAGACGTCAAAGCACTGACCGCACTTGATGCATTTGGCCTGGTCGATGACGTGGGTCTTCTTGCGCTCGCCGGTGATGGCGGCCACGGGACACACCCGCGCACAGGCCGTGCAGCCGACGCACTTCTCGGCGTCGATCGTATACTGCAGCAGATTCTTGCACTTCCGGGCGCGGCAGGTCTTGTCGATGATGTGTTCGCGGTACTCGTCGGCGAAGTAGCGCAGGGTCGAGAGGACCGGATTGGGTGCGGTCTGTCCCAGTCCGCACAGCGACGCCCGCTGCATGGCCTGGCAGACGTCCTTCATCTTCGGGATGTCCGCCTCATCGCCCTTGCCGCTGGTGATCTTCGTCAGGAAGTTGAAGAGGGTGCGGCCGCCCACCCGGCAGGGGGCGCACTTGCC
Organism: uncultured Lentisphaerales bacterium; assembly: GCA_964652365.1. Lineage (GTDB taxonomy): Bacteria > Verrucomicrobiota > Kiritimatiellia > RFP12 > CAZZCT01 > CAZZCT01. The sequence continues at coordinate 1,349 of CAZZCT010000250.1, forward strand.
GCACGACTCGTCCACCGTGAACTCCAGGTAGAACTTGGCGACGTCGACGATGCAGTCGGTCTCGTCCATGACGATCAGACCGCCCGACCCCATGATCGAGCCGATCTTGGCCAGATTCTCGTAGTCGATCGGCGTGTCGAGGAACTCGGGCGGGATCACGCCGCCGGAGGGCCCGCCAGTCTGCGCGGCCTTGAACTTCTTGCCGTCGCGGATGCCGCCGCCGATGTCGAAGATGATCTCGCGCAGGGTGGTGCCCATGGGCACCTCGATCAGCCCGGAGTTCTTGACCTTGCCGGTCAGCGCGAAGACCTTGGTGCCCTTCGACGTGGCCGTGCCGATGCGGCCGAACCAGTCGCCGCCCTTGAGGATGATGACCGGGATGTTGGCCAGCGTTTCGACGTTGTTGATGACCGTGGGCTTGCCCCACAGGCCCTTGACAGCCGGGAAGGGGGGGCGGGGCGAAGGCATGCCGCGCCGGCCTTCAATCGAGGCTAAGAGCGCGGTTTCCTCGCCGCATACGAACGCGCCGGCACCGAGGCGCAGTTCGATGTCGAAGCTGAAGTCGCTGCCCAGGATCCGGTCGCCCAGCAGACCATAGGCCCGGCACTGTTCGATGGCCGTCTCCAGCCGCTTGATCGCCAAAGGGTACTCAGCGCGGATGTAGATGTAGCCCTTGTTGGCGCCGACCGTCTTGCCGGCGATGATCATGGCCTCGAGCACCGAGTGGGGATCGCCTTCGAGCGTCGACCGGTCCATGTAGGCGCCCGGATCGCCCTCGTCGGCGTTGCACACAATGTACTTCTGGTCGGCGACGACATTGCGCGAGAAGAGCCACTTCTTGAAGGTCGGGAATCCGGCGCCGCCGCGGCCGCGCAGCCCGGACTTTTCCAACTCGCGCAGCACGTCGTCGGACGACATCGCGAAGAGCACCTTCTCGAGGGCCTGGTAGCCTTCGCGGGCGATGTACTCGTCGATCTTGTCGGGGTCGATCACGCCGCAGTTGCGCAGTACGATGCGGAACTGCTTCTGGTAGAAATCGATGCCCTCGATGCCGACGCGCGCCTTGCTCTGGCTGCGGTCGTACAGCAGGCGGACGAGCGGGCGGCCCTTGACCAGGTGTTCGCGCACGAGTTCGGCCGCATCGGCCGGTTGGACGTTCACGTAGAAGGTGTCTTCGGGAACGACCTTGACGATCGGCCCCTTCTCGCAGAAACCCAGGCAACCGGTGCGCACCACCTGGACATCGTTGACCAGGCCGGCCGCCTCGACTTCGCGCTTGAGGCAGGCCACCAGTTCGATGCCGTGGTTGGATTCGCAGGCCGTGCCACCGCAGACCAGCACGTATTGCTTGTAAGCCATGGTGTCAATCGCTCCCGTCTTGCTCAGCCGACGATGTCGGCGGCCGGCTTGTCGCAGATGTGGTTGTCGATCAGATGACGCCCGACGAGGTGTTCCTTGACGATCTGGCGTCCCAGTTCCGGGGTCACGCGGCCGTAGATCACCGTCGGCATGCCCGGCACGAGCACCTCCACGGTTGGCTCGGAGTGGCACAGGCCCATGCAGCCGGTCTGCCGGACCAGCACGTTGGTGAGTCCCTGGGCCGCCAGCGCATCGACGATCGCGCCGAACGTGTCCTTGGCGCCCGCGGCGATGCCGCAGGTGCCCATGCCGACCACGACCTTCACATCCTTGTTGGCCGGGTCACGAAAGGCGAAATCCTTCTGCGACTGCTGGCGCAGTTTCCGCAAGTCGTCCAGTGTTAGCTTGCTCATTCGGTTCTCCTACCGGGCGGCGTACCGGACGGCCCTGGCCGCGCGGACGTCGCCTCCGTTACATGCGTGGTCTTCAACTCCGATTCCAGCGAGCGCAGGTAGTCGCGGGCCAGCGTCAGGCTCGCCACGCTGGTCAGCTCGCCCAGCGCCTCGCTGAGTTCGCTGCGCGCCACCCGGTACTCGTCTGCGGGCGTCCGCCGCCGCACCGCCAGCTCGTAGTCACCGGGAAAGGTCATCAGGCCCAGCAGGCACCCCGGCAGGTCGCCGGTCGGCGGTGCATCGACGTGACGGGCCCCGAACGTGAAGCGCACCGTCGTGCCCCGGCCCGGCTGCGACGCCACGGTTACGGTGCCGCCCGTGGCCTCGGCCGCCTGCACGAGCAGCGGCAGTCCCAGGCCGACGCGCCGCCGGCTGTGCTTGCCCGTCTCGCTGTAAAAGGGGTCGCGAGCCCGCTGCACCTGCGCCGCATCCATGCCCTTGCCGTTGTCTTCGACCGTCACCGAAACCTCATCCGGCCCCGTGCAAAAATCCAGGGCGATGCGCGTCGCTCCGGCCTCGACGGCGTTCTGCACGACGTCCGCCACGTAATCGACCAGCACCGCGTGCACCGGCTTCAGCCCTTGCGATACCGGGCCAGCACCGCCGGCAGGTCGGTGGTCTTGACCTTGCCGTGGACTTCGCCGTTGATCACCATCACCGGCGCCAGCCCGCAGCAGCCCAGGCACCGCACCGCCTCGATCGAAAAGGCGCCGTCCGGCGTGACGGCATTCAGCCCCACGCCCAGCAGCGCCTCGATCTCGTTCAACACGTCCTCGCCGCCGCGCAGGTAACAGGCCGTGCCCATGCAGACCTGGATGATGTTGCGCCCCGGCGCCTTCAGGCGGAAGAAGTTGTAGAAGGTGATCACGCCGTAGATCTTGGCCAGCGGCACCTCCAGCAGCTCCGCAACTTCGAAGGCGATCTCGCGCGGGACAAAACCGAATGACTCCTGGACCCGGTGCAGGACCATGACCAGGTTGCCGGGTCGCCCTTTCCACTCGGCAATGAAGGACTTGAGCTCGGGCGTCAGCTTGCGCACGCCCCCGGCCGTTTCTTTCGCGACGCTGCTCACGGTTGGTCGACCTCCAGATTGCACCGACCGCGCACGAACGCCGTCGTGCGCGAGAGGTGGTTGAAAAACATAGCCGCTTATTATGGCAGCAGGTCGGTCCAGGCACAAGCGGAATTCTCCATGAAAGTTTCGGCAGGCTGGAGAATGACACGAACAGGGAGCAATATGATACCGCATCGCGTTATCTTTGCGATTCTTGGTGACATAAACACCATCAGTCGCTTATATTGACTTTTTGATGCGCGCGCCTGGGTTTCCGGCATGCCCGGCCGGCAGCCGTGCGCGGGCCCGCGAAGGAGGGACGGAGATGATCGAGATCAGCAAGGACGCGATCGAACGCCTATCGCGCTACCGGGCCGTCCTGCTGCGCCTCAAGGCCCTGGGGTTCATCCGCGTCTTTTCCGACAACCTGGGCGACGCGCTGGGGATCTCGGCCTCGCAGGTGCGCAAGGATTTCGCGGCCTACGGGATGCGGGGCGTCAAGCGGGGCGGGTACCACATCAACGAACTGATCGACAGCCTGACCGGCCTGCTGGGCGTGACCGGCGTGCTACGGGTCGTGGTGGTCGGCTGCGGCCACATCGGCACGGCGCTGTTGCGTACCTACGGCGGCAAACGCGACGGCGTCTGCGCGATCGCCGGATTCGACATCAATCCGCAGTTGATCAACCCGCAGGCCGCCGTGCCGATCCTGGACGTGCACGAACTGGTTCCGTTTGTGGCCAAACACCAGGTGCAGGTCGCGATTCTGGCCGTGCCCGAGGATGCCGCGCCCGGGGCCATGGAGCAGCTGCGGCGCTCGACCGTTCGCGGGGTTCTGAACTTCACCCCGGCCCAGTTGCGGAACGATCCGCAGTGCCTCGTGCACAACATCGACATTCGCATGGAGATCGAAAAACTGTTCTGCCTCGTCCAGCGCACCGCCCAGAAGGCGGAGGCGCCCGGTACCGCGGGGCGCAAGGAGAAACGTTCATGACCATTTCCGAGGTGGCCGAGGTTCTGTCGGCCGAGATCCTGGTGCGCGGCGAAAGCGCTGACCGCCCCATCCGCCGCGTGGTGGCTTCCGACCTGATGAGCGATGTGCTGCTGGTCGACGACGAAGACATGCTGTTGCTGACCTCGCTGTCGAGCGACCAGGTTTTGCGAACCGCGCAGATCGTGGGCGCCGTGGCGGTCGTGGTCGTCAATGGCAAGCCCCTTTCCGGGTCGATGACGCAGGTCGCGCGGGACCTGGGCGTCAGCTTGCTGGCCTGCAAATTGGCGAAGTACGAGGCCTGCGTGCGCCTCCACGCCGCCCACCCGGTGCTGTGATGAACCGACCGACGGCCAGTTCCACCGGACCGATTCCGCCGCCGGAGGCTTCGCCGCTCGCGGCAGCCGAGGCGATTGCCTCGGAGAACTCGCCGCTGGTTCTGCTGGAGCTGATCCAGCGGCTGAAGATCCGCGACGTGATGACGCGGTCCGTGCTGACCGCACCCCGCCAGGCGCCGATGCGGCAGGCCCAGGAGTTGATGCGCATCCATGGCATTACCGGTATCCCCATCGCCGAGAATGCCCGCCTCTACGGGTTGGTCAGCATCGGCGACATCATCCGGGCGATCGAAGGCGGCTACATCGAGGCGCCGTGCGGCAGCCACATGACCACGCGGCTGGTGGTGCTCGAGGACGACATGCCGGTATCTTTTGCGCTGCAGTATTTCGGCAAATACCACTATGGGCGGTTCCCGGTCCTGAGCCGCAACCAGTTGCTGGTGGGCATCGTCAGCCAGCGCGACATCAACCGGGCCCTGCTGCTGGAACTCAGCCGCGAGGTCGACCGCATGGAACTCCAGCGCGGCCGAAGCCGCCCGGTTTCAGACGACCGTGCGCCACGCTACCTGCTGCGCGAGTTCTCGGTGGCGCGGCTCGATTTTGAGAACGCCGGCAAGGCGGCCAACCAGATCAAGCTGATGCTGCGCGAGAAGCAGATCGATCCGCGCCTGATCCGGCGGATCGCCGTGGCGGCCTACGAACTCGAGATGAACCTGTGCGTCCACTCGGAGGGCGGGACCCTTTCATTCCTGGCCACCCAGGGGCGCATTGAAATCCAGGCCCGCGACAGCGGCCCGGGGATCGCCGACGTCGAGTGGGCCTGCCGCGACGGCACCTCCACCGCCAATGACTGGATCCGGTCGCTGGGCTTCGGGGCCGGCATGGGGCTGTCGAACGTCAAGCGCGTGGCGGATACGTTCGAGATCTCATCCCGCGCCGGGGCCGGCACGACCGTGCGGGCCGTGATCGAACTCGCGCAACCCGCCCCGCCGCCGACCGTGGCGGCCACAGGAGCCGCGGATGAAACTCCGTGAACTACTCAAGGACGGCGGCATCCGGCCGATTCTGCTGCCCGATCCGGAAGCGGTGATCGACGGCGCCTACACGTCTGACCTGCTCAGCGATGTCATCGCCCATGCGCCCGAGGCGTGTGTGCTGATCACGGTTCAGAACCACACCAACACGGTGGCGGTTGCCACACTCGTGGGCGCCCGGGCCATTCTGGTCTGCCACGGACGCGAGATCCCCCCGGAAATGCAGCGCGCCGCCGGGGCCGAGGGCGTGGCGCTGCTGCAGACGGATCTGGATCAGTTCCACGCGTCGCTGTTCATCGGCGCGAAGCTGGCTGCATACGCGCCGCCCTGACGCCGGCCCCGCCGGCCTGTGCGAGGAGGCAGAGCGGCGCGCCCCGTCGCGTCGCGGACCGCACGGGCTTAAGCAGGTCCCGCTGGCGTGCCGCAGGGCAGCGACGGTGATGAACAAGCTCTGCGCCACAGCGCCTCTGCGGGAGAAGAACCCGGAGTTCCAACCACAGGCTGATGCGGCCGCATACAGCGTTACGGACGAGCCTTCTGCGCGGCTGCGCTGTGAATGATGCCGGGGTTACTCTGTCCGAACCGCGGATGGGTCTCAACCGCCAAGACGCCAAGCACGCCAAGGAGATGCAGGGTCAAGATGCGTGCGGTGCGTCGCAGGCTACGGGCTTTCAGCCCGTAGCCAATCGTTCGCCCTGTG
>CAZZCT010000251.1:0-7266 GCA_964652365.1 uncultured Lentisphaerales bacterium
CAAAGGTAGATGCATGCGGATTCTTTTCCTCATAGGGACCAATGACCTTTGTGACGGTATAGCCCGTCACATCCTGACACTGGCCGAGAACTTCAGTGGCGGAGTAGACGTTGGCGTCTGCATTACGCAGTCGCCGGGCGAGTTGGGCTCCGCTCTGAGCCGGACTGGCGCGCAGGTTCTCAGCCTCGACTGTGCGCACGGGCACGATCTCCGCATTCTGCCTCGTTTCCGGCAGGTGCTGTCGCAGTTCCGTCCAGATGTCGTCCACGCGCATGTTCCGGCGTTGGCATGTCAGTTGTGGCTTGCGATGTGTCGGCGCGATCTGCCCGTCGTGCAGACTTTCCACGGTATTCCGTCACCGGCATCGCACGGCGGTGCGGCTATTGGCCAGTTTAAGAAAGCTGGCGAATCGCTGGCACAGGCGATCTACAGCCGCACAGTCCGTCAGTACCTGGCGGTGTCCGGTCCCACACGGACCTGGCACATTGCGCGCGGGGTGTCAGCGCGGAGCATTCGAACCGTCTACAATCCCGTCTCACTCAAGGGGATTCCTCCGCGTGACGGTCGCCGTGTGCGCGGAGAGCTCGGGCTCTCTGATCACGTTCGGCTTGTGGGCATGGTTGGGCGCCTGGCTGCCGTGAAGGACTGGCCGTCGTTTCTCGGGATCTGCCGGTGCGTGGCTGACCGCACCCCAGACGTAGCTTTTGTTGCGGTAGGCGACGGTCCGTTGCTGGGTCCGATGCAGACGGCCGCTACGACCGTGGGGCTATCAGGACGGTTGCACTGGCTTGGCTACCGCGCCGATGCCTTGCTCATGCTTGCGGCGCTGGATGTCAGCCTCATCACTTCGCACAATGAAGGCATGCCAACCGTGCTGCTCGAATCCTTTGCAGTTCAGACCCCCGTGGCCGGATTCATACCGGTGGGTGGGGTCGAAGAGGTCATGGCGTACGAGGAGGAATCCGGTGGCCCGTTGGCGAGACTGACTCGCAGTCGCGACTGCCATGTGGCGGCCGACGCAGTGATGTGGCTGGTTGACCATCCCGCGGACGCGACCGCTCAGGCCGGCCGTGCCTTGGACCTGGTTCGCCGCCGGTTCGATGCCAAAGTGGTCTGTGCCGAACTGGAGACCATCTACCGTGAAGTCGTGTCCGGCGCTCGTGCCGGTGGCAAGGGGACGTCCCATGCTTAACCCCTGGCGACTGGCTCTGTATGGGTGGATCTGCCGGCAGTTGCCGGAGACGCGTGCGTTCCGTCTCAAGGCGGCCCTGTTACGCTGGTGCGGCGCGCGTGTCGGCGCCAATGTGCGGATCTGTTCCTCCGCGACAACCTTTGGCAACGGGGAGTTGGTGATCGGCCATGACGTGTGGATCGGCCACCAGGCCTTCATCTGCAGCAGTGCGCAGGTCCGGATTGGCGACTGCGTGGACATTGGTCCGCAGGTTTATATCGGCACCGGCACGCACGAACTCGACGCGATGGGTCCGCACTCGGCCGGTCCAGGCGTCAACCGACCGATCGAGATCGGTTCCGGCGTGTGGCTCGGTGCGCGGACCACCGTCCTGCCCGGCGTGACGATTGGGCGCAAGGCGGTCACCGCGGCCGGGGCCGTGGTGACCCAGGATGTGCCGCCCCTGCACTTGGTTGGAGGTGTTCCGGCGCGCGTGATAAGACCTCTGGCAGTACCGGGCGGACCCGCACCTTGAACGTGACGCTCTTCACCGACTTGCGGTACACCACGCGGTTGGATGCGACTGGGGTCGATAAGCACGTGGTTCAGATGGCGCGCGGTCTGGCCACGGCGCCCGGCGTGTCACTCGCGTTGCTCACCACGAGCGACCAAGAGCAGCAGGCCATACCCGGGGTGTCGATCCCGACCCGCGTGATGCCGTTGACTTGGCGGATCTCCTCCGCGCTCTGGACCCTGACCGGCCATCCCGTGGCTGACCGCTGGATCGGGCCGACCGACTGGGTCTACGCCCCGAAGAACGATTGGATTCCGGTTCGGCGCGCGCGCTATGCGGTCACGATCCATGGCGCGCCCGAGCTTGACCCCGAGCTGCCGCCGCCGCAAACGCTGCAGGCCCGGATCTGGACCGAACGCAACCGCCTGCAGTACCGCCGCATCTGCGCCCGCGCCGACCTGATCCTGACGGTCTCCGAGTTTCTCAAGGAACGCATCGTGACCTGGTTCCATTGCGATCCAGACCGCATCGTCATCATCGGCAACGGTGTCGATCCCTGCTTCTTTGCCGCCGCCCAACCGCCCAACCGTCCCACCGTCTCACCGTCCGACCATCTCCCCAGCTCACCGTCCAACCGTCCAACCGTCCCACCGTCTGACCGCCCCCCCCTCCCTCCCGTGAGGGACGTTGTCCCGTCCCAACGGGACTCACGTCCGCCATCTCCCTACATCCTCTGCGTTGGCGGCTTGAACTTTCTCGACGGGGGGGACCGCATTGTGGCGCTGGCAAAGACCATTCGCCAGGCCGGGCAAGACCTACGCATTCGGGTGGCAGGATCGCAGCACCGGCCCGATCTGCTGCGCCAAGCCATGGAGTCAGGCCGGGTCGATCTGCTGGGGTACGTGCTCGCGGAGCAACTGGCGCAGCAGATGGCAGGCGCCGTGGCACTCTACTACCCAACCCGTTACGAAACCTTTGGCCTGGCGGCAGCCGAGGCGATGGCAGTCGGCACACCCGTGGTCACCTGCCGTTCCACGGCCGTGCCCGAGATCGTGGGCGACGCGGGGCTGTATGTGGACCCCGACCGGCCGGACCAGGCGTACGATGTGGTGCGGTCGCTCAACGGATCGGCGACTGCCTGTGCCGAGTTGGTGGCCCGAGGGTGGCATGCCGCCGCGTCGCACACATGGCAGGCTTGCGTGAATCGGCTGATTGGCGCGTTGACATGACGTTCTGTCTGGTTACCTGCACGGTCAGCCCGCACATGCTGCCGTTGGCTGCACGGCTGGCGGCGCGGCTCGGTGCGGAGAACTTCCGCTACGTGGCCACTGTCGGGTGCGAGGAATCGCGCACGAAACTGGGCTGGCCGACGGATGTGCGCCCCGAGTGGCTGCTGCTGCCGCGGGAGGCTCGCGCCCAAGAAGCTACCGCGGCAGACTGGATTCAGAAGTCGGACGTCCTGCTTTCGGGTCGTCGCGACGTGGACATCCTTGGCCCGCGGCTGCACATGGGTCGCCTGACTTGCTACATGTCCGAGCGTTGGTTCAAGCCGCCTCTCGGCTTCTTACGCCTGGCGCATCCGGGGTATCTCCACGCCGTTATGCGATTCCGGCGGATTCTGCGCAACCCGCAGTTCGTCTACCTGCCGATCGGCGTGCATGCCTGGAAGGACATGGCACGCCTCGGACGGCTTGGCAGACGGGCCGGCTTGTGGGGCTATTTCACCGAACCGCCTGATCCGCCTGCGCCTCCCCGCCCACGCGGTGGCAGCCTGCGAATCCTCTGGGCTGGACGCATGCTCCGGCTGAAACGCGTAGACACGTTGATCTCGGCCGTGGCGCGCGCAACACATCAGGGCGCGGTGCTGCAACTCAGGCTGATCGGCCATGGACCCGACGAGGCGCGGCTGCGCGGTCTGTCGCAACGGTTGGGTCTTGGACAAGCGGTGACGTTTCACCCGGCCGTTGCGTTGGATGCCGTTCGCCGCTCGATGCGAGAGGCCGACGTCTATGCCTTTCCCAGCGACGGACGCGAAGGGTGGGGGGCTGTGGTCAACGAGGCCATGTCTGAAGGCTGCACGCTAGTGGCCTCGCGTGAAGGAGGAGCCGCCGCGACGCTTGTCCAGGACGGTGTGAACGGCTTCCTGTTCCAGTCTGGCAATACGGCCGAGTTGAGTGCGATCCTCGCGATGCTCGCTCGCGACGATCGGCGAAGGCTGTCCGTGGCAGAAGCTGGCCAGCAAACCCTGCTGCAGGTTTGGTCGCCGGATGTCGCCGCCGACCGGCTGTTGGCGGCATGCGAGGCGCGGCTCGCTGGGTGCGAACCGCCGAGTTATTGGTCGGGCCCGATGATGAGTCCGGCATGAAGGATGTTCGTGCACGGATCTGTCTCTGGACGATCTACCCCAACCAGCACCAGCGCGTCTTCTTCGACGCGCTGCGGCAAGCGGGAGTCGACCTGCGCGTGTGCTACTTCGGGCGGTACGGAGTCGATCGGCTGGCGCTGGGCTGGCGCATGCCCCAGGCGCTGCCGGCCGGCGAGTTTTATGTGCGCACCCTGGTGGAGGCGCGCCGACAGATCGAGGACTTTGATGCGCGGGTGCAGATCACAACCGGCTTTTGCAGTCGGATCTACTGGCAGGTGGCCTGGGATGTGACGCGCCGCCATGCGCCCTGGGTGCTGTGGTCCGAGGCCAGTTCGCGGCGCTGGCGGAGCTGGTTGCCGCGGCGCCTGATGGGTGCGTGGGTGCGGCGACAGGCGGCCGGGGTCTTCGCCATTGGCGACCTGGCGGCGCGCGACGTGCAGGACTGGGGCGTTCCGGCCACCATGATCCGCCACCTGCCGTACGCCACGCCGCCGCGGCGGACCGACCTGGCCGCGGACGGCGAACTGGTCCGGTTTCTGGAAACGTCGGACGCCTCGGGCACGGTTTTCATCTACGTGGGTACGCTCTCGCAGTGGAAGGGCACAGACCTGCTGCTCCGTGCGTTTGGCCAGGTGCATGCGGAGCATCCTGGAGCGCGGCTGCTGCTGGTGGGTCCCGACGGTTCCAAGGGTCGCTTGGAGTCCTGGGTCCGGTCCAGCGGCGCTCAGCAAGCGGTGTGTGTGCGCGGGGCCGTACCGCCCGAGACGGTCGATTCGGTCTTCGCCTGTGCACAGGTGGCGGTGCTGCCGAGCCGGCGCAAGGATGGCTGGGGCATGACCCTGGCGGAGGCGGCCCGAAACGGGCTGGCGCTGATCGCGACCGATTGCTGCGGGGCCGTGGGGCATCTGGTCAAGCCGGACAAAAGCGGCCTCGTGGTGCCGGCCGGACGTGCAGAGCCGTTGGCCGAAGCCCTGCGCGGCTATGCGGCCGATTCGGCTTTGGCACGGAACCACGGCGCCGCGGCCCAGCGGCTGGTGGCGGAGACATCGCCGGACCGCTGCGCAGAGCTGTTTATCGATGGACTGCGCACGTTTCCGGGACCTGCGCTTGCATAAACCGAAGGTTTTGCAGGAGCCCCGATAGACTGCTGGTTACGATGCGGATTGTTCACATAGTCGGGTCAATCGACCGAGCAGGGGCAGGCGTGGCGGCCGCTGTGAGCGGGCTCTGCAGCCACTTGGCGCCGCACGCTGATGTCGCGCTGATTGCGTCGACCACCGGACCGGATCGGTACCCGGTCGACCCAACGGTTCGGGTGACGCTCTCTCCATCGTATCAAGTGCCGGGCATGCGACTCAGCTATGCGCCTGGGTTTGCGCGCGCACTGCGCCATTCGCTCGACGCCGCCCCGGCCGACCTGGTGCACGTGCATGGTCTCTGGATGGCCCAGGTGCATGCGGCCTGCCGCATCGCGCGGCAGCGTGGTATTCCGTATGTCATCTCGCCGCACGGCATGTTGATGCCTTGGGCTTTCCAACATCGGGCGTGGAAGAAGCGCATCCCTTGGCTGGCCTATCAGAGGCAGGATCTTCGACGCGCGGCATGTCTCGTGGCCACCAGCGACCAGGAAGCGCACCACGTTCGAGCGTTTGGGTTTCACTCGCCTGTGGCCGTGGTTCCCAACGGACTCGATATGCCCGTTTGGCAACCACCCGAAAACGGTAGAGCGCCATTTCGCGCGCTCTTCTTGGGACGCCTCCACCCCATCAAGGGTCTTGCGAACCTGATCGATGCTTGGGCGAGCGTGCGGCCGGAAGGCTGGACGTGCGTCCTGGCTGGTCCGGACGAGAACGGATATCGCCGGGAGTTGGAGTCGCGTGTCGCGTCAAAGGGACTGCAATCGGTCTTCTCTTTTGCGGGTCCGGTCAGCAGCGTCGCGAAATGGGAGTACTACCGCCGTGCCGACCTCTTCATTCTGCCATCCTTTACCGAGAATTTCGGGTTGGTTGTCGCGGAAGCGCTGGCCTGTGGTGTGCCTGCCATCGCTACGGATGGCACCCCTTGGAAGGCGCTCGTGGAAGAGCGGTGCGGATGGGTCTGTGCCCCGTCTGTCCAGGGACTTGCCAATGCGTTGCACGATGCTGTGACCACGGACCACAAGACCCGGCGTGCGATGGGTGATCGCGGGCGGCGCATGGTGGAGTCCCGCTACAAATGGGAGTCCGTGTGCGCAGCGTTGCTGCGAGCCTATGGCTCGGTATGTGGCCGCAGGGTTACTACGTCACCGCTAGACACCGCCTAGCAGTCCATGCCGACTGGAAGGCAGGCGGGGTGTGGCACTGCCGATCTGGCGTTTCGCGGGGAGTATTGCGAAGATGATTCATGCCGAACAACCCGGTGTGTTGGATGCTGGTACGCCCGTTGCGGGTGTTGACGTCTCAATGTATCGCAACCGGCATTCCTGGCGTAACAAGCTGGGACGTGCGGCCTGGAACTTGGTGTGGCTGCTGTTCTTCAGGCCGACTCCGCGTATCATGTCAAGATGGCGCATTCTGCTCTTGCGGCTATTCGGGGCACGTATTGGACGCGGGTGTCACGTCTATTCCTCGTGCCGCGTCTGGGCGCCCTGGAATCTCACGATGGGCGACTACGCCTGTCTCGGTCATGATGTGGACTGCTATACGGTGGACCGAGTCGAGATCGAGGCACACGCAACGGTCAGTCAGTACAGCTTCCTCTGTACCGCGTCTCACGATATTGCTTCGCCCAACATGGAGTTGGTGACAGCGCCGATCACCATTGGCAGTCAGGCTTGGATTGCCGCTGGGGCGTTCATTGGCCCCGGCGTCCATGTCGGCGTAGGTGCGGTGGTAGCCGCACGAGCGGTGGTAGTCAGGAATGTTGGCGCGTGGAACGTGGTGGGCGGCAACCCAGCTCGGGTAATCAAGAGCCGGGTCCTCCGCGAAAGTGAACACGCGCCGGTCCAATAGGCAAGGTGAGCTGTGATAAGCGTCTTAGTCCTCACCTTGAACGAGGAGGCCAACCTGCCGGCCTGCCTGAAGTCGGTCAGTTGGTCGGACGATATCGTCGTTTACGACTCGCTCAGTACTGACGCGACGGTGACGATCTCGAAGGGGGCCGGCGCACGTGTCGTGTCGCGCGCGTTCGACAACTACGCCAGCCAGCGTAACCGCGCCATCAAGGACGTGCCCTTCA
>CAZZCT010000252.1:0-1284 GCA_964652365.1 uncultured Lentisphaerales bacterium
AGCCGCCCCAGATGCTGATGCAGGAGGCGGCGGTGCTGCTGGCCTTTGGCGGCAATGTGCAGATCTACGAACACCCGCCGGTGCGCGACGGTCGCCTGGTGCCGTGGCGCCAGCAGCGCCTGGCCGAGGTGTCGGCGTTCGTCAAGGCCCGCCGCCCCGTGTGCCAGCACACGACGACCATTCCCCAGATTGCCGTGCTGCACTCCGAGCATCACCTCTTCAGCGACGTGCGCGGCAAGAACCTGATGTGGAACGTCGACGCGGCGCCGGTGCAGGGCGCGCTCTTTGCCCTGCTTGAGAGCAGCTACGGCGTCGACGTGCTCGACGAGTGGGCGCTGCTGCCCTGCCTGGCAGGGTTCCCGTTGGTCGTCGTGCCGGAGCAGTCGCGGCTCTCCGAGTCAATGGTGGTGGCACTGAAAGACTATGTGGAAGCCGGCGGCAACCTGCTGCTGACCGGCAGCGAGTTGTTCGACCGGTTCGGCGAGGGCTTCCTGGGGTTCCGCAGTCTCGAAGTCCAGGAGAAGAAGACTTATGCCGTGCCGGCCGCGGACGGCGACGTGCCGCTCTATAGCCGTGCCTGGCGCCTGGGCGAGGTCACCACCGGCGAGGTGCTGGCCCGGTTGGGTTGCGGGTGTCTGCTGGAGGACCGCCTGCTGCCCAACCCCGCGGCGGTCGTCAACCGCGTAGGCCGGGGCCAGGTGGCGTACGTGCCGGCCGACCTGTTTCGCGATTTTGCGAGCAACCGCTATCCCCTGACGCGCTGTTTCGCGGGCGCGCTCGCGCAGCGGCTGCTGCCGGAGCCTGCGATCCGCGTGACGGCGCCGACCTGCGTCGACGTGGCGCTGCGCCGCCGCGATCAGACCCTGCTCGTGCACCTCGTCAACCGCGGCAGCGGGCTTCCCAATCTGCCGAACAACGGTGCGATCGACGAGATCCCGCCGGTCGGGCCCATCCGCGTGCGGATGGCGCTGGCCAGGCGACCTTTGGGCGTGACCCTGGCGCTCGAGACCGGCAAGCTCGGCTGGAAGTGGAAGGCCGGCCAGTTGGAGATTCAAGTGGCGACGGTCAACCTGCACGCGGCGGTGATCGTGGAACCCGCGCCCGCCCGACCCGCAGCCCGTCGCGAACGAAGGGGATAGCGGTGCCAGTGTCCAAGGTATGGCCATGAACCTTACAGAGGATAGATCGTTTTGGACCACGGATGGCAAAGCCGACCCACGGATGCAATGCGTCCGTTTTTCGCACGTGGGCCTGTGCGAGAAGAGCGGTGTCGCGCTTCGCTTG
>CAZZCT010000252.1:1294-5747 GCA_964652365.1 uncultured Lentisphaerales bacterium
CGGACGATTACGGGCGAAGATTACGGATTACGATTACGGATTCCCGGGCTCTCAATCGTCCACCGTAATCGTCGCCCGTAATCGTGAGCCGAAACCAGAGACACCTCACTATGAGCAAACCACAGACATCCCTCTCCATCAGCGAAACGCTCCTGCCGATTGCGCCGTTGCGCGAGAAAGTTGCGCGCATTGCGCGCCAGGACGGTCGCCGCCGGCAGGTCTGGAACTGCGTGCGGCAAATGGCCCGCGGCAACCCATCGGGTAATCCCTGGTTTCTGCCGTTCGTGGCCGTCATGGAGGACGACGCCGCCCTGGTGACGGCCGCCAAAGAGGGCATCACCCGCTACCTCGATCAGGCCGAGGCCCAGGGCAGTTCGGGCTACCTGTTCAACATCTGGTGCTTCGCCTTTCCCCACTGCCGGTGGGCACTGTGGTTCGACTTTCTGCGACGGGCGGGCTGCTACAGCGCGGCCGAAGCGGACGCCCAGGCCGCCCGTTTCCTGCTGATCCAGTTTCGCGACCACCACGCAGGCCTGCGGATCAAGCCTGAACCCGAGTGCGTCGACAACCAGGCCGCGGCACTGGTGCTCTCCTCGTACCTGGTGGGTTCGCTCTTTGCGGACGGACCGGGGGAGGGGCACCTGGCCCGCCGCCTGCGCGAGGACGCCGCCGGACGCATTGAGGCCATGATCGGGGGCATGCCGGCCGGCGGCTACAGCGGTGAGGGCAGCACCTATCAGGGGCTGATCGTGGCCTTTGCGGTGCCGTTTCTGATCGAGGCGCTTGAGCATGCGCGCGGACAGGCGCTGTTCGACGAACCGCTGGCGCCGAACGGAACCCGCGCCAGCGAAGTCCTGCGCATGACGCAGCGGTTGTGGACCCCCGGCGGGCTGCTGCTGCCGTGGGACGACTACGGCTGGCAGTTCGGCATCAGCTTCCCGCTGGCCTACCTGGCTCACCGCACCGGCGATCCGACCTGCCTGCAGATGCTGGAGCACGACGCCAACTGGTCGCGGCTCCACTCCACCTCGTCCGGCTGGGGGTTCGACGAGCCGATCTGGTCGCTGATCTACTGGCCTGACGCCGCGCCGGCCCACACCACCGGTTGGCGCGGCTGGCAGTCCGAGCACGTCGGCGCCGCGCTGGTCGACCCGGCTGGCCGGAACTACCTGATGCAGATGTGGGACGAGACCGCGCCCATGTGCATCCGCAGCCACGTGAACCCCAACAGCCTGGTGCTGGTGCACGCGGGTATCCCCCTCACTGCCGATGGCGCGGCCGATGCCAACTGCGAAGCCCTGAACTACCCGGGCGCAATCTTCGAGCGCAACTTCGGGGCGGGGTCCTTCCAGCGCATGAACCTTTCGAAGGGTTGCGGCGGCAGCCACAACGTCATCCTCGTCGACAGCTGGGAGGGCTTCCGTCCGAACGGCGCCTATGCGGCGAGCCGTTTGGAGTGCGCCAGCGCCGACGAAGTGGTCGGCGATGTCACCGGTCTCTACGCCAACACGCACGCCGACTGCCGCACCGTCAAGCGGCGCAGCCGGCTGATCGACGGGCGTTTCTGGCTGGTCGAGGATCTGGTGGTGTTCGGCGGCGAACACGACTTCACCAGTCGGTGGTGGTTCCGGCCTGAGACCCGGTTGGCGCCCGACGGCGTCGACGTGCGGACCTCCGACGGCGGCATGCTGCAGATGCGCGGACTGCGGCCGGGGCCTGCGGCCGCGATCACCCGCGTGGCCGGCTTCCCGGTCGAGCCCGACGGCGCCGGCGATCGGGTGGACTTCGCCGCGCGCGGCAGCTCCGTGCGGTGGCTGTGGCTGCTCTGGCCCACCACCACGTTCAGCCTCCAGCAGGAGCTGGTTGACGGCTGGACCGCCTGGCCGGTGGCGGACCTGCAGTCGGCGTTCGCGTCGCCGCCCGCCGCCGCGCACGCCCTGCATCCCGGCAGCCTGCCCTGGCTGCAGGGCGACGTGCCGCTGGCGGCCTGTTGGCACTTCCGCAGAAGCATCTCGGTGCGCGGCCTGTCGGAGCCGCTGCTGCGCCTGCCCCGGGGGCTTTGTGAGGACACCCGCGTGTGGCTCAACGGGATCGAGATCGATTGCACCGAGAGGCTGCGTTCCGACCTGATCGCCGCCATGGTGCCGCTCGGCGACCACGCCGGCGCGGACGGCCAAATCGAACTTGAACTGGCGGTCCGCTTTGCCGTCGGCCACAGCGGCAAGCATGCCCGGTGCTCGGCGCCGGACCGGGCCGCGGCACTGGGATGCCGGTCGGCCGGCGAACAGGTCGCCCGCTATACGTATGACGGCGAGACGGTCCGCGTGGACTCGGATCAAGGCGGACACTGGAGCACGGCGCATCGTCTGATGGAGGTGTCATGAGTTACGAGAAGACCGCAACGGACCTGACGACTTTTCTGCGCATCGACCGGATGTGGTCGCCGCAAGCCACCACGGCCGAACGGGTGGCCGGGATGCAGTCGCCGAGCTGGCAGGTGCAGCAGGCGGCCCTGTGGGCGCTGGCGGCCTTCCCCGATGTGACGGCGCTGCCGGCCGTCGCGCGCGTGCTGGACGAGCAGGACCGCACCGACATCTATGGCGCACCCGAGCCGTGGGACTACCACCATGCCGACGTCGCCGTCGAGGAGGCCTGGCGGTGCCGGTTCCGCGTGAAGCAAGCCGCCTGTTACGCGCTGGGAAGCATCGGGGCCGCGGCCGGCCCGGCTGCCCTGGGCGAGGCGTTGCTGGCGCGCCTGGAGGGCTATGCCGGGAGCCAGGCCGACGACTACGCGGTCCGGGCCGAGGCCTGCCGGGCCCTGGGCCTGCAGCGCGCGCCCCACAGCCGGGCTGTGCTGCAGCAGGCCGCGCAGGACGGCGAATGGTGCACGGCCACCGAGGCGCGCAAAGCGCTGGCCAGGTTGGGTTGAGTCGCTGGGGCGAGTGGCGAGGGACAAGGCTAGCCGGTCGCGCGGCTGCCAGATTCCGGCTTCAGGCGGTCCCGGCCTGAATGCGAACTGCGGCCAGCTCCGGGCTTGCCTTTTCCGGGCCAGGCGCTATCGTGTGCCCTCCGCAATGTTACACCCTCTGAATCGTCAGCCACGCATGGACTCCTCCGACCCGGTGCCAGGGCTTGGTCTGGGGCTCCGACTGGCTGCGTTGGCGGTGTTGATCCTGCTGGCGGTCACGGGTGTGCGCAGTTGCCGGCTGCGCCGGCCGCACCCCGTACCCAAACCGCCGGTCGTGAAGACCGAACCCCGGCGCCGGCCGGACTTGAAGTTCGTCCTGCCGACCGCACAGACTGGCCTGGCCGCCACCTCCTCGGCCACCGTCTACATGCCGACGGCCTCCGGCCGGGTCGAGTCGGCGCTCTATGGCTCGACCCGCACCTCCGATGCGGGCAACGGCATCCGGTTCCACGAGGGCATCGACATCGCGCCGCAACGGCGCGGGCGCGACAACAAGCCGCTCGATGACGTGGCGGCCGTTGCTGATGGCCGGGTGGCCTACATCAACGCCGCGCCAGGCAACTCGAGCTACGGACGGTACGTGGTGATGACCCACGATGATCCGCTCGGGACGATCTACACCCTGTACGCCCACCTCGATGCCATCGCCCCCGGACTGCGTGATGGGCTGGTTGTCACGGCCGGGCAGCCGCTCGGACGCATGGGGAGCTCGTCCTCATCCCCCATCCCGGTGGCGCGCGCCCACCTGCATCTCGAGATCGGCGTGGTCTTCAACACACGCTTCGAGGCGTGGCATCGCGGACGGCAGATGACGCCGACACACGGCGCCTGGAACGGCCTGAACCTGTTCGGGCTCGACCCCTTGCGGGTGCTGCTCACCCGTGCCCCCGATGGGACGCGGGCGCTGTTGGACGTGCTGCGCGCCGAACCGGCAGCCTTCACCCTGGCCTTCGCGCCCAAAGGCCGGCCGCCCGACTACTACCGGCGCTATCCGGACCTCTGGGAAGCCGCCCCCGGATCGGCCTGCGTCTGGATGGACGTCTCCGAGGGCGGCGTGCCCCTGCGCGTGCGGTCCGCGCCGCCGGCCCCGGCGACCCCCGCCACGCTGCCGGCCGTGGTCGCGGTTGCGGAGCGGGTCCTGGGCCGCAATGGCCGCGGCCTGGTGGTCCGGCGCGGCAACGCCTGGACGCTCTCGGCCGCCGGGCAAGTCTGGCTCGAGCAGATGCTGTACGAGTGAGACGCAAAGGCCGCCCGCGCGGCGGTCCGGTACGTCCCGCCGTACGACTCTGTCCGCGAAGCAGGGCGGGACCTACGGGACCGCACCTGATCGCTTTCTGGCTGCCGCCTTCTGGCTTGATTTGTGTGTGTGTGGGGGGGGGGGGGGGGGGGAGGGGGGGGGGGGGAGGGGGGAGGGGGAGGGGGGAGGGCGGCGCGGCGGGGGAAAAGGGGGGGACCATGCTTCTTCCGGGTTGTGGGGGGGAGCAA
>CAZZCT010000252.1:5757-7255 GCA_964652365.1 uncultured Lentisphaerales bacterium
GACGGGTGGTGCTTGGGGTGTGTGGGTAGGGGGCGGGGGGGGGGTGTGGGCGGGGTCATGGCACGGTGCACACCGGTAAGGGTAAGTCGCGACGACGGACCTGCCGGGCAAAAGGGAGTGACCATGCTTCTTCCGAGTTGTCGCGGTGAGCAATAGTTACCTCGTGGTGGACCTCACGGGGTCGCCGACCTACCCAGTGACGTACCTCTCAGCTGTTCCTATCCGGCGGATGGACCGACGAGTACAAGACCACGAAGCTGGTGCTGCGTTGCATCCCGGCGACGGCCGGCTACACCATGGGCAGCCCCTCGGGCGAACTGGGGCGGCAATCCAACGAGACGCAGCACCAGGTGACGCTGACCTCGGACTTCTACATCGGGGTCTTCGAGGTGACGCAGCGGCAGTGGACTGGCTGGCGAACCGCGCCGTGAACGCGAACTCGTTCATTGGCAAGCTGCGCGCGAAGACGGGGTTGACGGGCTTCGACCTGCCGACGGAGTCGCAGCGGGAGTACGCCTGCCGTGCGGGTACGACGACCGCGCTGAACTCGGGGTATAACCTGACGAGCACGACCAGTGATACGCGCATGGACGAGGTGGGGCGGTACAAGTATAACGGTGTTTATGTCGGCGGCACGACTGCCCGGCGCAGAACTGCACAACGGCAAACGGAACGGCGGGGTCGGGGCGCGTCTTTCGTGGCAGCAGTTGGTACTACGTCGCGTACGGCTGCCGCTCCGCGTACCGCTACGGCGGCAGCCCGGGCGACCGGTTCGACGACTCCGGTTTCCGGGCCTGCTCTCGCCCCCCCGGGCAGCCGTGAGCTAAAGCAAGCCAAGGAAGGAGCCTGGCGCGTGGCGACCCTCCGGCGCGCTTCCCGCTATGGAGGAGACGCGGGGGTGAGCGGCTTGAAGGGCCGAACGGTTGCCGAACTGCCTGGCCCGGTGGGGCGGTAGGCAGGCGCGCCGGGCGTAGGACGGGATCAAAATCCCGTCGCTGGGGTTGGGCATTCCGGGGCAAGACAACGGGACGCATCCGGCGGACACCTTCAGCCCCCCCGCAGGTGGCGGGGCGAAAAGCGCGGGCAGGCCCGCGCACGCAACACCTCGGCGAGCGTCTTGCGTGCGCGCGGCTCCACGCAGTCTTCGCCGTGATTATGCGGCGCACAGGCGACGTCAGCGGTTGATCCTTGGGCCGGCCGCAGTCCCCCCATCCGTGGGACGGCCTTGCCACCCGTGGGGCGTGCTCTCAGGAAGGGCGGGTCAAGGGCCTGACCCGCCCCTACGGCAGTCCACCGCCTGGCCGCCGCCGGCTACAAAGTCCGGATTGTCGCTCGTTCTCGTTCTCGTCCGCGGGAATCGAGGACGAGAACGGGCGACGAGGACGGCGGACGATTCGGAGCATCACCTCGTAATCCGTAATCGCAGACCGAAGTTATAGGCCCGCCCGCCGCGCGGCTGCGCCGCGAATGAACGCCGGGGTAACTCTGTCCGAACCGC
>CAZZCT010000253.1:0-7146 GCA_964652365.1 uncultured Lentisphaerales bacterium
GCCGGCGCCCGCCTCGCGTGCACGCTCGGCGCCCTCCGGCCCACCATTGGCGCGGCGCGGCGTTGCCTCGGCAGCCGCCGGCATCGCCGCGGGCGGCGTGGGCGCTGGCGGCCGTCCTGCGCCGGGCGCTTCCGCCCCGTCCGGACGCGGCTCCGATCCGGTCGTCGCCGCCTCCAGCGGCGGGTTCATCAGGACCTGGTCGCCAGCCTGCAGACCGGACAGCACGCGCACCACGCGGTTGTTGTCCAGCCCGACCTGCA
Organism: uncultured Lentisphaerales bacterium; assembly: GCA_964652365.1. Lineage (GTDB taxonomy): Bacteria > Verrucomicrobiota > Kiritimatiellia > RFP12 > CAZZCT01 > CAZZCT01. The sequence goes on from CAZZCT010000253.1 coordinate 261, forward strand.
CGGCCCGGGCCACGGATCGATCGCCTGCCAGGACATACACCGTGGGCGTCTGGCCCACCTGCATCACGCACTGCACCGGCACATGGAGCACCGACTCATACTCGGCCACCAGCAACTCCACCTCACAGCTCATGCCCGCGCGCAGGCCGTCGGCGGTCTCGAGTTCCAGCACACAGTTGTAGAGCTTCAGGTCCGGGTTGAGCCAGGCGTTGCGGCCATCGGGCAGCAGGCCGATCTTGCTGAGCACGCCGCCGAACGCGCGCCCTGGCAGGGCGTCGACCTTAATCCGTGCGCGCTGGCCCACGGCGAGCTTGGCCAGGTTGGACTCCGGCACGCTCATCTCGACGCTCATGCCGCCGTCGAGGGGGATCTGCATCAGGTCCTGGCGTTCACCCACCTGAACGCCCATCTGCAGCGGCTCGCTGCCCCAGCGGCGGCTGGACGACTGCATGGTCGAGGTGTAAATGACAACACCGTTGGTGGGTGCCACGATGCGGCAGTTGCGCACCTGGGCCTCGAGCTTCTCCAGCCGCGTCTTCTGGCGCTCGAACTCGAGCTGCTTGGCGCGCAGGTCGCTCTCGGCCTGAATCACGTTGGCGCGTGTCTGGCGGGTTACGCGGTCGAGCGCCAGTTCGGCCTGGCGCAGGTTCGAGCTCAGGGTGGCGCGCTGCTGCAGGGCCGTGTAGTTGGTGAGCACATTGACGGCCGTGACCGCGGCCTCGAGCCCGCTGCGCTTCTGCTTCAGGGCGAGCGCGTCGGCCTGTAGCTCGGTGCGCGTCAGGTAGCCTTCGTCAGCCAGCCGGCCGGACCAGTTGAGCGCCTCGACGGCACGCTCGACCTCTTCGCGCGCCAGCTCGATCTTGCTCTGCGATTCCTGCAGGGCCTGCGGGTACTCGCCCTGCTGATACTTGGTCTGTTCCAGCCGGGCCAGTTGCAGCTTGAGCTCGGCCTCTGCCACGGACGCGTCCCGTTCGTTCAGCGCAATGGCCAGTTTCTCGGTGGCCTGGGTGAGGCCGGCTGCGCTGTTGTCCACCAGGATCTGCTGGTCGATGCGTTTGTCCACAAACGCGCTCGTGTCGAGCTCCACCAGCAGTTCGCCGTTGGTGACGGTCTTGCCGTCATCCACGAGCCAAAGCACCGTGTTGCGGCCTTCGACGGCACTGCGGATGATCGCGTACTTGGTGCTCTGCACGGTGCCCGCGCCCACGACGGTCACCGCCAGTGGACCCTCACGCACCGAGAAGAGCGGGCCGAGATCCGGCGCCGCCCGGGTGGTCGCGCGGCGCGCCACCAGGCCCAGCAGCACCAGGCCCGCGAGGGCCAGGCCCAGTCGCCAGAAGCGCCGGCGCGGTTTGGGTTCAGGGCTGGAATCGTGCATCGGTTTCACGCCACAATCCTTCCTCGGAAACTTCGAGCACCGCCATATCGCGGCGGAGTTCGAGCCCCGCCAGGCGGTAACGGACAATCGCCGAAACCAGCGCATTGCGCGCGTTGAGCAGCGCGTCCTGGGCTTCGAGGACATCGCGCGCCTCGGCGCGACCGGCCTGCAGAAACAGGTCGGTGCTGTGCACCCGCCGTTCAGCCACACGCAGCGCTTCGCGTTGAATGCTGTAGGAGGCCCACGCGGCTTCAAGGGCACGCAGCGCGCTGCGAACCGCCACCTTGGCGCCGTCCTCGGCCGCCTCGACGCCGCGCACGGCGGCGTCCATTGCCAGCAACTGCCCGCGGTACGCATTGCGCTCGGCCGTACGCTCCCACGGTAACCCGGCCTCCAGGTCGGCGCGGTAGCCCCGCGTGGTGGCGGCGGACTCGCCGGACGCCTTGCGCGTGTCGAGCGTACCGCCGGCGGTCAGGGTGAGATCCGGGCGCAAGGCGTCGGCCGCCAGGCCCACGGCGCGGGCCGCGTCCTCGAGACGCCACCGCGCCACCAGCAGATCATGACGGTTTGTGAGGGCCACGCCGACGGCCTCAGTCTCGGACCACGGGGCCACCGGCACGCCACCGACCGTGTTGACGTTGGTGCCCGCTCCGCCCGAACCGGCCATCGCCGCCTGCAGCCGCTCGAGTTCGTCCATCGCCACCGCCAGCCGCGCATCGGCGGGCAGCCCGAGCGTCAGCTTGAGCTGGTCGTAGCCCGCATCCAGGCTCTGCTGAGCGCGTACGAGCTGTTCGCCGGTGCGCAGCAGGTCCTGCCGTGTCTGGTCGACCTGGATGCGGGGCATGCGGCCGGCATCGGCCTGCATCTGCGCGCGCCGGTAGCTGTCGCTCAGGTGCGCCTCATTTTCGCGCAGGGCGCGCAGCTGCTGGATCGACTCGAGCACCCCGAAGTAGCCGCCGGCCACTTCGACGGCATAGGCCTGCCGGTAGGCCTCAAAATCGTGGATCACATAGAACAGGTCGCGCTCGGCCTGCGTCAGCGCTTCACGCACGACGGCCCGCCCTGACCCGCGGAGCAGGGGCAACGTGATGGTGGCATCGCCGGTCAGTCCCAGCGCTGAACTCCGGTCGCCGGTCAACAGCCGCACGACATCCAGGCCCAGGTTGGCGGCCACCTTGGCGCCGTTGGCGAGCGTGCGGCTGACACCGGCCGTGGCGCGGCCCTCGGCCCGCGTTTCGATCGCTTCACTCTCGGCGTCGGTGCGCGCCACGCCGCCGCCAACCAGACCCGCGAAGGTGTTCTCAAACGCGTGCCGCTGCAGATCGAGTGCCAGGGCGGCGGCGAAGATCGACTCCTTCAGCGTCTGGTACTTGCTGTCGTTGCGCGCCCCGACCCGTAGGGCGGCGGCGAGCGTGAGCGTCAGCGGATCCGAAGCGACCCGCGACACCCGGCCCGAATCCGCCAAGCCCGGCAGACTCTGGCTGAGCATCAGGCGCGCGCGCAGGCGGTCGGACGGGCGCACAACCGTGAACATGTTCGTGCGGCCGGTGACCTGCCGCAGCCCGACCGCGGCCACTTCAGTCCCGATACGGTCGGCCTCGCGCACGGCACGCTCAGGCGTCATGCAACCGGACAGCAGACCAAAGGCCGGCCACAACAGCAGCAGCGACACCCGGCAACAACAGACTGGGAAGACGGAAGAAAACACGCGGGTATAATAGTACCCCACCAGCCGACAAGGCCAACAAAAAGCACAACAAAGAGCACGCTGCTTGCTTCTCACAAAGATCAGTGTTCACAGATATATCTCGTCCATAACTTGAAGTTGGCGCGAGGGCTAGCTTGAGTCCCAACTCGTTGATGGCGAGGTTTTTAATATGCCGCGTCCGCCGGACTCTTTGCATTCGGCCGTTCTCGTCGTCGTACTCGTACTCGTGCTCGATTCCCGAGGACGACGACGACGATCGACAATCCGGACTTCTGCCACAGTTACCATCATCGAGCACTCGCGGCGCAGCCGCGCGGCCGGCTCAGCGTCATCCGGGTCACGCCCCGTCCGGGTACCAGCACCAGGCACGGTGCCGGCTGTCGAGGTCGCCAATCACGTGCATCGGCGGAATGGCCGCGGCGCAGCGGGCATCGGCGCGCGCGCAGCGCGGGGCGAACGCGCACCCGGGCGCATAGTCCGCGGGCGCTGGCACCGTGCCCGGAATGTCCCGGAGTTCCTCCCCGGCGGGTCGGTCCAACCGCGGCACCGAGGCCAACAACCCCTGGGTATACGGGTTGGCCGGATGGCGCAGCACCCGTTCGACCGGCCCGCACTCCACGATGCGCCCGGCATACAGCACATGTACCTCGCGCGACCGGCCGGCCACCAGGCCCAGGTTGTGCGTCACCAGCAGCACCGCCATGCCGTCGGCCGCGGCCAGTTCGTCGACCAGGTCGAGCACATGCGCCTGGGTGGTCACGTCGAGGGCCGTGGTCGGCTCATCCGCGACCAGCACGCTGGGCCGCGCCGCCAGCGCCATGGCCAGCATGACCCGCTGCTGCATACCGCCGCTCAACTCGCACGGATAGGCCCGATAGCAGGCCGCCGGATCCGGCAGCCGCACACGTTCGAGCAGGTGCAGGGCCTGTTCGCGCGCTTGCCGCCACGGCCCGCGCACACACTCGGATACCTGCGCGCCGACCCGCATGACCGGATTCAGGCTGCCGGTCGGGTCCTGGAAGACGTAGGCCAGCCCCCTGCCCCGCACGGCCCGCAGGGCGCGCGCGTCGAGGCCGACCAGTTCGCGGCCCTCGAAGCGCACCGAGCCGCCCACCCGCGCGCGATCGGTGGGCGGCAGGCGCGTCAGGGCCAGACAGGTGACGCTCTTGCCGCAGCCGCTCTCTCCCACCAGCGCCACGCGGTCGCCGGCTCCGACGTGAAAGTCCAGCCCCCGCACGACGGCGCACTCCCGGCCTTCACGGCGGAAGGCGACGGTCAGACCGCGCACTTCGAGCATGACACCGTTTGCCATGGCGCGCACCTTGTCACAAACGCCCCGGCAGCGTCAACCGTAGCGCGCCAGATGGGCGCCAAAAAAAGGGCATTGCATCGCCCGCAGCCATCGGCTATTCTCACGCCTGTTTCTTGGGCGAGCGTAGCTCAGTTGGTAGAGCGCCACCTTGCCAAGGTGGTTGTCGAGGGTTCGACTCCCTTCGCTCGCTCCATTTTTTTGGCCGGTTCCTGTGGGAGCGTAGCTCAGTTGGTTAGAGCAGCTGACTCTTAATCAGCGGGTCGTGGGTTCGAGTCCCTCCGCTCCTACCACTCTAAAGGCCTTAAGATATACGCAAAGAGGCCGGACGTGATGTAGCAGGCTTCGGCCGCATCCGTGCCCTCGAGGCGCATGCGCTCGGTCGCGATTTCGCCGACCTTGGTCAGCAGCACGCCGCCAGGCAGCAGTCGCGCACCCGAGGCGCTTCGCCGCGCGCGCCGCATCCGGACGCCGGACAAACCGAAAGGAAAGCACACCCAACGCAAGACCAGGAGCACGACGCGATGAGCGAAGCCCGTACGGACATTCACGCGCACAGCACGGCCGGGGACGTCGCCGGCGCCGGGACACCGGTCTGGCTGGCGGAACGGCAACGGTGGTTTCAGGATCTGAAGTTCGGGCTCTTCCTGCACTGGGGGCCCTACGCCCAGTGGGGGTGCATCGAGTCCTGGCCGCTGATGGATCCCGCCCATGCGCCGTGGGCCAAGAGCGATGCGCTCCAGCCGTGGGTCGACGCCGGGCACGACCTGGACCTCTTCCGGCAGCGTTACTGGGCCTTGAACCGCACGTTCAACCCCACACGCTTCGACCCGGGGCCATGGGCCGATCTCGCCTGGCGCGCCGGCATGCGGTACGTCTGCTTCACCACCAAGCACCACGACGGCTTCAGCATGTACGACACCCGGGCGACCGACTACCGGATCACCCATCCGGACTGCCCGTTCCATGCGAATCCGCGCGCCGATGTGACGAAGGTGCTCTTCGATGCCTTTCGCCGCCGCGGATTTGCCGCCAGCTGCTACTTTTCGAAGTCCGACTGGCACCACCCCTGCTACTGGATCCCCGGCCAACCGGCGCCGGACCGCAATCCGAACTACGACCCGCGTGCCCGGCCCGACCTCTGGGAGGGGTTTGTCCAGTTCGTCCACCAGCAGATCGACGAACTGATGACCCACTACGGGCCTTTCGACATCCTGTGGCTGGACGGTGGCCAGGTGCGGCCGCCGCTGCAGGACATCCGCATGCACGAGATCGCTGCGGCGGCGCGTGTGCGCCAACCAGGACTTCTGATCGCGGACCGGACCGTGGGAGGGCCCTACGAGAATATTCTGACACCCGAACAGGAGGTTCCGGCCGCGCCGCTGGGCTATACCTGGGAAACCTGCCTGACCATGGGGAACAACTGGGCCTACAAGCCGGACGACACCTACAAGAGCGCGCGATCGCTCATCCACCTGTTGGCGGATATCGTCGCGAAGGACGGGAACCTGCTGCTGAATGTCGGGCCGGCGCCGGACGGCACGCTGCCGCCCGAAGCCGTCACGCGACTACAGGAGATCGGCGACTGGATGGAGATCAATGCCGCGGCAATCCACGGCACACGCGCCTATCCCCCCTATGCCGAGGGCCCGGTGCGCTACACGCGCCGCGGAAGCATAATCTTCGCGATCATCCTGGCGGCCGAAGGTGCGGAACAGCCCCCCGCAACGGTCCGACTCGCCGTGCACCCGACAGCCGGCACGGGGGTGCGCCTGCTGGGCCGTCCGGATCTGCTGGCGTGGGATCCACGCGATGACGGCATGGTTGTGCACCTGCCGACAGGGCCTCTTCCCGGCCGCCACGCCTGGGTGCTGCAGGTGAACCACGCGGGTTGAGCGTCGGATCGCCGCAATACGGACACGCTGGCGTCACACGCCCCCCCGAACCAGCGCAGCGGTGCGTCGCGCGGCGCCCCAGCGAGGCGCCGGGAGGATGCGCGTCGGACCGTCACACCTGCCGAATCGTTCCGCCGTCACCCCGCTCGCCCTGGATCCGGACCTCCACGACCGCCACCTTGCCGATATCTTGCCCCGACCGACGGGAGAAATCTGGAACTCACGAAACCAGGAAACTGGTCTCGTAGCGGCCATGCGTCGGGGCCGCTCGAAGTAAGCCCGCCGAAACACCTTGGCTGGGTCGAAACGCAGGATCACGTGTTCCGGTGGGTTCCGCAGTGCGATGAAGCCGCTCCTGAGCCCCTTCACCGGGTACCGGTCCACCGCCAGCGCGGGCTCCGCCTGCCAGGCCGGGTGATATGCGCACCTGGAGGTGTTCGGTATCCCGTCGACCTTCCTGGTGGGGCCGCCGAACACGCCGGAGGCGAAGGAGGCGGAGTACCAGCGGCCCGCGGAGGAGTTGATCTCGGACGGTCGGGGCTATCCAGCCCCACCGCGCCGAAGCCTTGCATACGGACCACTCTGCCGCGCTCCCC
>CAZZCT010000254.1:0-7143 GCA_964652365.1 uncultured Lentisphaerales bacterium
TTTGGATCGGACGGCAATCAAACACGACGTAGCCCGATCGCCACCGCGTGTTGTCGTCGGCTACGCCGCCCATCCAAGTTACCCCCTCGAACATTCGCGGCGCAGCCGCGCGGCAGGCTTGGGAGCCTTTCGGTACATGGCGGGGGCAACATACGAAGCCTAAGCCCGACAGGCTCCTAGGGATGGGCGGCACCGAGCCGCGTAGGCAACGCGCCCACCGATACCAGGCAGGCCGATACGTTGTCGTGCGTATTGGCATCCAAGGCCGCCGCGATCAACTCCTGCACCCGCGCGGCAAGGGGAATGTTGCGCTTGAGGATCCGGCTGATGCGGATCTCGGGCACGATGCTGGAAAGCCCGTCGGTACATAGCAGGAACAGGTCGTCGGCGCGCACGTCGACGGTCACACGGTCCAGCATGACCGTGGGGGTCAAACCGATGGCGCGGGTCAGCATGCCCCGCATGCGGGGCGGCAGGAGCGCCTGCCGGTCGACACCAACCGCGGCCGCGAACGAATGATCGCGGGTCAGCCGCTCAAGCTGGCCTTCGCGTAAACGGTAGGCCGGGCTGTCCCCCGCATGCAGACAGATCGCCTGCCAGGGATAAGCCGGGTCGAACACCAGACAGACCAGCGTCGTCCCGCACCCCGAGAGGTTATGGGTGCGGGCGTGATTGAGCAGTGTGGCGGAGGTCTCGTCGAGCGCGGCCTCGATCCGCCGACAGGCTACCTCAAGTGCCAACGGCCACTGGGGTTCGGCGCCCTTGCCCGAGGCCAGCGCACGCTTGACGGCCTCGCAGGCCAACGCGCTGGCCACCTCGCCGTCACCCTCGCCGCCCATGCCGTCCGCCACCACGAATACGCCATCGGCAGGCAGCGTGACGATCGCGTCCTCATTCTTGGGACGCGTGCGGCCGATGTCGGTGCGCGAGGCGAGTGAAAGATGTTCAAAAGCCATGCGACCGCATATTGCTTGAGTGGCACGGCCGGCGCAAGGCAAAACCGACAGGCAAAACCACGGGCCTAGCGCAAAAGCAGGACCGTGCCGCCCGTGAAGAATTCATAGGCGCCCATGTCGGGCATACCGCCAGCCACGCGCGCATTGCCAGCCAGGTCTTTCGCGCCCGTGTGCCAGGCAATCGTCGTGGCGGTGTTAACGCAGGGCGAGGTCGGTTGCAGCCGGTAGTCGCCCAGCGTGGCGCCCGTGCCGGTGCCGCTGCCGGAGACCATGAACTTCGGGTCGCTGGCCGTGTTGCCCGACCCGGTCGCGCCGCCGCTCGCGCAGGAGTAGGTCACATCGTAGCCGGGCGCCGAAAGCGCGCCGCTGGCGTTGTCGTACAGAATCGAGTTGATAACGGCGGCGCCACCGTTATCGACCCGCAGGCCATGACCGGCGTTGCGGACCAGCGTGCTGCTTTCGACCAACACGGTACTGCCATAGTAACTGTAGACCCCGTTGCCCGAGTTGGCCGCAATCAGACAACTCCGGATCTTCGGGCTGTTGGGCCGGGCGCCGGCCCCGTTGCTGATTCGGATGGCGTTGCCGTCGCTGTTGCGAAGCACCTGACTTTCGAGCAGTTGACTCGATCCGTCGAGCCAGCAGGCGGCATGTCCGCCACTGCTGCCGGTGATGGTGCAGCGCTGCGCCTTGGAGCTGCCCGTCATATACAGGCCGCTGCTGGTCTCATAGTTGCCGACGTTGGACTGCAGCAGGCAGTCGCGCAGCGTACCGGCCCCAAGCCAGGCCCCGCCCGAGACGCAGTAGGTCACGCACTTGCCGCTGTAGACGCGCAGCTTCTCGACGGCGGCGCTGGCATGGTTCAGGTAGAGCACGGTCCAGGAGGCGTTGCCGTCCAGAGTCGTGGCGCCCGTGCCGGCACCGGCCAGCGTCAGGGCTTTGGTGACGGTCAGGTACTCGCGCAAACGGAAGCTGCCGGCGCCGACCTCGAGCCGCGTCAGGCTGGAGGCGCCCAGATCGATGGCCTGCTGGGCCAGGGTCAGCGCGTCGTTCAGGTTGGTCGCCGCCTTGGCCGGCGTGTCGAATGGCAGTTGGTGCGTGCCGGAACCCGCCACGTACATGGTCGGCACGTCGGCATGCACGGCCACGGCATCGGCCACACGACAGGTGGCCACCTCGCCGGCGCCGTTCGCGACCGTCAGCGTCACGGTGTAGAGACCGGGCGCGGCATAGTTGCGGGTGACCGCAGCGTGCTCCGCACCGCTCAGCGTGCCGTTGCCCAGATCCCAGGTGTAGACCAGGCCGGTGGTATTCGAGCCTGCCGCCGCGGCCGTGAAGATCACGTTGGCCAACGAGCCCAGTCCGGCGCTGGCGCTCTGCCCGAAGCCGCACCGCAGGGCGCCGGCGGCCGGGTCGGCCTCGTAGGCGCCCAGGTCAACCGTGCCGTTCAAGCGCGGCTGGCCCGCGACGTCGCGCGCGTCCGTCATCCAGTCCTGGATGCTGCCCGCGTCGAGGGCCGGCGACCCCGGCCGCAGCCGGTAGTCCCCCAGGACGTGCGTGGACGTGGCCGCGGCATAGCCCGAGTAGGGCGAGCCATAGCCCGTGCCGCGGTTCACGAAGTGTGGATCGGCTGCGGTGTTGTTCGCGTTGGCGCCGCCGCTGATCAGCGGGGTGGCACAGGAACGGGCGAAAACGCCGCCCTGGCGGTACACGTTGTGGCGGTCCGGCGTGTTCGGCATGCCGATGTTGTGGTAGACGATCGAGTTGCTGACCGTACCGCCCGTCATCCAGATGCCGCCGCCGCCGGCGCCGCCGGCGCGGTTGCCCACCACGGTGCAGTTCTGGACCGCGCCGCCGCTCAGGTAGATCCCGCCGCCGCCGCCGCGCTCCTCGTGGTTGCCCACCACCAGGCAGTTCTGCAGCGTGCCGCCACTCATGATCACGCCGCCGCCGTGGTCGGGCCCGCTGTTGTGGCGGATGATGCAGTTGCGCACGGTGCCGGCCGCGAGACCGAGTCCCGCGTACTGCCCGCGCGTGATCGTGAAGCCGTCCAGCACGGCGCCGGCCGCGGATGCCGGCAGGCTGACCGCCGTGGCAAAGTAGAGCATCTGGCGGTCCAGGATGGTGACGGCCGGTCCGTTGACACTGCGGATCGTGATCCGGTTGGTGACCGTCACCATCGGTGTGTAGGCGCCGTCCGCCGCCGCCGTGTAGGTGCCGTTGCTGACCACGATGATGTCGTCGTTCTCGGCCCGCCGCATGGCCGCGCGGATGGACTGCTTGGCCGTGACCCAGTTGGTGCCTGCCGCCGCGTCGCTGCCGTTGGCACGCACATACCAGTAGTGAGGTGGCTTGTTGGTGATCGTGGCCGTGTCGCCGCCCGGCGAGCCGATGACGTAGCCGCCGGTGGCCAGCGTCAGCACGGCGGTCTCGTCGGCCTCCTCGGGCAGGGCGTCGGCCAGCGGCGTCACAACCACGGACGCGGCGAAGCTGCCCGCGGGAATCGTGACGGTGGTGCCGAGCGTGGCGTAGTCGGTACCGTTGGCGGCCGTTCCGCCGATGGTGTAGCTGATGGTCAGTGCTTCGTTGGTGCCGACGTTTGGCCGCGTAACCGTGAAGGTGGCGCTGTCGGGACCGATCTCGGAGCCGGCCGCGTCGGTGGCTTCGAGGGTCACGGCGCCGGAGATGAAGAACGCCGAAGATGGCGACCAGACGAACCCGTTGGCGTTGGATGCGGCGAAGCGGCAGTAGTAGGCTGTGTCGCCGCTGACCGTCACGTTGGTGGAGACGCTGCCGGTCTCCTGCGGTCCGTCGAACGCGAAGGATTGCGCCCAGTCGTCGGTGTTCGTGCTGCCATCGGTGGTGCCCAGATAGGCCCAGACGTAGGTCGGCGAGGCGCCCGTGCTCGAGAGGTAGCCGTTCAACGTGGCGGACGTGGCGCCCGGTACCGTCGGAGTCTGCGTGTCAATGACCGCGAAGGAGGTGCTCTCGGCCGGGCCGTACTCCGCGAAAGTTGCTTTCTGGTCAATCGTAGCCCAGGCGGCCCAGACGTAGTCGGCCGAACGCGCCTTGTTCGAGATGCGCACCTCGTCCACCGATCCGCGGAAGGTTTCGCCGCCGCCGGTGTTGCTGCCAATGGCGAAGGGCAGGCCGTTGGCCGGCAGGCTGCCGCTCCAGGAGGTCGAACTGACGAACTCGCCGTTGATGTAGAGGCGCATCAGGCTGCCGTTGAAGGTCGCGACCATCTGGCGCCAGACGTTGTCGGCGTAGGTGCTGGAACTTTGCGTTGACTGGCCGTTCATCCAGGTACCGACCCGGCCGCCGGTGCCGCCGACCTGACAGAGGATGTATCCGTCGCTGTAACGCCGGTCGACGATACGATTATAGCCGCCGTCGGCGTAGCTGGTCTTGAACCAGGCTTCGAGGGTGATGTGGGCGACATCAAGCGAGAAGTCGTTGGGCACCATGACGTTGGACGCGCCGTCGAACACCTGGCCATTGCCAACCGGTCCGCTGGTCGCCGCGGTGTTACCGTTGCGGGCGCCGGTGTTGGCGTTGGCAGTCGAGTCGGCCAGGCTGCCGGACGTCGCATTCAGGTGCCAGACTCCCATGTAGTCGGGCTCCCATGTGCCGGTGGTCGTTGTCGGCGCACTCACGCTGGCGTTGCCCCAGAAGGCCCAGATGGTAGTGTCCGTGCCAGACAGGCTGGGCACGCGCACCCAGACGTAGGAGCTGCCGCCGACATCCCACTTCTCAATTTCGTAGTCCAGTTCGGTGGTCAGGTCGGCGGCGGCGAAGCGCAGGTCCGCGCCGGTCGGCGACGCGAAGTCAGCATAGTCGAAGCCGGCGATGTGCGGCCCCAGCACGACCAGGGCCGTAAAGTCGGTGAGGGTTGAGGCCTTGCTGTACCCCGAGAAGACGATCGGCATCTTGCGCGACCAGGCGCCAAAGTCCGCGGCCGAGGCAGCGCGCGGCAAGATCAGGCCGGCTGTGACCAGAAGCATCTGAACCACGAACCCGAGACACGACCCACGCCGCACCGTTTCCATGGAGTCCTCCCCCGGCAACCCACCGCTTCAACCCAACCCGGCAAACGACCGGACCAGCTCGGTATCGTCACCAAGACAGCATTAGTTTCTATTTAACAAAGAGTGGTACTTTGAAGCAAGCGTTTTCCAGGCTGAGGGTAATCCGTCAGTTGTGGGGTGCGGCCACGATCGTGCCTGGTGCATCGAACGCGGCCGGAACAAGCCCGGCCCTCCAGCCTTCCACCACACCCATGGAGGGACGACCTCGTGTCGTCCGCACATCCGGTAGAACGGAGCACGGGTGAAAGCGCTGAACGGAACGTAGGCACGGCGCCGCTACCAGGCGCGGCAGAGCAGCCCCTTGAGGTAGAGCCCTTCCGGGAAGCAGAGCCCCTCGGGGTGGTCCGGGGCCTGTTGCAGGCGGCGCAGCACCTGCACATCGCGGTTGGCATCGACGGCCGCGTCGCTGACCACCTTGTGGAACAGCTCGGGGGTCATCAGTCCGGAGCAGGAGAAGGTCGCCAGCACGCCGCCCGGGCGCAGCAGTTTGAGCGCCAGCAGGTTGATGTCCTTGTATCCCCGGCAAGCCGCCATCAGGTGCGACTTGGCATCCACGAACTTGGGCGGGTCGAGCACGATCACGTCGAACGACCGGCGCGCGTCACGGAACTTGCGCAGCACGTCGAAGACATTGCCTTCGATGAACTCCGCCCCCGGCGCGTCGCAGACGTTAAGCTGGGTGTTGCTCTTGGCCAACTCCAGGGCCGGGGCCGAAAGATCCACGTGCACCACGCTGCTGGCGCCCGCCATCTCGGCGGCAATGCCGAAGCCGCCCGTGTAGGCAAAGGCGTTCAGCATATCCGCGCCCGTCGCAAATGGCGCCACCAGGGCGCGGTTGTCACGCTGGTCCAGGTAGAATCCGGTCTTGTGGCCGGCGCGCACGTCGACCGCAAAGCGGCAGCCATTCTCGCGAATTTCGATCCGCTCCGGCGGCTCGGTTCCGGCCAGCAGGCCGGTCACGGGCGCCAGCCCCTCGCGTTCGCGCACCTCGGCGTCGGACCGCTCGTAGATGCCGCTGCTGGGCCAGTAGGTCCCCAGCGCTGCCACGATTGCCGACTTCCACCGCTCCGCTCCCACGGTCGTGAACTGGCAGACCAGATGGCCCGCATAGCGGTCAACGACCAGGCCGGGCAGGCCATCGGCCTCACCATTGATGAAGCGCAGGGCATCGGTCTGCTCGTGGGCCAGCAGCGGCGCGCGCGCGCCGATCGCCCGCGCAACCCGGCCGGCAATGAAGGCGTCATCCACCGCCTCCTCGGGATTCAGCGTCCACATGCGCACGCGGATCTGGGACGTTGGGGACCAGGCTCCGCTGCCGAGTGCGGTGCCGTCGGCGGCGTGCACCGCCACGGTCTCGCCGGGTTCTGGATGACCCTCCACGCGCGCAATCGCGCCAGAAAAAATCCACGGGTGACGGCGGCGAATCGAGTAGTCGCGGTCGGGATGCAGGATGATGCGGTTGGACATGGAGGGAGCATAGCAGATCCGGACGCGCAGGGCCAGCGATGCGCCGCCTCAGACCAACGAGCCGTGCAACCCGGCCGATGGCAACGTTTTCGCTCCGCCGATATGTGCGACCAAGTTTCCAGTATCCAGTTTCAAGCGATAGGCAAGCCCGCCGCGCGGCTGCGCCGCGAACACACGAAGCGGGTAACTTCGGCTCCAATCGTGGCGCGGGCTTTCAGCCCGTAGCCGTGAGATCGATGCGGACAGAATCGCGGCAGACGGCGCGACGCACGTCCCCGTGCCCGCTCGCAGGCCCGGCCTCTCGCAGGCTACGGGCTGAAAGCCCGTGCCACACTCGCCCTGTGGCGCACGTCGGCCCGACGTGCGTCCCGATGGGTAGGGGTGCCCCAGGCCCTTGGGGCACCCGGTCGGCCAACGCCCAGCCGCGGGTTGAACCGAAATGCGCGGGAACCGCGGACGGCAGTTTCAAGTTATGGACGAGCCCGTCCCGTGACAGCGAGACGCGGCGATGCGCCGCTTCGGCGGAAGCGGACGCCGCCAAAACAAGAGCTACGGCGCTTCGCCAGGCAAAAGGGCACCCCGCTCGCGCGGGGCGCCCAGACAGAACCGGTCGATCCGCCAATCCGGCGGAA
>CAZZCT010000255.1:0-7059 GCA_964652365.1 uncultured Lentisphaerales bacterium
CCAGTGTCGACAGCGACACCAATGACGGAAAGGATCTGGCGGCTCGGATCTTCCTCATCCCGCTCAAGAACAGTGCCGTGTCCTTGCTCAGCGGCCTGGGGTTCGGCGTGGCGGGCACCGTCGGCGACCAGCAGGGCACCGAGGCGGTTCCCGGACTGCCCTCAATCCGTAGCAGCGGACAGCAGAGCTTCTTCAGCTATAAGACCTCCGACGAAGAGGGGCAGACTGCCTTTGCTGATGGCGACCGCACGCGCCTGGCGCCGCAGTTCTACTACACGGTTGGGTCCTTTGGACTGATGGGCGAATATGTCACCTCGGCGCAGGAGGTCGCCAACGGCCAGGGCTCCGACACCGTGGAGAACGAGGCCTGGCAACTGGCAGCCTCATACGTACTCACCGGCGAGTCGCCGTCGCTCAAGAGCGTGCGACCCTTCAAACCGTTCAACTTCGCCACGGGCGACTGGGGCGCACTGGAACTCGCGGCCCGCGCAGGTAAACTCGAGATCGACGACGACGCCTTCGCCGGTGGCTATGCCGACCGCAAGAAGTCCGCCTCATCGGCCAGCAACGTTGGCGTGGGCCTCAACTGGCACCTCACCCGCAATGTGAAACTTGCCCTGGACTACAATCAGACATCCTTCGAGGACGGCGCCTCCAAGGGCGACCGCCCGGACGAGAAAGTTGTCATTGCCCGCACCCAGATTGCATGGTAATCATCAACGAAAGGCATCCACCATCATGAACCTGAAACCATGGACCGCCCTGGCGGCGGTCGCGGTCACGGGATTCGCCCTGGCCAAGGACATCACGCTGTTGAACGTCTCGTACGATCCAACGCGCGAGTTCTACCAGGAATACAATGCGGCCTTCGCCAACCACTGGCTGGCCAAGACCGGCAGCAAGGTCGTCATCAACCAGTCGCACGGCGGCTCCAGCAAGCAGGCCCGCTCGGTGATCGACGGCCTGTCCGCTGATGTGGTGACCCTGGCGCTGGCCTATGACGTCGACGCCATCGCCGAGAAGGCGCGGTTGCTGCCGGCGGACTGGCAGAAGAAGCTGCCGCACAACAGCTCGCCCTATGTCTCCACGCTGGCCCTGCTGGTGCGCAAGGGCAACCCCAAGGGGATCAAGGACTGGGACGACCTGGTGAAACCGGGCGTCTCGGTAATCACCCCGAACCCCAAGACCTCCGGCGTCGCGCGCTGGAACTACCTTGCGGCCTGGGGTTACGCGCTGAAGGCTGGCGGCGGCGACGAGGCCAAGGCCCGGGACTTCGTCAACCGGCTGTTCAAGAACGTGCCCGTGCTCGACTCGGGCGCGCGCGGGGCGACGACGACGTTCATCGAACGCGGCATCGGCGACGTGCTCATCAACTGGGAGAATGAACTCCTGTTGGTAACCAGGAAGCTCAACCCCGGCGCGTATGAACTGGTGGTGCCATCCATGAGCATCCTGGCCGAGCCCACGGTGGCGGTGGTCGAGAAGGTCGCCGCGCGACGCGGCACCCGTGCCGTGGCGCTGGCCTACCTCGAGTACCTCTACTCGGCCGAAGGCCAGGAACTGGCCGGCAAACACTTCTATCGCCCGACGCTGGAAGCGGCGGCGGCGAAATATGCCGACCAGTTCCCGAAACTGACGCTCTTCTCGATTGACGAGGTCTTCGGCGGCTGGCAGAAGGCGCACGCCGCCCACTTCGCCGACGGCGCCTCGTTCGACCAGATCTACCAGAAGTAACACGGCCGGTCTCGGATCGACAGGGAAACAGGACGATGCGGCTGCGCAAACACAGCGTGCTCCCCGGCTTTGGCCTCTCGCTGGGGTTCACGCTGCTCTATCTGAGCCTGCTCGTCCTGATCCCGCTGGCCGCGGCGTTCCTCAAGACGGCCACCCTCTCCTGGCCGCAGTTCTGGCAGATCGTCACCTCACCGCGTGCCCTGGCCTCCTACCGGCTGAGCTTCGGCGCGTCGCTGGTGGCCGCGCTGATCAACGCCGTGTTCGGTCTCGTCGTGGCGTGGGTGCTGGTGCGCTACACCTTCCCAGGGCGGCGCCTGGTCGACGCGCTGGTGGACCTGCCCTTCGCCCTGCCCACCTCCGTGGCAGGCATCGCCCTGACCGCAGTCTACGCCAGCAACGGCTGGATCGGCCGACTGGCCGAACCGCTGGGCCTCAAGATCGCCTTCACGCCGCTGGGTGTGACCATCGCACTGGTGTTCATCGGCCTGCCGTTCGCCGTGCGCACGGTGCAACCGGTGCTGGCCGACCTGGACCCGGAGATCGAGCAGGCGGCCGCGTCGCTGGGCGCCAACCGCTGGCAGACCTTCACGCGGATTTTGCTGCCGGCTATCTGGCCGGCTGTCCTGACCGGCTTCGCGCTGGCCTTTGCGCGAGCCGTGGGTGAGTACGGCTCGGTCATCTTCATCTCCGGCAACATGCCGATGAAGACGGAGATCACCCCGCTTCTGATTGTCACGAAGCTGGAGCAATACGACTATGCCGGGGCGACGGCCCTGGCCGTTGCCATGCTGGTGGCGTCGTTCGCCTTGCTGCTGCTGATCAACCTGCTCCAGTGGTGGAGCCGCTGCCGCCACCGGTAAGGAATCCGCATGGTCCCGTCCAGTACAATTTCGAAACCCGGATCACGACCCGTCCCACCCATCCACCCGGCCATCACGGAGCCGCGGGGCGTCCGCGTCTTCCTAATCGCGGTCGCGCTGGCCTTCCTGGCGCTCTTTCTCGTGCTGCCACTGGCCATGGTCTTCGCCGGTGCGCTGCAAAAGGGCCTCGCCTTCTACCTGGCGGCCGTCACCGAACCCATGGCACGCGCCGCGGTCCGGCTGACGCTGCTGGCAACCGCGATCGCCGTGCCCCTGAACATCGTGTTCGGGCTGGCGGCCGCCTGGGCGATCGGCAAGTTCGAATTTCGGGGGCGCCAGTTGCTGACCACCCTGATCGACCTGCCCTTCTCGGTCTCGCCCATCGTGGCCGGCATGATCTACGTGCTGATCTTCGGCCTGCAGGGGTGGCTCGGTCCCTGGCTGGACGCCCACGGCATCCGCATCATCTTCGCCGTGCCGGGCATTGTGCTGGCGACGATCTTCGTGACCCTCCCGTTCGTGGCCCGCGAGTTGATCCCGCTGATGCAGGAGCAGGGCCCCGAGGAGGAGGAGGCGGCCATCACGCTGGGCGCCAGCGGGTGGCAGACCTTCTGGCACGTCACGCTGCCGAACGTCAAGTGGGGCCTGCTGTATGGCGTGATCCTCTGCAATGCGCGCGCCATGGGTGAATTCGGTGCCGTTTCCGTAGTTTCCGGTCACATTCGCGGTCTCACCAACACCCTCACGCTGCACGTCGAGATCCTCTACAACGAGTACCAGTCCACGGCCGCGTTCGCAACGGCGTCGCTGCTGGCGCTGCTGGCGCTGGTGACGCTGGCGGCCAAGAGCGCGGTCGAGTGGCGCGCCCGGCAGCAACTCCGCGCGGCCCTGCGGCCGCCGGAGGAGGAACTACCCACATGAAGGTCGAAGTCCGTCACCTCACCAAGCGCTTCGGTGCCTTCAATGCGCTCGACGATGTCTCGCTGGACGTGGCCTCGGGCGAGTTACTGGCGCTGCTCGGGCCTTCCGGTTGCGGCAAAACCACCCTGCTGCGGATCCTCTCGGGGCTCGAGTCCGCGGACAGCGGTTCGGTGCATTTCGACGGCGAGGATGCCGCGGCCCAGACCGTGGGAATCCGCCGGGTTGGCTTTGTGTTCCAGCACTATGCCCTGTTCCGGCACATGACGGTCTTCGAGAACGTGGCCTTTGGCCTGCGAGTCCGCCGCACCAACAGACCACCCAAAGTGGTCATTAACCACCGGGTTGAAGAGCTCCTGGCGCTGGTGAAGATGGACGGCTTGGGCGGCCGTTACCCGGCCCAGCTCTCGGGCGGGCAGCGCCAGCGGGTGGCCCTGGCCCGGGCCCTGGCCGTGGAGCCGCGGATGCTGTTGCTGGACGAGCCGTTCGGCGCGCTGGACGCCAAGGTCCGCAAGGACCTGCGGCGCTGGTTGCGCCGGCTGCACGACGAGATCCACGTCACCAGCGTCTTCGTCACGCATGATGTGGAGGAAGCCCTGGAGGTTGCCGACCGGGTGGTGGTGATGAACGCCGGACGTGTCGAGCAGATCGGCAGTCCGGACGAAGTCTACGAGAAGCCCGCGACGCCCTTCGTCTACCGCTTCCTGGGCAGCGTCAACATCTTCCACGCTCGCATGGTGCAGGGCCGGGTTGCTGTGGCCGCGGCCGGTGAAGGCGCTGCCGATGCAGCCGGCGTGGTCGACGCGCCCCTGACGGCCTACGCGCGGCCGCACGAGATCGATCTGGCGCGCGAGGCGGACGGTGACGCATCGGTGGCTGCCGTGGTGGTGCGCATCCAGGCCATCGGGCCGGTCGTGCGCGTGGAACTGCAGCCCAGCGGTGGCGGCGCGCTGATCGAGGCCGAGCTCAGCAAGGCTCACTGCCACGAGTTGAATCTCCAGCCGGGCGAACGCGTGTATGTGCGGCCTTGTCACATGCGCCTGTTCGGGCCGGGAGACACCCCGGCGTAATCTGCCTTTGTGCGCAGTCCCGGCGAGTTGAATCCGGAGCACCGTCGGCCGTCTTGCACTGCCGCGCCGGAGCAGGGGAGTCGCGAACCCAGAAGATCAGTAAGGCGCCAATGCGCGCGCCGCTTGGCGCCGAAGATGGGCGGCGCGCCCAATGCACCGCTGTGCGTCCGAGCATGCGCTGGCGGCTCGCGAGGGCGCTCACCCTCCCGGCTGGGTGCGCCTCGCTCGTGTGTTCGCGGCGCAGGCGCGCGGCCGGCTTGTACCGGCGGCGTGGCTTATGATACATCTGGCACATGCGGGCCGGTACGGTGGACGTCGGTCCGCGGAGAGCTTGGACCATGGCGGAGGCGAGCGGTAACGTGCGGGTGCGGCTGGTGCAGATGGACGTGGCGCCCGGGCGGCCGCAGGAGAATACGGCCCGGATGCTGGAGCAGCTGGCGCAGGCAGCTGCCGAGGGTGTTGCGCTGATCGTGTTTCCCGAGCTGGCCGTGCCGGGGTACCTGGTTGGCGACCTGTGGGATCGCCCGGCTTTCCTGCGCGAGTGCGAAGCCTGCGGCGAGCGCATTCGGGCCGCGGCTACGGCGATCACGGTGGTCTTCGGCAACGTCGGGCTCGACTGGCACCTTCGCAACGAGGACGGCCGGGTGCGCAAGTACAACGCGCTATTCGCCGCCGAGGCCGGCCGGTTTCTGCGGCCGGCACACGACCGGCTGCCCTTCGTCTCCAAGACCCTGCTGCCGAACTACCGCTGCTTCGACGACAGCCGCCACTTCCATGACACCCGCAAGCTGGCCGTCGAACTGGGCTGCTCTCCGGCCGACCTGGTTGCCCCGGTGCCGTCGCGGCTCGGATCCCTGGGATTGTTCCTGTGCGAGGACGCCTGGGACCACGACTACGCACTCGCCCCCGGCCGCCTCCTGGCCGACCGCGGGGCCGACCTGCTGGTGAACGCCAGTTGCTCGCCCTTCACCCGCGACAAGAACCACAAGCGTGGCCGGGTCTTTGCGGCCCTGGCGCGCGCGGTCGGCCGGCCGCTGCTGTATGTAAACACGGTTGGTGTTCAGGACATCGGCAAGACGGTCTACACCTTCGACGGCGGCACCTGTGCCTACGACGGCCAGGGCGGTACGGTCGAGGGCCCCGCGCCGTTCGAGCCGGGGGTGCTGACGCTGACCGTGCCGCAGGGTGCGGCGGCCTTTGGCCGGCCGCAAGTGCTGACGCGCGATGAGACCCCAGCGATCACCGAGGCCCTGCTGCATGGCACGCGCGGGATGCTGCGCCGGCTGGGACTGGAAAAGGTCGCGATCGGCGTATCGGGCGGCATTGATTCCGCGACCGTCGCCGCGCTCTACGGCCGCCTGCTGCCGCCCGAAAACCTGCTGCTGGTGAACATGCCCGGTCCGTTCAGTTCGCACACCACCCGGACGCTGGCCCGTGACCTGGCCGACAATCTGGGTGCCTGCTACGCCGAGATCCCGATCGGCGCGGCCACCGAGCTGACGCGCGGTCAGTTCGATGCCGTGGCGGTGCAGCGCGCGGGTGGCGGCGCGCCGACGCGGCTGAGCCTGAGCGGTTTCGGGTTCGAGAACGTGCAGGCCCGCGACCGCGGCGCGCGTGTGCTGGCCGCCGCCGCGGCGGCCTTTGGGGGCGTCTTCACCTGCAACGCCAACAAGGCTGAGATCACGGTCGGCTACGGAACCCTCTACGGCGACATCGCCGGTTGGCTGGCCAACATCGGCGACCTCTGGAAGGGGCAGGTCTACGACGTGGCCCGCCATCTCAACACCGGGGTCTACGGCCGGCCAGTGATTCCCGAGGGGACATTCCGGATCGTGCCGTCAGCCGAGCTCAGCGCGGCCCAGGCCGTTGACGAAGGCAAAGGCGACCCGCTGGTCTACCCCTATCACGACCTCTTGTTCCGCTCCTGGGTTGAGCGCTGGAACCGCGCCACGCCCGAGGACGTGCTGGAGTGGTACCTGGAAGGCATGCTGGAGCGTGAACTGGGCTACGCGGGCCGCGTCTCCGAGCTCTTTGCGGACGGGGCGGCGCTGGTCGCGGACTTGGAGAAGTGGTGGAACCTGTACCAGGGACTGGGTGTGGCCAAGCGCCTGCAGGCGCCGCCGATCCTGGCCGTCAGCCGCCGCGCCTTCGGCTTCGACCACCGCGAAGCGCAACTCGGCGTGACCTACACCGCGCGCTATGCCGAGTTGCGAGATCAGGTTTCGCGGAAACACAGTCATCCCGAGCCGCGAGGGACGCCGGTAGCGCGGGTGGTTGGCGGCCCATCCGTCTGACACGGCCAAGCGCATCGGCTCGGCGCGCGGGCAGTTCAAGGTGCCGGACGACATCGACGCCGCCAACCCGGCCATCGCCGCCTTGTTCGCCGGGGGGAAGCAAGGATTCAGAAGGATTCAGAAGGATTCAGGGTCAGACCTGAATGGCGCTAAGATAGGCATGGTTTGCGGCCGGGCGTCTGT
>CAZZCT010000256.1:0-7040 GCA_964652365.1 uncultured Lentisphaerales bacterium
TGGGCATGCGCACGTCGGGGCGGCAGATTCGGCGGCAACTCTCGCAGTTTGAGGAGCGGTCGCCAGCGGCTCCCGCTGGCCGTCTGCGACACCGTGGACGCGGTGTCCAAACTTTATTTTCGCAGGGTAGGGAATCTGGGACCTGACAACACTTCTATAGGGTAGCGACAGCCGATGGTGGCCGTTGCTCAAGCCCAAGGAGATCCAGATGAGTTCGTTCAGCCTCAACCGCGTCTGCGTGGCTGGTCACCTGACGCGCGACCCCGCCCTTCGCAAGACCAACGGCGGCACCGCCGTCGCCGAGATCGGGCTGGCCATCAACGACGAGTACACCGGCAAGGACGGCAAGACGGTGCCGCAGACCTGCTTTGTCGACATTGTGGCCTGGGGGCGCAGCGCCGAAGCGGCCGGGGCGCACCTCAAGAAGGGCGATCCCGTGCTGGTGGAGGGCGCCTTGGTCACCGAACAGTGGGAGACCAAGGAGGGAGCCTCGCGCACCCGGCTGCGGGTGCGAGCGCAACGGGTGCACTTCCTGAACCCCCGGCGCAGCGAGAATGGAAATGGTGGCAACGGCCATGGCCAAGGCAATGGCAATGGCGGGGAGAACGGCGGTGGCAACGGCAACGCCGGGCGTGGCGCCTCTACGCGGCCGCCAGCCGATGAACGGGACGGCTTTACCGAGTTCTGAGGGTTCAAGCAGGCCTTCAGCCTGCGAGGGGCGGCAGGGCCGGTGATGGTCCCAGGGCGTTGCCCTGGGCTGTGTTCAAACAGGCCCTTGGCCTGCCGCCCCCCTCGTTTGTTCGCGGCGCAGCCGCGCGGCGGGCTTGTCGCTTACAGATAGCCGTTGGCCCGGTACCATTCGCAGGTGCGCCGCAGGCCCTCGTCGAGGCCGACCTGGGGATTGTAGCCCAGTTCGGTACGGGCGCGGGTGATGTCGAAGGCCCGGTTCTGGCGGTACCAGTCGACGCGCCGCGGGAAGATCGGCGGGGTGATGTGGAAGGGCTTGCAGAGGCGCTCGCAGGCATGCCCCGCGATCACCAGGGGCCAGACCGGGTAATGCGGGATGCGGACCTCGACGCCCATGGCGCGGGCGGTGCGCCGCACCAAGTCCTCGATCGGGACGTACTCGGCATCCGCGGCCAGGTAGGTGCGGCCCTGGCCTTTGGCCGGGTCCATGGCCAGCATGAAGACATCCACGAGGTTGTCGATGTAGACCGGGTGGTAGAGAGTTTTGCCGCTGCCGAACATCAGGAACCGGCCCTTGGCCACCCGGCGGAAGATCATCAGGAAACGCTCCGGATCGCCCGGCCCGTAGATCGCCGACGGGCGCACGATCGTCGTGTTCAGGCCCTTCTGCTGAAACGACTGCGTGATCGGCTCGGCCTCGTACTTGGTCTGCTGGTAGTAGTCGGCCGGGGCGATGTTGTGGTCCTCGTCGGTTGGCGGTTGGCGCACGTTGCCGTGGATGCCGCAGGTGCTGCAGTAGATGAACTTCTTCACGCCGGCCGCCAGCGCCTCTTCCAGGCAGATGCGGGTGCCGCCGACGTTGACATCCCAGTAATACTGGGGCGGGACGTTGAGCTCACGGAAGGCCGCGGCAATGTGCTGCACCACGTCCACGCCGCGCAAGCAACGCCGGACGCACTCGCGGTCGGTGACGGTGCCGATGACCACCTCGGCACCCCAGGTGCGCAGTTCCTCGGTCTTCAGCCCCTCCTTGTAGTCGAGGGCCACCACCTGGTGGCCGGCGTCGAGCAACCGGCGGACCAGGGCTTTGCCGGTGAACCCGGTGCCACCCGTGACGAGTACCTTCATTGCGCTGCGACTCCTGGTATGACCGAGAGCCGGCTCGCCGCTACGGCGTGTTGGGGGCTCCCTGTTTGCCGCGTCAACTTAACATGTCGGGCGCCCGACCTCAACCGTCTGTGATTTGGGAATGGGGGCATTTGGAACTCAGCCAGCCGCACGGCTGCGCCGCGAACACACGAGGGGGTAACTTCGGCTCCTATCGTGGCACGGGCTGGAAGCCCGTGCCACGCTCGCCCGGTGGCGCACGTCGGCCCGACGTGCGTCCCGCCGCGTAGGGGTGCCCCAGACCCTTGGGGCACCCGGTCGGTCGGCGCCCGAAAATGGACGGCAAGAATGGTACTACGCTCCCGCCTCCAGCACCAGGCAGCCGGGCTGTGCCACGAGGCTGCGCAAGCGGCCTTCGATCCGGACCGGCAGTCGCGCCAGCCAGACTTGCGCGTTGGCCACCAGCCCATCGCCTTCGACCTGCACGCCGGACTCCGGCGGCAGCCGCTTGCCAAGCTGGTCGAGCAGCATCTGGCGCAGCATGTTGGCCGGCAAGCCACGCGCCTCGGCCTCGCACAACCTGGCAACGCAGCGCCCATCGGGCCGCACCCCCGGCTCCCAGGAGGTCACAAAAGGAACTTCGCCGACCAGCGCGGCCAGCATGCCGGAAGGGCGAAAGACGCCCTTCACCGTCACCCGGTCCTGGGTCAGCGATACCTGCAGGTCATGCAGATCCGGCGTCTGGGCCTGTTGCGCGAGCCAGCCATTCAGCTCGCCCTCATCCACCATCGCCTTCAGGTTTTCGATCCGCACGGTCATCTCCCTGTCCGCTCCGCGGCCGCCGACCAGCCGCCTTGAAGAGCAGTCGGTGCGGAGTATAGGACAACGCCGGAGAAAGGACAACGCCGCGAGCGGACCCTGTTCTGCGAGGGGTGCCGCGAAGCCTGCCGCAGTTTCGTGCGCTTGACCCTGCGCTGGCGGCTCGGCAGGAGCCTCGCCCTCCCGGAGCCCAGGTCCATGCGCTGGTGAGGTCAGGGGCGGGAGGGCGAACGTCCTCGTGAGCCGTGATTGCATGGGCATGCGCACGTCGGGGGGGGTGCGGGGACAGCGGTGAACGCTTGCCGCGCTTGCCTCTCACACGCGATATCGTGTGGTCGCATTGACTGGGGCCGCGCGCGGCAGCGCCCCCGGAGGGGATCGGCGCCTCGCGAGAACTGCAGTCCCCAACCCGGCGGGTCGCCTCACAATCCGCTCGCCGACGCTGCATCGAGGCGCTATCGTAGACGGCTTTTTCAGGCCACCGGCGCCGGAGCGCCCGGCCGGCCTGGACAGGAGAGCACCCATGTCGCTGACGATCGAGTGGAGCAAGCGCATTGATCACTGGCTCCGCACCATGCCGAGCTTGCTCTACACGCCTCTGGCCGACGTGCCGCTTGAGGGCTTCGAGACGGCCGAACAGCACACGCCCGAAGTTGCCGCCCAAGGTACGTTCCGTTTCATGCCGACCGGGACCGCCTGGGGCCCCAAGTGGAGCTATGCCTGGTTCCGCGCCTCGGTGCGCCTGCCTGCGGCTGCGGCCGGCCAGCGCATCGTCTTCAAGGGCGAGACCGGTGGCGAGTCGCTGGCCTTTGTGGACGGCCGCGTGGCGGGTGCGATCGACTGGGCCCATCCGTACCTGACCCTGACGCGCAAGGCGCGCGCTGGCGCACGGTTCGAGCTGTTGATCGAGTCGTACGGCGGCCATGGCGACACGCCCTGCGGCGGCGGTCCGGTGCCGCACGCGGTCCAGTCGGTGCCCGAACCCGGCCTGACGCAGCGGACCGTCGGTCACTCGTCGGTCGGAATTTGGAACGAGGAGCTCTACCAGCTCTTCATGGACGTGCAGACGCTGCGCAAGCTGCGCGACGTGCTGCCGGCTGCCAGCCTGCGCGTGCAGGAGATCGACGCCGGCCTGCGCGACTTCACCTGCCTGTGTGACCTGGAGCTGCCGCGTGCCGCGCTGCTGGCAAGCTGCCGCAAAGCCCGCCAACGCCTGGCCCCGCTGCTGGCCTGCGTCAACGGCACGACCTCGCCGCATCTGACCTGTTTCGGCCACGCCCACATCGACGTGGCCTGGCTCTGGCCGTTGCAGGAGACCGAGCGCAAGTGCGGCCGCACCTTCAGCACCACTGCGGCCCTGATGGACGAGTACCCGGAGTACCAGTTCCTGCAGAGCCAGGCGCACCTCTACCAGATGACCCGCGCACGCTACCCCGAGCTCTACGCGCGCATCCGGGCGGCCGTGCGCAAAGGCCAGTGGCTGCCCGAAGGCGCCATGTGGGTTGAGGCCGACACCAACGTCACGGGCGGCGAATCGCTGATCCGGCAGTGCCTCCACGGCAAGCGCTTCTTCCGCGAGGAGTTCGGCATCGATAACGAACTGCTCTGGCTGCCCGACGTCTTTGGTTACTCGGGCGCCCTGCCGCAAATCCTCAAGGGGTGCGGCATCCAGTACTTCTCCACCCAGAAGATCTTCTGGAACTACAACGGCGGCGAGAACTTCCCCTACAACACCTTCTGGTGGGAGGGCATCGACGGCACGCGCCTGCTGAGCCATTTCCACAACGACTACAACAGCCACACCTCGCCGACCGAGGTCAACGACCGCTGGGCCGGCCGCGCACAGAAGGACGGCATCCGCACACGCCTGATGCCCTTCGGTTATGGCGACGGCGGCGGCGGTCCGACCCGCGACCATCTCGAGTACCTGCGCCGCGAGCGAAATCTCGAAGGCCTGCCGCGTACGTCGATTGGCTCGCCGCTGGAGTTCTTCCGCGAACAGGCCCGCGACGCCGCCCACCTGCCGGTCTACGTGGGCGAACTCTACTTCCAGTGCCATCGCGGCACCTACACCACCCAGGCCCGCAACAAGCGCGGCAACCGCGTCTGCGAGCTGGCCCTGCGCGAAGCCGAACTGTGGGCCTGCGCGGCCTGGGACCGCCCCGGCTACAGCTACCCGCAGGCGGTCATGGACACGGCCTGGAAGGGCGTGCTGCTCAACCAGTTCCACGACATCATCCCCGGCTCATCTATCGCCCGGGTATACGATGAGTCGCGGGCGCTCTACGCCGAGGTCGAAGTAGCCGCCGGGGCGACCCGGCTCGCGGCGACCGCCGCTCTGGTCGCGCCCGACCCGGACGCCCTGACGGTCTTCAACTCCCTGAGCTGGCCGCGCCGCGCGCGCGTGTTGCTGCCGGAGAGCTTTGCGGGCGCGACCTGCGACGGTCAGCCGCTGGCGGTGCAGCGCCTGGATGGTCGCCTCTGCGCCGAGCTGCCGGCTGTGCCCGCCTGCGGCTGGACCACCGTTGTCGCCGCTCCGGCCCTCCCCGCCGTCTCGGCCGCGGCAACACTCAAGGCCGCCGCCCGCAGTCTCGAGAACGCCTGTCTACGCGCGCGGTTCAACGCATCCGGCGAGCTCGTCAGCCTGTGGGACAAGGAGATCGGACGCGAGCTGCTGGCCGGCCCGAGCAACCAGTTCCGGATGTTCAAGGACGTGCCCTCGTGGTTCGACGCCTGGGATATCGACAGCACCTACCAGGCCACACCCGTGGCGCTGGCGAGTGCCGCCCGCATCACGGTCGAAAGCCGCGGTCCGCTGGTGGCCGTGCTGCGCATCGAGCGCACCCTGAACGAGAGCTGCCTGGTGCAGCGCGTCAGCCTGGCCCGCGACAGCCGACGCCTGGACTTCGAGACCACGATCGAGTGGCAGGAGCGCCACAAGCTGCTGAAGGTGGCCTTCACCCCGGATCTGCATGCCAACGAAGCCTTGCACGAGATTCAGTTCGGCCACCTGGCGCGGCCCAATCACAGCTCGCGGCAGTTCGACGCCGACCGCTTCGAGGTCTCGATGCACAAGTGGTCCGCGCTGGTCGAGCAGGCCCGCGGCGCCGCGGTGCTGAACGACAGCAAGTACGGCTGCAGCGTCGAGGGCCCGACCATCAGCCTGACGCTGCTGCGCAGTCCGCTGTCGCCCGACATGACGGCCGATCTGGGGACCCAGCGCTTCACCTACAGTTTCTACGCCTGGAACGGCAGCTTCGCCGATTCCGACGTGATTCGCCAGGCGTACGACCTGAACGTGCCGGTGGTGACGGCCGCGGGGCGCGGCGGCACGGGCACACTCGTGGGTGTGGACCAGCCCGATATCATCGTGGAGGCGGTCAAGCCGGCCGAGGACGGCAGCGGCGACACGATCGTGCGGCTCTACGAGAGCAAGCGCACGACCACCGCCTGCACGGTTCAGCTCCACCGGCCGTTCCGCAAGGTGCTGGCCACGGACATGCTTGAACAGGGCGGCCAGCCGCTGGCGGTACGTGATGGCGCCGTCGCGCTCGACTTCCGGCCGTTCGAAATCAAGACGCTGAGGCTGGTGCGGTAGGTTTCCCGGAACGGGAAGTCGGCGGGCTGTACGGTGTAATCCGTGCGTGAGGCGGCGGATGCCGGTGGTGTGCACACGCCCGGTTCTCTCGCGTGACGGGCCGTGCGGAGCGGGATCAGGCCGTCAGGCGTCCTCGCCAGGAAGGACAGCTGGCCCGCCGAGCGAAAAGATGATGATCCGCTCACCTGTCAGCGTGCTGATGTCCGTGTGGAGGCTCTTGATCGACTGCCCGGTAATATCGCGGACGATGGTGTCCAACAGGGGACGCGCCTTCTCCAGCAATTCCATTCTCACCTGTTTGATGAGCGCACGTCCCTGGCCCTCCGGGTCGCTTCTGGCCAGTTGCCGCTCAGCGGGCGTCAGCACCCCTTGCAGCCGCACCATGATGATATCGTCCAGCAGATACGTGCGCACCGCTTCCGGCCCGCGTCCCATGTATTCGCGCTCGAATTTGACGATCGCCTCACTGATGTCAGCCTCAAGTTGTCCCCTGGTTCTCATGCCAGTTTCCTTTGGCCCAAACAGTAGCACAGGCGCATCTGCCTGTGCCATGCTGAAGAAGGGTCAGACGTCAACCACACGTCATCAGGCCACGGAAGCGGATGAACAGATGGGCGGCGTCGTGGACCTCCGGCCGCTTGGTCCATCCTGCAGCCTTCGCCCGATCTTCATCTGACATTTCTTTCGGATTGTTTCATGCGTGAACGACCGGGCGCGCTCAGTCGACCGAGTAACTTCCGTGCCTCTTCGATCGCCAGCACCGATGAGGCAACGGCCACCGCAAGTGCCCAATTGGCCAGACTCAAGTCAGTAGTGCCGAATACCGCCT
>CAZZCT010000257.1:0-7040 GCA_964652365.1 uncultured Lentisphaerales bacterium
CCGGCTACATCTTTCAGGGTGTCCGCCCCTGCGAAGCGCAACGCGGGGTAGTCCGCCACGGAGTTACTCCGGATTCATCTTGGCAGCGGTGCCAATGGCGCCGCTCGCCCGCGCCTCGATTGCGCCCGCTGAGCCACCGCGTTTCAATCGTTTCAATCGGCGTGCATCGTCCCAAGGCCTGTGCTAGCATCCCGCGGTGTTGGCGGCAGCCGGTTGCGAAAGCGAAAGTGGAAGCAGAAGCGAGGTTCGAATGGGTAGCGCACGACAGCAGTTCTGGGCGGGTTTCGATCTGGGCGGCACCAAGATGCGCGTGGCCGTGCTCGACACCGACCTGGGCATCGTCGGCCGGGCCGAGGGCCGCACCCGCGGATTCAAGGGCCCCCGCAGCGGCATCGCCCGGATGGCGGAGCTGCTCGAAGAGGCCTGGCAGGCGGTCCCGGACAAGCCCCGCAGCGCCCGGCTGAAAGGCGTAGGCGTGGCGTGTCCCGGACCGGTCAATCCGCACACCGGCGTGGTACGCGAGATGCCCAACGTGGGCTGGCACAACGTCAACATGGCCCGCCTGCTGGGGTGCGCCGCCCAGGCGCCGGTGGCGATCCTCAACGATGTGGATGCCGGCACCTACGGCGAGTACCGTTTCGGCGCGGGCCGCGGCGGTCGTTGCGTCGTGGGGGTCTTCCCCGGCACGGGCGTGGGCGGCGGCTGCGTGCTGGAAGGCCGCGTGCTCTGCGGCGCCAATTCGAGCTGCCTCGAGATCGGCCATCTGCCCGTGCTGCCAAACGGGCCGTTGTGCGGCTGCGGTCAGCGCGGCTGCCTCGAAGCGGTGGCCAGCCGCCTGGCGATCGCCCAGGCGGCCGCGGCCGCGGCCTGTCGCGGTGAGGCGCCCAACCTGCTGGCGGCCGCCGGAACCGACTTGCAGAAGATCCGCAGCCGCGTCCTGGCCCAGGCGATCGTACAGGGCGACGCCGTGGTCGAACGCATCGTGCGCGATGCGGCGGCCTGGATCGGTGTCGGTGTCGCCGCGGCCGTCAACCTGCTGGACCCTGATATCGTCGTGCTGGGTGGCGGCCTGGTGGAAGCCATGCCCAAACTCTACCGCGAAGAGGTCGAACGCGTCGCGCGCGGACGCGTGATGCAGACTTACCGCGACAGCTTCAAACTCACGGTCGCCAAACTCGGCGATGACGCCGCAATTCGCGGGGCGGCCGCGTGGGCCGCGGAACGCGCAACAGCAGGGCGCGCGCGTGCCGGAAGCCCCAGCGGGATCCCATGACAGACGTACTTCCACGAACCCTGGCGGCGGTGATCGAGATCGGCTCAAGCTCGATCCGCATGGCCATCGCCCAGCGCCAGGGCCGCGGCCTCGAACGCCTGGCCGACCTGGACCTGCCGGTAGGCCTGGGCCGTGACAGCTTCACCTTCGAGGTGATCGCCTCGCCCAACATCGAGCGCTGCGTGGCCGCGATCCGCCGGTTCCAGGAGGTGCTGGCCGAGCAGGGCGTCGCCCCGCAGGACTTGCGCGTGGTGGCCACCAGCGCCGTGCGCGAAGCGCGCAACCGCGACGTCCTGACCGACCGCATCTGGATTGCCACCGGCCTGCGCGTCGAGGTGCTCGACGAGGTGGAGGTCAGCCGGCTGACCTACCTGGCGGTGCGTCCGCTGCTCCGTCGCCAGAGTTTCTTCCGATCGTCCAGTACCCTGGTGGTCGAAGTCGGCGGTGGCAGTACCGAGATTCTGGCCTTCCGCAAGGGACGAGTGGACTCTGCCCACGTGCACCGGCTGGGTTCGCTGCGGATGTTCCGTGAGCTGGGCGACCACACGCGCGCACCGGGTGGGATGGCTCTGCTGTTCGACTACCTGGCGGCCCCCGTGGCCCAGATGGTCAGCGGCCTGACCTCGCTGCCCTCGCCCGCCCACCTCGTGGTGCTGGGCGCCGAGACGCGTTTGGTGCGGGATGCGCTGGACGGCGCCGATGCCGACGACCTGAGCCCGCTCGAACCGGAAGCCGTGCGCGCGTTCATCGAAGCCAACCTGCGCTACCCGTCCGTGGAGTTGGCCCGCCGGCTGGGAGTCAGCGAACACCAGGCCGAGACCTTGCTGCCTTCGCTGGCCGTCTGCGTGGCGCTGGCCGAAGCCGTCGGCGCGCGCCGGATTGACGTGGGCGACGCCACCCTGCGCGACGGCGTGTTGGCCGAAATGCTCGGAGGCCGGACGTGGGAGGATGAGTTCCGCCGCCAGACGATCCATTCGGCCATGGCCCTGGCGCGCCACTACCGCGTCGACCTGCGGCATGCGCGCCATGTGGCCTCTTATGCCCGCCAGTTGCTGACCTTCATGCAGTGCACGGTCGCCTTCACGCCGCAGGAGGATATCCTGCTGCACGTGGCCGCGCTGTTGCACGAGGTGGGCATGTTCGTCAACAGCCGCTCCTACCACAAGCACAGCCTCTACCTGATCGAGAACAGCGACCTCTTCGGCCTGAACGCCCGCGAGATCGGCCTGGTCGCCTGCATCGCGCGCTACCACCGCCGCGCCGCACCCCGGCCCACCCACGAGGAGTTCGCCGAACTGCCGGCGGTGGAACGGGTCCGCGTCGCCAAACTGGCCGCCATTCTGCGGGTGGCCGACGCGCTGGAGTTCGGCCACGACAGCAGCACCCTGAAGCTGGATTTCCGGCTGGAACGCGACGAGCTGGTGATCCTGGCGCGCATCGCCGACGACCTGCCGCTCGTGCGCCGCCAACTGGAGGGCCGGGCCGAGATGTTCGAGTCCGTCTACGGACTGAAGGTCGTCCTGTACCCGTGGAACCGGGAGACCGCCCATGGCGCGACCTGAGCCCCTTTTCCTGAACCGCGAGCTAAGCTGGCTGGAGTTCAACCAGCGGGTGCTGGAGGAGGCCCGCGACACCCGCGTGCCCTTGGGCGAGCGCCTGCTCTTCCTCGGCATCTCGGGCTCCAACCTCGACGAGTTTTGCATGGTGCGCGTCGGCGGCCTGCACCTGCAGGTCAAGGTGGGACTGACACGTCCCGACGCAGCCGGACTGACTCCCGGCGAGCAACTCCGGCGCGTACGCGTGCGTCTGCGCGCCCAGATGGCCGACCAGTATGCCTGCCTCGACGGCCTGCTGACGAAACTAGCCACCCACGGTGTACGGCTGGCGCCCGGCCGGCAACTCTCGGCCGAGGACCGGCTGGCGCTGGAGCCCCACTTCGAGAGCGAGATCTTTCCGGTGCTGACCCCGATCGCGGTCGTCGACGACGCCGCCCTGCCCCTGCTCACACCGCTGGCCCTCTACCTGGCCTGTCGTCTGGCGCCAGACACCAGGCCTGCCCAGGAGGCCACCGCGGCCGAGGCCCCGCCCGCCTGGGCCCTGATCCGGCTGGGGCCTGGAATCGCACGCGTGGTCCGTGCGCCCGTGGCCGGCGCGACCGAGCGCCACTACGTCATGATCGAGGACCTCGTGCGCGCCTTCCTGCACCGGCTCTTCCCCGGTCGCGAGATCGTTGAGGCCGTGACCTTCCGCATCACGCGCAATGCCGACATCGAGGTAGACGAGGAGTACGCGGTCGACCTGGCCAGCGCCATGGCGCGAGTCGTGAGCGACCGGCGCACCAGCCCCTGCGTGCGCCTCGAAATCGAGGCCGGCGCCTCGCCCGAGATGGTGACTCTGCTCCGCCAGCGCCTGGCGATCGACGATGCCGACCTCTATCCGGTGGACGGCCCCCTGGACCTCACCGGCCTGAGCGAGCTGCGTAGCGCGATCGAGGACCCGGCCCTGCGCTATCCGGCCTGGACCCCGCAGCCCACGCCCGAGTTGGATCCCACGGTCAACATCTTCGAGCAGGTTGCGCAACGCGACCACCTCGTCGCCGTGCCCTACGAGAGCTTCGACCCCGTGCTGCGGCTGGTCCAGTCGGCCGCCACCGACCCCGACGTGCGCGCCATCAAGATCGTGCTCTACCGCACCAGCGCGCGCGGCCCGATCGTGCGCGCCTTGCTGGCCGCCGCCCAGGCCGGCAAGCATGTCACCGCGTTGATCGAACTGAAGGCGCGCTTCGACGAGGCCCGAAACATCGACTGGGCCCATGGCCTCGAACAGGCCGGCGTGCAGGTGATCTACGGCGTCCGGCGGCTCAAGACCCATGCCAAGATCTGCCTGGTGGTACGGCGCGAGCGCGACGGCGTGCGCTACTACGTCCACTATGGCACCGGCAACTACAACGAAGTCACGGCCCGACTCTACACCGACGTGGGCCTGCTGACCTGCGACCCGTCGCTGGGCCGCGACGCCGCCGCCCTGTTCCATGCCATCACCGGCTACTCGGAGCCGCAACCCTACCTGCGCCTGACGCAGGCGCCCATTGGCCTGCGCGCGCGCCTGCTCGATCTGATCCGCTTCGAGACCGAACTGGCCGAACGGCAGCAGCCCGCGCGCATCCTGGCCAAGATGAACGCGCTTGTCGACACCGAGCTGATTGCGGCGCTTTACGAGGCCTCGCAGGCCGGCGTCGAAATCCGCCTGGCCATCCGCGGCATCTGCTGCCTGCGGCCCGGCGTCAAGCGCGTCAGCCAGAACATCGTCGTCACCGGCGTGATCGACCGTTTCCTCGAGCATAGCCGCATCTTCGCCTTCCTGCACGGCGGCGACGAAGAGGTCTTCATCTCCAGCGCCGACTGGATGCCGCGTAACCTCGACCGCCGGATCGAGCTGCTGGTGCCGGTCAGCGATCCCGACTGCCGCCGCAAGCTGCGTGAACTGCTGGACACCAGTCTCAGCGACAACACCAAGGCCTGGCGCCTGCTGCCCGACGGCACGTACCGCCGGATCGAGCGTCCCCACGGCCAACGCGCCATCCGCAGTCAGGAGGAACTCTGCGAACGCGCCAGCCAGGCCGACCGCCTGGCCCGGCGGGCCGCCCGCACCCAGTTCGAGCCCCACCTGCCGCAGCCGCGCCGATAGCGTCTTTGAATTGAAGGATCGCGCGCACATGCGTCGAACTCTGAAATCGTGCGCGTCCTCGTCGTCGTCCTCGGGGATCGAGGACGAAGGACGAGGACGATCGAATGCACGCGTGGTCGGTCTGAGGTGAGCCCTGCTGAACGTCCTTCGCGTATGAACACGTCGCCCCACCCCCCTTTGCGTCTGGTCGTCTGCGTCAAACAGGTTCCCGACGTCGCCGAGATCCAACTCGACCCGCATACCCACACGCTGATCCGCGAAGGTGTGCGCGCCGTGCTCAACCCATTCGACCGCTTCGCCGTCGAAGAGGCCGTGCGCGTGCGCGAACGCCACGGCGGCACCCTGACGGTCCTCACCCTGGGGCCGCCCCAGGCCGAGGCCGCCCTGCGCGAGGTGCTGGCACTGGGCGCCGACCAGGCCGTGCTGCTCACCGACCGCGCCTTTGCCGGCAGCGACACCTGGGCCACCA
This sequence comes from uncultured Lentisphaerales bacterium, assembly GCA_964652365.1. GTDB lineage: Bacteria > Verrucomicrobiota > Kiritimatiellia > RFP12 > CAZZCT01 > CAZZCT01. The sequence goes on from CAZZCT010000257.1 coordinate 5,430, forward strand.
GTGTGACCCTTGCCGCCGCCATCCGCAAGCTGGGCGGCGCCGATCTGATCTTCTTCGGGCGGCAAGCCGCCGACGGCGATACGGCCCAGGTCGGCCCCGGCGTGGCCGCACGGCTGAACCTGCCGCAACTGACCTATGTGCGCCGCCTCGGCCGCCTCGCCGGCGGTCGCCTGACCGCGGTGCGCGTGCTGGACCACGGCCGCGAAACGGTCGCGCTGCCCCTGCCGGCCGCGGTCGCCGTGGGCGGCGCCATCCACCGCCTGCGCCTGCCGACACTGGCCGGGGTGTTGCGGGCCGCGCGCGCCGCCATCACGCGCTGGGATGCCGCCGAACTGGGTCTGGCCCCGGCCCAGGTCGGGCTCAAGGGCTCCCCGACGCGCGTCGTGCGCATCGCGCCGCCGCCGCCCCGTCCCCCTGCCCGACTTCTGACTGGCACACCGTCAGAGTGCATTTCGGCCCTGCGCAGCATCCTCGCCACCCACCGGACCGCGGGGCCGGCCCCGGACACGTTCGCCCCCTTGGTGCGCCCCGCGCCCGGCACCAGGAGCCCGGTCGCGGACGGCAGCCGCGACATCTGGGTGCTCACCGAACTGCAGGACCGGCAGCTCCACCCCGTCACCTTCGAACTGCTGGGCGCTGGCCGGCGCCTGGCTGATGCGCTGGGACAACGCCTGTGCGCCCCGCTGCTGGGCTGGCACGCGCGCCGACATGCGGCGGCCCTGATCGCCCGGGGTGCGGACTGCGTCCTGCTGGCCGACCACCCGCGCCTGGCCCATTTCGACGACGTGCGCCACGCGGCCGTGCTGGCCGACCTGATCCGCGGCCAGCGTCCGACCATCGTGCTCGCGGGCGCCACACCCATCGGCCGCAGCCTGGCGCCGCGCCTGGCCGCGTTGCTGGATGCGGGGCTGACCGCCGACTGCACGGCCCTGTCGATCGACCCGGCCACGGGCAACCTGCTGCAGACGCGCCCGGCCTTCGGCGGCCACGTGCTGGCCACGATCGTCTGCGCGCACGCCCGGCCGCAAATGGCCACCGTCCGTCCGCGGGTGATGCAGCCAGCCGCGGCCAACCCGAACCGTACGGGTGAATGCGTGAGGCATGTACCGCCGGCCGGTCTCCTGGCCGGTCCGGACCTGCGCCGGCGCTTCGTACACACCCCCGCGGAGGGCGCCAGCCTGGACGACGCCACGACGATCGTCGCCGGCGGCCGCGGCCTGGGCAGTGCCCGGGCGTTTGCGCAACTGGCGGATCTGGCCCGCTTGCTGGGCGGCGCACTGGGCGCCTCGCGGGCGGCCGTCGAGGCCGGCTGGGCGCCGGAATACCGCCAGATCGGCCAGACCGGACGCACCGTGCGGCCACATCTCTACGTGGCCTGCGGCATCAGCGGGCAACTCCAACACCTGGCCGGCGTGGACGGGGCCGAGATCCTCGTGGCTCTCAACCGCGATCCCGAGGCCCCAATCTTCCGCGCCGCCACCTATGGCATCGTCGGTGACGTGGCCACGCTGCTGCCGGAATGGATCCGGCAGTTGCACGAGCAACCTCAAACTGCAAGAGTTGCCGCCGAATCTGCCGCCCCGACGTGCGCATGCCCATGCAATCACGGCT
>CAZZCT010000258.1:0-6987 GCA_964652365.1 uncultured Lentisphaerales bacterium
TGGGCATGCGCACGTCGGGGCGGCAGATTCGGCGGCAACTCTCGCAGTTTGAGGCGACCGGCTCTGTCCCCCGCGTCGGTCTGTTCGGCACGATCGAACCGGCCAGCCGGCCCCTGACCTCACTCCTCCACGCGGCGGCGGGCAACGGCGGCAGGGAGGTCGGGGTAGACCCATTCGCTGACCGCGACCGTGTGCTCGCCGGCCGTGACGCCAAAGGCAAAGGCGAACTGCGGCGTGGGGGTGTCTTTGGCAATCGAGTGGTCGTCAGCCCAGCCGGCATACCAGCGTTTGCCGTCCATCTGGAACATCGGTCGGACGATCCCCGCAGGCCAGGTGGTGACGATCGTGCGGGTCTTGCCCGCAACCGTGCCGCGGATGCCGTTCGCGGTGAAGGTGAGGTCGAACGGTCCGACTCCGCGCACGGCGACGTTGCCGGAGGTGAGCTTGACGTAGACGGGTGCCGGAGAAACGAAACGCACCGTGTCGCCATCTCTGACGACCTTTGGCTCACTGCCGGCCGGGACCTGCGCCCCGACCTCCGTCTCGCCAGGCGTGAGTTCGCCGGGCTTGAAGGTCCGCTCGAAGGGCGCCACGCCGCTCAGGATCGTTCCACGGTAACCGACCCGGCCGCGTCCGCCAGTTAGCGCCAGCGTCACCGCACCGTCCTTGGCCACGCGCACTGCGCCGGCGCAACCTTCGAAGAGGACTCCGTCCGAGGCATAGCTGAATGTCTCCGCCGCGGTGAAGGCGTAGTCGGTTCCTTCAAGATGCTTGATGATCATGACACCGGGCGCGGGCGTGGCGACAGCGGGCGCAGGTTCATTCTCCGCGCGCGGGTAGAGCAGCCAGAAGTAGCCCTCGCCCGGCGCGGCTGAAATGCGCGCCAGTGTATGCTTTTCCCAGAAGTCGCCCTTGGCGTCGGCCGGCAGCGGTGCGCCGTCCTTGCCGACCCAGTTTTTCGAGAGCGTGCCCTCCCTGCGCCACCAGCTCGGACCGCTCCAGCCGCCGAGGGAGACGTACTGGTTCTCCTCGTGGAATTCAAGTGCCAGATCTTTCCGCTCCGGGAAGAGCACGTCGAGTTTGACCGGCCACTCGGTGTCGACGGACAAGGAGCCGCGCTGCGCGGCGACCCCCTCCTTCGTTCCCAGCAGGTTGAGGGAGAGCCAGCTCGCAAGCCGTCCCTCGCCGACGACGCTGTCGCGGACGACGAAGTAGTTGGGGCTTGTGGCGGTGCGGCCCTTCAGGAACAGAACCTGCCGGTTCCAGTCAAAGGCGCCCTGCTTCTGTCCATTCACCTCCGCGAGTTGTCGCACACCGCCAGTGCCGACCGGCGCGTCGACCTTGCCGCCGAACTCGGGCGTCGCGCCGGGCGCGATGAACCAATCGGGGAAGCCGACCGAGGACCAGGCGTACTCGACGCTGCCGCCGAAGGCGTGGTCGAGGATGTTGGCGTCGGGCCAGGCGTGCGGCATCTTGTTTTCGGGGTGACCGAAGCGCAGGACGTTGTGGTCGTCAAACGCCGGGCTCTTGACACCCCAGTACTGATAGGGCTGGGAGGGTAGCAGCGTGGCGCCACGGCTCATCAGAATCAGGTGGCCCTGGTCCTCGTTCCAGTGGCTCCAGTTGTTGCCGGCGCGGAAAAACAGGTAAGTCTCGTCGGGCCCCTGGTGTGCACGGAAGATCACGCCGACACCGGGGTAGATCTGACTTCGCAACGCCGGTTCCTTGGGCGCGGGCGCGCTGCCAGCGAGTTGGCCGTTCATGTCGCCGGCGGGATTGTTGCGGTCGTTGGCGCCGTTGGCGTGCCACGCCCAGGCCAGATGCGCGGCGAGTTCGGGGTCACGGCCGGCGAGTTCGCCCGCCGCCTCGAGCAGGTGCTCGCTGTAGCCGGGCGGGCTGTTGGCCAGGCCGGGGATGACACGGTATTTCCAGCGTGTATCGAGCGGCGTCAGCAGGTTCAGATAGTAGGCCCAGTTGGCGCGGTCGAGTGCGAACAGATGGTCCAGCCCATCCGCACCCGCCGCCTGCAGCGCGGGAATGGCATTCATCACGCGGGCGTAACCGTGCATGTGGTAGGCGGCGCCGAATTCGAGGTACCCGCCGCCGGGCGCGGTCTGGATCGCGGCCTTGTGTTCGAGATAGGCGGCCATGTGGCGGCGCCAGAGTTCGAACCGGGGGTGGTCGGGAACGAGTGGCAGGAAGGCGACCAGCGGCGCGAAGCGGGCCGTGCCCATGTTGGGGTTGCCGGTGTGCGAGCCGCCGCCGAATCCGAGGATATCGGCGTCCTGCCACAGGTGGCAGATGAGGGCCACGCGGGTGCGGATTGCCGCGCGGGTCTCGGGCGGGAGTCCGGGCAGGCCGAGCACGTCGTCGGCGGCGGCCGCGACCGTGTAGAGCGGCGCGGTCCAGTGGTGACCAGTGGTGGGCGAGACAAACACGTTGCCGATGATGCCGTCGAGCCGCTTGATCAGATCGGCCGTTCGTTTGGCCGCGCCCGCGGGATCGGCGCCAAGCGCGAACGTTCCCGCGCGCAGTTTTTCGACGAACGGGCCGGGCAGGCCGGCGTTCTCGAGATTCCGCTTGTAGGCCTCAAGTGTCCCGGCCTTCAGGTAGAGCCTCGGGTAAGCGGCGCCGCTGTCGGTCCACTCGGTGATGAAGTCCTTGTAGCGGTCGAGACCGACCACGCCGTAGAAGAGACGGGCCTGGTAGAAGGGCCCGACCGGTCGGTTGCCTTCGCCATGGCAGACGCGGTCGGGTGCTGCCAGGACCAGTCCCCAGTGGCGGCGGCCGTAGGTCCGCGCCAGGCCGGGCTCATGTTCCTGCATCGAGAACGGTGATGTCTCACTGGTCACCTCGCGCAGCCACGAGGCATGGCGGCGACTCATGGGGAAGCGGGCACGCACCGACGCCGCGCCGGGCGAGCGGATCTCGATCCCGTTCATGTGACGCCAGTCGCCCTTGTGCAGCGGCACGATGCCGGCCATCGGGTAGTTGGTTGGACTGGCCTGCCGTGCAACCTCCGCAAACAGACCCAGTTGCGAGAGCGGTCCCCAGGCGTTGTCAGGGATCAGGAACCAGGAGGGCTTCTTCGTCAGGTTCTCCAGCGGCTCGACGCGGCCGGCGTCGACCTGGCCGTTGCCGGCCGTGCTGGCGATCTCCATGCGGTCCGGCGACCAGCCTGCGGCGAGGTCCAGTTCCCAGCCGTCGGTACCATCCAGGACGCCGGGATCGTACTCCTCACTGATCTGTACCAGCGGTATGCGGTCAGCGACCCGCAGCGTGGCGCGGTAGAACCCGCCCGCGGCAAACGTGAGTTCGTAGCGCACCTCGCAGAAGACCGGGCCTTGTGCCACCAGCGCGACGGTGAAGGCCTTGACCGGCCGGGTGGTCAGCATCTTGCCGGTGCCGCGCCAGACGCCGTCCGCGCCGCGGAAGGCGAGCAGCGGTGCGGGCAGGTCGCTGGCCGGCACGGGCTCCTTGAAGGTCTTCTTCTGCTCGGCCGGCACCCGCACGGCCAGCAGGCCGTTGGCCAGCGTCAGCGCACCGTCTTCGCGCCTGGCGGAGACGGCGGTGGCCGGCGCGGCGCCCTTGCCGTCGTCGCGCACGGTGTAGCGGACAGAGGCGCCCGGGGCGAGGGCGGTGACGAAGGTTAGCGTCGCGCCATCGGCCTGCGCGGCGATCGGCTTGCCGCCGGCGTCGAAGACACGCAGCCGCGCCGCCTGGGCCGCGTCCACCGCATAGGTCACGGTATCGGAGGCGAAGCCGCGTCCCGTATGGTCGGTGATCGCCACCGTCTGCTCCGCGGCCAAGGCGGTTTCAAACAGGGAGCAGGCGAGCAGGGCCGCTCCGAGAAGCAGTGTTCGGTTGTTCATATGGACTGTTTCAGTCGCCAAGACGGAACAGGTGAGTGCTGGGGGCTTCGAGTTGCAAGGTCAGCGACGCGGTACCGTCGCTGACCTCCCGGTTTTCGATCAGATCCCATACGGTCGTCGGCCGCGGAAGGTGGAACGTGCGCTGGCCGGGGCGCATGCTGTGAATACCAAGAAGGCTGCTATCGGCGAAGATCAGGTCGTCGTCAGAGTCGCTGTAGACATGTGTTCCACTGAACACCGCGAAGGCCCGCAGCAACTCGGCCGGTAACGGCACGGCGGCGGTAAAGACGACGGCGTAGTCGTCCGACCCGCGCGGCCCGGGGGTGCCGTTGCCGGAGGCACCCTTGCCGAATTCGCGGACGACCAGGCCGGGGCCGTCGAGGGCGGCCGGCCACTGAATGCCTCCGAGGCGCCGGACGTCGGGATGCGGCGGCGGGCCGTCGGGAAAGGCCGCGCAGGCGGGCGCCAGCAGCGGGCCGTAGACGTAGGAGTCGCCGTAGTCGAGTCGGCGCGGCAGGTTGGCGGTGAGCGGATGGTCGAAGCGGTCGACCGTCACCCGCCGCGGCGACTCCTGGAGCACGAGGTTGAGCGGAATGCCAAGCAGCTCCGAGGCCAGGTCAGCCCGTCGGCAGACGCCGTCCGTGATGCCGGTGGCCGGACCGAAGATGGCGACGTTGCCATCGCGGAAGACCTTGGCGCGGATCAGCGCCTGGCGTTCGGGGGTCAGCCGGAACAGGTTGGGGAAGAGGAAAACCTTGTGGCAGGCTGGGAAGTTGTCGCGGGCCAGGTCTTCGAGCAGGTGCAGGCGGTAGGGTACGCCGCAACGGGCCAGCCCGGACTGACGCTGCTGGATCACTGCCAGGTTCTGGTAGCCGATGGTGAAGTCCTCATCGATGACGCCGGCGTCGTCGATCACCATGACGATGGCGGGGACTTCCTGGCGCTGCCAGGCGAGGGCTTCGCGCTGGACGCGACCGCGCTCGCGCAGGACCGCCTGTACGTCGGCGCCCGAGAAGAAGCTGGGCCGGCCCATCACGTCCATCGGATAGGTGTTGTGGCCTCGGGTCAGGGACGTGGCGAAATTGCGCCACAGGCCGGCGGCGATCTCAGGGCCTGGGTGCAGCATGTTCCAGCGTTCGCCGGCGGTGGGCAGGCAGTAGGTGCGCTGGTCCTCCTCCATGAACATCATCTTGCCGCGGATGACCACCGCATCGCCGATGCCTTCGCCCTCGTAGGGGAAGCCCATGCCGCGGTGCAGGTAGTCGTGCGGGGTGGCCACCACGTCGAGTTCGGGCAGATCCAGCAGTTCGGCCATGGCGAAGGCCCCGGAGACCGGATGCATGGCCCCGTCGTAGGCGACATAGTCGCCGGCATGGCGGGCCATCAGCGGCCAGCCCAGCATCGCCTGTTTGAAGGCATCCATGCCGGCCAGCTTGCGTGGTGCCTGTCGCTTCACGGCCTGCAACAGGGTGCGGAAGTTGCGGCCGGTCAGTTGCCGCATGTACAAACAGTAGTCGCGTTCGGCGGCCATTTCGGCGGGGTCAGGCCAGTGCAGGCGGTGGCTTGCGCGGTGGACGGAGAAGTTGTCTGACAGCGAGCCGAAGCGGCCCTGCTGCGGCTGACCGCGCCGGCGGAAGTCGGCGTCGTTTGGCACGGTGGCGGTGGCGAGCGTGAGGTCGGGCCGCTGCCAGGCCTGCTGCAGCGCCGCGTCCGTGCCGTAGCGCTGCTGCAGGTAGGTCTGGAATCCGTGCAGCATGGCGGGGCTCTGGTCGAACAGATAGCCCTCGCAGGTAAGCTGGGTGGTGCCTTCGCCGAGCGGATAGACCAGGTAGCCGATCACCCGGTCGGCCCAGGGCTGGCGTTCGCAATAGCCAACGAAATGGTCGATGAAGCGGCCGACCTGCTGGTCGTAGCGGTCGCTGGCCAGCGACGGTTCGGTGTAGCGCCGGCCATAGGCGTTGAGCAGCAGTTCGTCGGGAAACTTCTCGACCCAGCGTTTGGGCGGCGAGCAGTTGCAGCGCAGCCAGAAGCGGGCGTCCGGGGCGAGGTCGAGAATGAGCTGGATCTGGTCGAGGGTCTCCTGCCAGGCGCTGCCGGGGACGGCCAGCGGCTCGGCGGGGAAGACGCCATCATCGGTCCAGAAGGGCGTGGTGCCCCAGTCGCCCTCGACCCCGCCACGCAGGGCCAGCACGAAGGTGCGGCAGCCGTTGGCAAGGAACTGGCGGTAGATATCGGCCGCCTCGGGGTGGCGGAATGACCCGCAGTAATTGTATGCATAGCCACAATCGGGCTTCCCGTCGACGAACAGGGTCGGCCGACCGCTGTGCGGCCGGATGGTGTAGGTGGTGGTTGGCATGGGGTGCTCCAAGCAAATGGAATTCTGGGAGAGGCGCTTTGCCCTTTTCGGAGACTCTCGGACCCTGTCGATGCTGTCGGTTCCTGTCGAGAGGTGTCGACGGAACGTCGCCGGGCCAGGGCGGCTACTCAAACCTCAGCGGGATGGCGTAGGCGGTTCGGCCGGCGACCTCGATCGGTGCGGGTGCCGTTCCGAGCGGCCGGCCGTTGAGCTGCACTTTGGGGGCGGCGGCGAGGCCGAAGACCAGCAGTCGCCTGGCGATACCGGGCTCCTTGAGCTGTTCCGCTTTGAAGGCGTGGTCGATCGCCATCGTGCCGGCCTTGGGGCAGACCACGATGCGGGCCAGTCCGAGTTTGCCGTCGGCGCGAACCTCGATGGCGCCCGGGACGCTCAGAGACCAGGCCGAAAGGTCGGGCAGGGGATTGTAGCCGGCGTAGGTGCCGCTGATCGGCTCGGTGATCAGATAGCCGGTGCGGCCGGGCTCCAGCGTCAGAACCGCGCCGTTCTTTTCCAGGCGCCCGGTGGTGCCCTGCTGTGTGAGGGTGGTGTCGCGATCGATGCCGGCGGGCAGATAGGGCTCCTTGCCGTTGACGCGACGGTATGGAATTGCCTTGGTGTGCTGGCCTGGTTCGACGGCGAAGTGCACCTCGGATTGCGCATAGTCGGTGCAGAAGCCCATCTCCATCACGTCGCCGCCGCTGGTATAGGTCACGTGCAGCGTGCGGGCTCCGGCCTCCCAGCGGGTCTCCAGCCTGGCGG
>CAZZCT010000259.1:0-1638 GCA_964652365.1 uncultured Lentisphaerales bacterium
TACATGGACGGCTACGTCGACTTCGGCCGCGAGGTCTCGACGCGCGCGCTCCGCTTGCGGGTGAAAGAACAATGGCTGTGGAAGGAAGCGGACCGCGCCGGCGTAGTGGGTGTGCGGATAGACCGCGGCGGCCCGGCGCTCGACCCGACCCGCTGCCGGATCTACGGCGTGGCGCCGCTCCGGGCGCTTGGCGGCGAACCGCCGACCGACATCCTGGCCACCCAGCGCATCGAGGTCTATGACCTGGCGACAAAGAAGCTTGAGAAGGAGCTCCCCTTTCCCAAGGGCAGCGACCTCGCCTTCGCCCCGGACGGCACGCTCTATGGCATCTCGGCGGGCAAGGTGGTGAAGATCGATGCCGAAGGTGGCAAGCACCAGCCGCTGCCGCTCGACGTCGGCAAGCCCACGGCCATCGCCTTCGACAAGGTCGGCGAACTCGTTGTCTTCGACAGCGCGCCAGACCAGCGGGTGGTCCGCGTCTTCGACAGCGCGGGGAAGGCGCTGCGCATCATCGGCACCCCGGGCGGCCGCGGTGTCGGCCCGTACGATCCCAAGCGCTTCACCAGCAGCCCCGATGTGGCCGTGGATCTCGCCGTGGATGGCAAGGACCAGCTCTGGGTGGTGGAATGCGACTCGAGTCCGAAGCGGGTCAGCCTCTGGGGCGTGGACGGCAGTTTCAAGAAGGACATGTTCGGCAACACCGGCTACGGCGGCGGCGGCTGCCTCGACCCGTACGACAAGTCGCGGCTCTACTATCAGGGGATCGAGTTCGCCCTGGACTGGAAGACCGGCGCCACGGCCTTGAAAAACGTCCTCTGGCAAGGCAACGCGCCAGCCGGCGAGCAGCCTATCCGAATCAAGAACCGCCAGTACCTCGTGACGCGCTCGCACTTCTCCACCCAGCCGGTGGGGATCGTCTATCTCTACGAGAAGGACCGCCTCCGGTGCGTGGCGGCCATGGGAGAGGCCGGCAAGTTCCCGCCGTTGCGGACCGCGGCCGTCCTGGAAAAACTCGGGCGCAAGGCCATTGGCGACGTCGAGTTCCTCTGGAGCGACCGCAGCGGCGACGGCGCGCCGCAGGCCGACGAGGTGGAGTTCTTCGACTCGCCGGACACGCGCAGGGGGAGCCCCGGGCGGTTCGACGAGACGCTCGGCATCGACTCGCCCAACTTCCGCTACGAGGTGAAAGAGATCCTCTCGAACGGCGTCCCGGTCTACGAACGGAAGAAGAAGGACTTCGACTCCCGCGTGGTGCGCATGGACGACGGCCGCTACTTCGTCGTCCTCGACAACACGCGCATGGCCGCCGTCGATGCCGGCGGCAAGCCCGCCTGGACGCATCCGGTGGAAAGCTGGGGCGGGCACGCGATCGCCAGCGCGAAAACTCCCTGGTACCCCGGCCAAGCGGTGGCGCAGTTCGGGATTGTCGGGCATGAGACCGCCACAGCGGGGGAGCTGGGCGAGTTCTTTGTGATCAACGGCAACTGCGGCACCTGGCACATCTGGACGGCCGACGGCCTCTTGGCGGGCCGGATCTTCCGCGACCACTTCGGGCCGGGCTGGAAGCCCTGGGGGCGGGAGCATGAGCGTGGGCTGGATCTGACGGAGATGACGGTGGGCGGGGAGCATTTCAGCGGC
>CAZZCT010000259.1:1738-6952 GCA_964652365.1 uncultured Lentisphaerales bacterium
ATCCGGCGGAATGGGAATTCACCAACGCCGCGCTGGAGGGGCGCGATGCGACGCTCGCCATGACCTACGACGACGCGAACCTCTACGTCTGCTTCCAGGTGCGCGGCGCGGGGCCGCTCAAGAACACCGGCAACGACTGGCGGCGTTTGTTCAAGACCGGCGCGGCGGTGGACCTCCAGATCGGCCTCGATCCGAAAGCCGACGCCAAACGTAAGACTCCGGCCGTGGGCGACAGCCGCCTGCTCATGACGCTGGTGGGGAAGGAGCCGACGGCGGTGCTCTACCAGCCGAACGCGCCGGGAGCCAAACCGGAGGAGGCGTGGGAGACGCACACCCTCGTGGCCCAGTCGGGCTTCGACCGTGTGGCGAAGCTCAAGGAGGTGCGCCTGGTGGCGCGAACGGACAAGGATAGCTACTGCGCGGAGGCCCAGATCCCGCTGGCGGCGCTGGGGCTCACGATCGAGCCGGAGGCCTGTTACAAGTTCGACTGGGGCATCCTGGTGAGCGGCCCCGATGGCAGCGCGGTCTTTCAGCGAATCTACTGGGCCAACGCCCAGACCGCGATCGTGTCGGACGAGGCGATCGAATCGCAGCTCCACCCGGATCTCTGGGGCCTGGTGCGCTTCTCGACGGAGTCCGGCCGCAAGGGGCAACCGGAGTTCGATATGGAGCAGAGGCTCGGCGACGACGTGGGGGAGGACTCCACGCTCGACCTCGACGACGAGTAGGGTGAGCCGCACGGAACAAGCCATGACTTCGCGGGAACGTGTACGTAACGCCGTCCGGCATCTGCCCTCCGACCGGGTGCCGACTCTCTACGGGGACGTGAGTTGGATCAGTCTGCCGAACACGCGGACGAACCGTCCGGATGGCGGGTACATGGACGAGTGGGGGGTGATCAACATCCCGCGTGGCGGCACGGTCCACGGCGAGCGGCTCCATCCGGTGACGACGATTACCGGACTGGTCGCGCATCCTTTCCCGGATCCGCTCCGGCCGGAGCGCTGGGACGGCGTGCTGGAGCGAATCGCCGCCGCGCGTGACTCCTGGACGATGGTCGTCCTGGGCCCGGCAATCTGGGAGCAGATCCACTTCCTCTGTCCGATGGAAGACGCCATGGCGTGGCTCTACGAGTACCCGGAGGAGATGGGGAGCGTGGCCGATCTTGACCCGAAGTACCAAGCCATCCACGGCGGCTTTCGCAACCCTGCCGCCAACCGGCGCCACTGTGGCGGTTCAATCTTTTGCGACGGACAAACCCATGACGAACAATGACAAGACCATAGGGCCGCATCTGCAGGAAAGGGTCAGTACCCCCAACGTGGTCCTTCAGCAACCGGCTTCCCGGCCGGTCGAAGGCAGTCCCATCGGCAACGGCCGCATGGGCACGCTGGTGTGGACCACGCCCGGCACGGTCGAGTTCCAGATCAACCGCGTGGACGTGTTTGCGGTCAACCGCGAGACGCGAGGGAAGACCTTCTGCCTTCTCCGGCTGCTGGAGAGCGGCTCCGCTGCAGGAGCGTCAACCGACTATGGCGGCGCTTGTGCTCGTGTGAGTATCGCGGTCGGCAGCGAGCTGTTTCGCGCGGGGCCGCTTTTCGCCCAGCGCTTGTCACTGGCCGACGCCCGGTGTGAGGTCCGTGGCGAGGATCTGCATGTCTCTTGCTGGGTGGCTGCGGAGACCGACGCGCTGGTGGTCGAGGTGAAGGACGAGCGCGAGTCGCCGCAGCCCATCGAAGTGAAGCTGGCCATGTGGCGTGAGCCCGAGGTGAAGATCGACGGGCACACGGCGGCTTACTCATGGCGCGGAGAGAATGGCCATGGCGACCATCGTGCCGCAATCGCCGATTGGCCGGCTGGCCGCGGTCCTGTTGCGCATCCCGGCCCCTTCTCCGAAGGCTGCCGATGCCGGCGATACGGTTGCTTCGGCGCAGCCCATGGGCGCACTCTTCGAACAATGTCTGTGGTTGCTTAGCGATGCCATCATCATGCGCCTGATGGCCCGGCGCGGCGCGACGAGCGAAGCCATGTTCCAGCGTCATGCGAATTTGGAGTAGGATGCACCATTGCCAGAAACAAATGACTGGGGAGAACCGGTCACTCAGGCCGCAGCGACTATCTCTGCCGGAGTGCCCCGTGGACATGGAGAAGGTGGTATTGCGGGCGCGGTCTTCGACGCGGCCGTTGATCCTTTCGGACCTGAATGTCATGGCTATAGTGCCGCCGAATGCCGGACGGATGCCGGCGCGGCGCAACGGCCTGCCGAAAGGAATGATGGGAACTAGCTGGAAAAGATCCTGTCCGCCTGCCGCGGACGGCTCACCCTCTCCATCATGCCCGACATCCAGACCTGCCTGCCGCATGCCACCGCCGACGAAGTTCGCCGCGTGTCGGCGCAACTGCTGGAGGCGACCGGAGCGGGACTCGGCGGGATGATTGCCGATACCTACAGTCACTGGCCGGTAGGCATTCCACCGGAGAACATCACGGCATGGCAGGACGTTGTGGCCGCCTGGCCCGTGGCCGAGTCCGTAAATACGGTGGAGCATGCGATGAATATCAAGGCGCTGACGGTAACCCTTCGCACCGACGAGGAACGACCGTTGAGAAGAGGATGATAGCATGACTGGAAGAGCGAACTACACACGGGCCATCGAGTTCAACGGGCCGGCGTATCTGCCCTGTGGGATCGGGGTGAACCTGGACTGGCTGTACGACAAGGACGAGGGCAAGCGCCAACGGGTGCGCGAGCTTTCCGCCTGTTTTCCCGCGGACATGCTCGGCTGGGTCTCGCCGAAGGACTTCGGCATTGACCTGGGAACCCGTGACGGCGTGCACCGGTGGCAGGACCAATGGGCCACCGGCTGGGAGGATGACGGCCACGGCGCCAAAACGGAGACCTACCCGCTAGAAGGCGGCTACGAGGCGCCGGCAGGATATGCCTTCCCCGATCCCAACCGCGCCGGCCGCTTCGACGATGCCGACACGCGGCTTAAGGATCGCGGCGACCGCTATGTTCAGGCCGTGGTCTGGTTCACGCTGTTCGAGCGGCTGTGGATGCTCCGCGGTTTCGACAACATGCTGATGGACCCCTACACAGAGGAAGCGAACTTCTCCATGCTGCGCGACCGGGTGGTCGAGTATAATCTCGGGATCATCGGCCAGTGGGTCCAACGCGGAGTGGACGGCGTGTTCTTCTCCGATGACTGGGGCTGTCAGCGCGGTCTGCTGATGAACCCCGACGACTGGCGGCGTTTCTACAAGCCGTCATACAAGCGGATGTTCGACCGCGTCCGCGCCGGCGGCGCGCACGTCTGGATGCACCTGTGCGGGAATATCACGGCGATCCTCCCCGACCTGATCGACATCGGCCTCAACGTGCTGAACCCGGTGCAGCCGCAGGCCATGGACGTACGGCAGTTGTCGCGAGAGTTCGGGGGGAAGGTGTGCTTCAACGGCGGCGTGGACGTGCAGGGGACCCTGGTGCGCGGCACGCCGGAGGATGTGAAGCGCGAGGTCCATGAACTGGTGTCCCTGTTCGGGAGGTTCAACGGCGGCTACATCGGCGGCACCAGTCACTCCGTGATGCCGGAGACGCCGCTGGACAATGTGATTGCCATGTATGAGGCGTTTGCGGAGCATCAGGTCACCCGGCCAGCAGTGCCGGGCGATGCCGCTACCCGCGCCGCGCAGAGAAGTGACGTTATGAAGGACACGACCAACATGACTGATCCTAAGCTATTGGTTCGCCGGGCCTATGATGAGTTTGCTACGAAAGCAGCAGGTGTTACTCGCCGCGGTGATGCACCGGATCAGAAGGTTCTTTGGAATCTGCTGGCGCGACTTGAATCTGGGGCTTCCGTTCTGGATGCGGGTTGCGGCAACGGGTTGCCTGTTGCTCGGCGCCTTGTTGATGCCGGACATCATGTGACCGGAATTGATATATCCGAAGGGCAATTGTCCCAAGCCAGGAAGAACGTGCCCGAAGCGTCATTTCAACTGATGGATATGGAGCAGCCAGTTCTGCCCTCAGAATCATTCGATGCCATAGTGTCATACTACGCCATCCTTCACGTTCCGCGCAGCAGACAGCAGAACGTGCTCGAGAACTTCCAGCGAATGCTCAAGCCGGGGGGATACGCCTTCCTTTGTTTGGCAGATAGTGATTGTGAAGGCTACATATCGGAACTTGGTCCAGTGAAGGAGATGTATTTCAGCCATTTCGCGGCCGGGCAGTATATGGAAATGATCGCGAAGACGGCGTTCACTGTTCTATGGTCAGACATCGTCTCCGATTCGACAGATCCAAAGGCTAGGCACTTGTTTGTTCTTCTGAGGAAATGACAACCATGATGGCGATTTTCAAAGGCGCCAATTACCTGGCGGTGCAGGATCAGGCCGGCCACCCGATGGGCCGCCATGGCAACCGGCACATCATGTACCGGTTCCACCTCCGCGACCCCATCCGTTTCCAGGAAGACCTGCGCGTGACCATGCAGGCGATCGGCTGGCGGAGCGAGGGGCGTTATCTGCCGCTGCAGGACGACATCGCCTCGGTGGCCTACTGGTATCAGGCCGAGCCGCACGCGGCCTTCCCGAAACTGCCGGACCGCGACGGCTTGGAGATCATCTGACACACCCACCCCGGCGAAATCATGGGCAATCCCACCCTCTGGGGCACGGCGCGCCTGGCGCCGTGAGGAGAGGGAAGGAGTATATCGGTATGTACCCAGTGAACGCGCCTGCTGTCTATGCCCACGGATCGGTGATGGGGAACCCCGTCTACCGTGCCCGCGTCGAGCGTGTCGTCGCCGCGCTCAAGGGAAAACGCGAGGTCATCCTCTATGCCGACAACGATGTGCCGCGGCTCATCCGCGACGACGGGATCTTCAGGAACCGCGTGATCATGGGGACGCGCCCGGACATGCCGGACCCGATACTCCTTTTCAATACGTTCCGATTCGGCGATGACGACGCCGCGTTCCGCGCGCTTGCGGCGTGGGCGGACGCCATCACCAAAACCGACCGTGGCCTCACGTTCAAGGACGAACGGCCGCTCAAGCCCGGAGACACGGTTGGCGGTGTCGTGCGCATCGCGCCATTGTCACTCATTACCACCCGGAAATAGGACCTTAAAGGAGAAACGACCATGAACCCAAACGCCACCACACCTTCGCAAACCATCACGCTCGACGGGCCGGACTGGCGGATCGC
>CAZZCT010000260.1:0-6931 GCA_964652365.1 uncultured Lentisphaerales bacterium
GCTCAGCAAGGAGGCCATGCCCATGATCCGCTACCGCACGCGCGACCTCTCGCGCTTGGAAGCGGAACCGTGCGCCTGCGGCCGGACAATCCGCCGCCTGCAGCGGATCAGCGCGCGGTCGGACGACATGCTGATCATCCGTGGCGTCAATGTCTTCCCGTCGCAGATCGAAGCCGCGCTGCTGACGATCGATGCGGCCCTGCCGCACTACCAGATCGTCATCTCGCGCGTGAAGGATCTTGACCAGGTGGAAGTGCAGGTGGAGGTCACGCAGGCCCATTTTGGCGACGAGGTCAAGTCGCTGGAGGCGCTGCGCCGGACCATTGGCGAGGCCATCGAGCGGGTAACGGGCATTCGGGTGCAGGTGCGCCTGGTCGAGCCCAACACGCTCAAACGCAGCGAGGGCAAGGCCCAGCGGGTGCTCGACCAGCGTAAGGTTTCGGCGCCCAAGCAAGGTTGACGGCCCCCGCAGGGGCCTGGAAGCGGAGGAAGCAAGATACCATGAAGATCCAACAGATTTCGTTGTTCCTTGAGAACAAGCCGGGACACTTGAACGCCATCTGCCGCACACTGGCGGATGCCGGCATCAACATTGTGACCCTGTCGCTCGCCGACACCCAGCAGTTCGGCATCGTGCGTCTGATCGTGCAGGAGTGGAAACGCGCGAAGGAGGTGCTCGAACAGGCCGGCTTCGTGGTAAACGTGCGCGAGGTGGTCGCCGCCACGGTGGCCGATCGCCCGGGCGGTCTGGTCGACCTGCTGGCGATCGTGCAGCAGGCGGGGGTCAACATCGAGTACATGTACGCCTTCACCTTCCGGCATGGCGGCGAAGCCGTGCTGGTGTTCCGGTTCGACGACCCGGACAAGGCGGCCGTGGCGCTCAAGGCGGCCGGCCGCGACGTGCTGGGCGACGTGGATCTGTTCGGACCGGCGGCCGCCCGCTGACGTGTCGGAACCCACGATCCCATGACAACCCCCGTAGTCGAGAGCCGCATCTGGCAGCCGGACGAGTGCCTGCCGCGGGCACAGTTGGAGGCGCTTCAGCTGACGCGCCTGCGCGAGACCGTGGCGCGTGTGGCCCAGGTGCCGTTCTACCGCGAGGCCTTTGGCCGCACGGGCCTGCGGCCCGAAGCACTGCGGACGCTGGACGACCTGCGCCGGCTGCCCTTCACCACCAAGGCCGATCTTCGGGCGGGCTATCCGCTCGAGTTTTTGGCCGTACCGCGCGCCCAGGTGCAGCGCTATCACGGTTCCTCCGGCACCACCGGCAAGCCCACCTTTGTGGCCTACACGCGGAATGACGTGACCTTGTGGAGCGACTTGTGTGCGCGCTTCCTGGTGGCCGGCGGCCTGCGGCCGGAGCATACCGTACAGGTGGCCTTCGGCTATGGCCTGTTCACCGGCGGCTTCGGCCTGCACTACGGCATCGAGCGCGTGGGGGCGGCCGTGATCCCCGTGTCGAGCGGCAACACCGAGAAGCAGCTGACGATCCTGCAGGACCTGGCGCCCGAGGTGCTGATCTGCACGCCCAGCTATGCCCTTAAGCTGATGGAGGTGCTGCAGGAGCGCGGCATCTCGCGCGGGTCGCTGCCCCTGCGCTTTGCCCACTTCGGTGGCGAGCCGTGGACCGAGGACATGCGCGTGCGGGTCGAGGAGGGTCTCGGCATCCGCTGCTTCAACAACTACGGGTTGTCGGAAGTCGTCGGACCCGGCGTCAGCGGCGAGTGCGCCTGGCGCAACGGCATGCACATCGCGGAAGATCACTTCCTGGTGGAGTGTCTCGACCCCGAGACCCTCGAACCGGTGGCCGAGGGGCAGCCGGGCGAACTGGTCTTCACGGCGCTCACCAAGGAGGCCTTTCCGCTGCTGCGCTACCGCACCCGCGACATCGCCACGCTGAACCGCGCGCCCTGTCGTTGCGGCCGCACCGGCGCGCGTATGGGGCGCGTCACGGGTCGCACCGACGACATGCTGATCATTCGCGGTGTGAACGTCTTTCCGTCGCAGATCGAAGAGGCCCTGCTGCGGGTCGACGGCACGGCGCCGCACTACCTGATCGAAATCGAGCGGCCGGGCACACTCGACGAGGCGACGGTACACGTCGAGATCAGCCCCGCCATCTTTTCCGATCGCATGAAGGATCTGCAGGCGCTGCGCGACCGGATCGGGCGCGCGATTCAGGGAATCACCGGACTCACCATGACGATCGACCTGGTGGGGCCGCAGACTCTCGAACGCTTTGAGGGTAAGGCCCGCCGGGTGCTCGATCACCGCCGGCTGGCCGGTTGAGCGGCCGGCCGCGTGGCTGCGCCGCGAACAAACCACATGGGCGAACTGGGGATCAATCTGGAAATCAGGAAGTCAGGAAGGTATCCTGACCGCTTTTTCCTGTTTACATGAGTTCCAGATTCCTTCCGTCGGGGACAAGTTACGGACGCAGGAGGCGAGACCAACATGAGCGCACAGATCATTGACGGCAAGGCGGTGGCGGCCACGATGCGCGAGGAGATCGCGCGCGGCGTGACGGCCCTCAAGGCGACGCGCGGCCAGGTGCCGGGGCTGGGCGTGCTGCTGGTGGGGGACGATCCGGCCTCGCGCTCCTACGTCGCGGCCAAGGAAAAGGCCTGCGCCGAAGCCGGGATGTGGTCGGATGAGCGCCGCCTGCCGGCCGCTACCACCCAGGCCGAACTGCTGGTCGAGGTGCGGCGCCTGAACGACGATCCGCGCATTCACGGCATCCTGGTGCAGCTGC
Organism: uncultured Lentisphaerales bacterium; assembly: GCA_964652365.1. Lineage (GTDB taxonomy): Bacteria > Verrucomicrobiota > Kiritimatiellia > RFP12 > CAZZCT01 > CAZZCT01. The sequence continues at coordinate 2,753 of CAZZCT010000260.1, forward strand.
CGCTGCCGCGGCACATCGACGAAGCCGCCGTGATCGGCACGATCGCCCCGGAGAAGGACATCGACGGCTTCACGGCGGTCAACGTCGGGCGGCTGCATCTCGGCGAGCCGTGTTACCTGCCATGCACACCTCACGGTGTGATCCAGCTGCTGCTGCGCAGCGGCATCGAGACCTCCGGCCGGCAGGCGGTGGTGGTGGGGCGCAGCAACATCGTCGGCAAGCCGGTGGCACAGCTCCTGTTGCGCAAGGCCCCGGGCGGCAACGCTACGGTGACGATGTGCCACACCGGCACCCGCGATCTGGGGTTGCACACGCGCCAGGCCGACATTCTCGTGGTGGCCGCCGGTCGCCCCCGGACCATCACGGCCGAGATGGTGAAGCCGGGCGCGGCCGTGATCGACGTGGGCGTGAACCGCGTGGCCGACCCGGCCGCGCGCAGCGGACACCGCCTGGTGGGCGATGTGGACTACGACGGTGTGCGCGCGGTGGCGGGATGGATTACGCCCGTGCCCGGCGGGGTGGGGCCAATGACCATCACGATGCTGCTGTCGAATACGCTCGAATCGGCCCGCCGCGCGCTGGGTGGCGCGGCGTAGCCGCGCGGCGGATTTGGGCCTCTTGTCCATAGCTTCAAGCTTCCGTCGGCAGGTTTCCTGACTACGGGTCAGACTGTGGCTGGGCGTTGGCCGACCGGGTGCCCCAAGGGCCTGGGGCGCCCTGCTCGTCGAGACGCACGTCGGGCCGACGTGCGTCTCGACAAGCAGGGCGAGCGTGGCACGGGCTTTCAACCCGTAGCCTGCCAGAGTTCGGGCAAACGAACGAGCACGGGACGCGCGCCGTCTGCAGCGATTCTGTCCGCATCGAGCTTACGGCTACGGGCTGAAAGCCCGTGCCACGATTGGAACCGACCGGCAGGTGCGAGCGTATCGCGACTCGCAGACTCACGGTCTCCTCGGGCTCCACACAGCATCTCCTGGGCGCACTTGGCGTCCTGGCGGTTGATGCCAGAGGACGCCTGCGCGCCTCAGGCGGGCGGACGCGTGCTGGCGCGACGTTCGCCGCGCGCCAGGATCGTGCGGACCTCCTGGCTGGACTTGGCTGCCAGGATGGCCTGCCGTCCCTCGGCATCCAGGGCGCGCATCAGCAGGCCGGTCAGCTGCGTGTATTCGGTGGTGACGGAGGGCGGCATGAGCACCATGGCGAAGATGCGCGAGGGCTGACCGTCGACAGCGCCGAAGTCGATCCCCGCGCGGCTGATGCCGACCGCGCAGACCATTCGGTCCACGGCTTCGGTGCGGGCGTGCGGCAGGGCGACGCCGTTCTCCATGCCGGTGGACATGCGGCGTTCGCGGCCCAGGACCGCCTGCCGCACCGTGGCGAGGTCCGTCACGGCGCCGCTGCGGACACATAGACCGAGTAGTTGGTCGATGAGTTCGTCCTTGGTGTGGGCCTGCAGGTCCAGCCCGATGTTGTGCCACTGCAGGCAGTCGAGTGCGGACGGTCCGCGCACGCCGCGGCGGCCGGCCTCGCCGCTGCGCGGTGCACTCGTGAGCACCGCGTGCATGTCCTCGGCCGTGTCGCACGCCAGGAGGGCGGCGCGTCCCTGTTCGTTCAGCACTTGGCAGATCTGCGAGATGAACTGCAGCTGCGGGGCCGCGGCGCACGCCGGCGCCAGGACCAGGATCACGATGCGCGTGGGCCGGCTGTCCATGGATCCGAAGTCCGCACCCTCCTGCTTCAGGCCGATGGCGCAGACCAGGCGGTCGACGGCGTCGGTGCGGCCATGCGGTATGGCCAGCCCGTGTTCGAGCCCCGTGGAGAAGCCCTCCTCGCGGTCGAGCACGGCCTGCCGCGCGCTGGCAGCGTCGCGCAGCAGCCCCTGCTCGTCGAGCAGGTCAAGCAGTTCGGTGATGATGCCGGCTTTGTCGTCGGACAGTAACCGGGGACGGAGGCACTCGACCGCGAGCGTGTCGCGGAGCAGCGAGTTGGGCGTGAGCTGCGTGCCGTGCTCGGCCTGGGCGCGGCGCTGGATCTCGGCGGCGTCTAGGGGTCGGCGCAACTCGCGCAGGCTCCGTTCGAGGCCGGCCAGCACCTCGATCATGGCCGAGTCGAAGAAGCTGCGGTCCTGCGTGGCGCAGTCCACCAGCACGTCGGCACCGGTACGGCGCAGGCTGGCCACGATGTTCTCGTGGCTGACCTGGTAGAGGCTGTCCCGACGGTTCAGGAGATGAATGAAGAAGCCCTCGTTCTCGAGCACCTCGATCAGGCGGCTGACGATCAGGCTGGCGGCGTCGTGCGACGGGAACCGGAAGACGATCCGACTCTCTTCACGGCGCGGCACCGGGTGGCGCACGCCGGTGCTGGTGTGACGGAACGCCGCGGCGGCCAGTTGGGGCGCAGTCAGGGCGGAGACGAACAGCAGTACGGCCAGGCACAGGAAGAGCACGGGCGGCAGGCCGCCGACAATCAACCCCGCGGCCGCGAATGCCATGGCCGCCTCGCCGCGCGGCACCATGCCGGCGCCGATGCGCAGGCTGCCGGCCCCGGTGAAGCCGGCCAGCAAGGCCGGCAGGCCGCACCCCGCCAGTTTGGCAACCATCGAGGTGAGGAGGAACAGCACCATGAACAGCAGGACGCCCGGGCTCTGGAGCAGGGCCGGATCGATCTGCATGCCGAGCAGCGCGAAGCAGGCCGGGATGAAGGCGGCGTGGAGGAATCCGAGCTGCTCCTGGATCACATGACGCAGATCGGTCGTGGCCAGGGCCAGGCCCACCGCGTAGGCGGCCGCCAGCGGCGCCAGTCCCAGTCGGCCCAGCAGGCCGCCGGCCACCAGCGCGGCGGCCAACGCCAGCGTGGCGGGTTCGGCCGGCGCGCGCCGCGTGGCGCTGTCGCGCAGGGCGCGGCGGCTGAACAACAGGCAGATTCCGATCAGCGCGGCGCCGCTGAGCGCAGTCCTCAGCAGGGTATGGAACAGCCCCATGCCCGCCGGTGCACCAGCCTGCCGGACGTGGGCCCAGCCGAAGGCGAGCGCCAGCAGCACCACCCCGGCGAGGTTGTCGACCACAGCCGCCGCCATCACCGCGACGCCTTCCGGCGTCTCCAGGTGTCGCTGCCGTGCCAGCACGCGCGCGGCGATGCCGACCGAGGACGCAGCGGCCGCCACGCCGGCAAACGCCGCGGCCGTGGCGGCCGCGGCAGGTTGCAGTCCCAGCAGCCGCGGCCCGGCCAGCCAGACCAGCGCGCCAACCAGACCGGCGGTGACCAGCGTGCCTCCCAGTCCCACCAGCGTGCCGGTGACGTAGTTGCGCCGCACGCGTCGGACATCGGTCTCAAGCCCCAGCAGGAACAGCAGCACCATGAGCGAGAGGGTCGCGACGATCTGCAGGTCGCCACCCTGTGCCAAGGCGGTGTCGGCGCGCGACATGAGGCCTTCCGGGAATCCGGGCAGGCGGATGCCGCCGAGCAGGTGCGGGCCGGCCAGCAGACCTGCGGCCACCTCGCCCAGCACTGGCGGCACATGCAGGCGTTCGGCGAGCAGGCCGCCGGCGCGGGCCACGGCGAAGAGCAGTCCCAGCTGCAGCACGAACGGGACGGCCGACCCCTCCGCCGCGGCGGATGGCGCACCGGCAGCCCACGCGGCATTGGCCGCGAACGCCAGCGTTCCGGTCAGCAGAGCCATCGACAGATTCGATCGGCGCATACGAAAGCCCTCCAGGCCGGTTCCGTCAGCCCCGGCCTCACCCGCGGCACCCCGCTGGGGAGCTGCGTCGTGGCTTGGCGACGTCCGGCTGTCGGGAACAGGTGTTCGGGACAGCAGTGAAATATCATAGCGATTCAGCCTGCCGTATGCAAACCGCAGCGAAAGCCGTTGCCGGGCTACGGCGGGGCATGGTATAAAAAACCTTTGACGCCGTGCCAGGGTGGCGAAATGGCAGACGCAGTGGACTCAAAATCCACCGCCCGCAAGGGCGTGGGGGTTCAACTCCCCCCCCTGGCACCATTTGTACGCCTCGTACCAGGCCATCGTCACGCCGGCCCAGCGCACTGCGGCCCGTACCCGCTCCATGCCGTAGGCCCGTTGGAGCCGGTAGAAGCGCACGTTGGACTCCCAGCCGCCGTGACTTGTGAACCAGTCGAAGTCGTGCCGCAGGCACGGCGGGAAGTAGATCGTCGGCCAGT
>CAZZCT010000261.1:0-4738 GCA_964652365.1 uncultured Lentisphaerales bacterium
TGAGCTCGTTCAGGATCAGGATCTCGCTCTCAAGCGCGTAGCCCCAGCGCGAATTAATGCCGTCAGCGTCCACCAGCCCGCGGTTGCGCAGGTCCGGCCCGCACACGGACCAGATGAACGGGAACCAGAACGTATCCTTGCCGCAGCCCTCGTCGCCGCCATGCAGCACCGCGTGATTGATCTTGATCTCCGGGTGCTGGAGCTTGTAGGCCATGACGTCGAAGACGTGCTCGCGCTCAACCAGATCGGGGATCAGCATCTCGGCATGGGCCAGCCACGGTGAAATTTCACTGGCCGCAACGCCGGACAGGTCCGGCCGCGCGTCAACCCAGCGGTTGCCGTAGACCTCGCTGTCCTTGGCGACAAGAACGCTCTCGCCCGCGGCGTAGGTCAGCCCGCGCAGCACCCGCGCGCCCGCCCCTTGGCGGTTCTCGTCGTAGCAGACGGACGCCTCGACCTTGCGTTGCGTGTGGATGGACTTGCAATCGACGTGTCTAAACACCGCGTTGAACGCGCTGCGCGTCATCTCTCGCCGGTCGATCATGTCGAAGTAGGCGTCGTCCTCGACGATGTACGCGAAGCGGCTGAACCACTCGCGTTTAGTCAGGCGGCCCAGCTCCTTGCGGTCAACCTCGGCGATGACCTCGGCAGCCGCATCAGGGAACGCCTCGGTTGGCTGGATCGTCGCGGCCACCATGGCCATGCGCTCGGCCACCAGCTCCTCGCGGAAGCCCGCCTGTACCGTCGGCCCGCCCTGCTCGGCCACCCATGCAAGGAAGGCGTTGCTGTCAAGATGCTCACAGTGAGAGTGATAGCAGCAGAACGCCCGGTTGACGGGCGAGTATCGGCCCTCGATCTGGCCGTCCGTGTGCGCGGCATGGTTCGGGCAGACGACGCCGCACCAGCCCTCGCGGTTAACCTGGGAGAGCACCAGCCCCTGCTCGGAGAGCCACTTGAGCACGCTGTCGCTGCCGGTGTCGCGCAGGCGGATGACCTGCGGCCCGGCGCTGTCGGCGGGCGCTGGCGTGACGTCCAGACCCTCGCAAATCTGCGCCAGCGTGTATTCGCGCTCGGGGTGGAACTCGACCAGCCGCGCCGGGAACAGGTCACGCCCCGGCTTGAGGTTGGGCGAGCCCGGCAGGCGGCAGTTGCGCACTGCGTTAGTGGCGCCGGGGTCCGTGTAGCCTGCGGCCGCAATGGCGGTGATGGCCGCGACGAACTCAGCCTTGGTCGGCTGCTCCTTGAAGGCGTAGCCCCACTGGCAGTTGCCGGGCGACGTCTCGACGATCCACGTCGGCGGCACGGGCGGCACCTTGGACTTGGTGCCGATGTCGTCCAGCATCATGAACAGAACGAATTCGCAGTTGGCCGCCGAGGCCGACGGCTTGCCGTCGAAACGGTCGATGATGAACGAGCCCGTGTTGATGAACCAGCTCTCGCCGTCCTTGCGCGCCCGTGACGGCAGGAAGGCGGGCCATGTGAACTTGGGCGTGCCATCGCGGTGTGTAGCCTGCTGCCCGTCGTACATGACGGGCTTCTGGCGCACGATAAGGGCTGTTTCGCCGTCCGGCGCAAGGCCGGTCAAGTATTCTAGAAGGTCTGACATTGTTTCCTCGTTCTTATGGGTCAGTCGTCGTTTTTGAGCGGCAGTACAGAGTACCTTGTTGGCTCGTGGGTAACAAAATCCCACGATATTGTGCGGCTGCTGGCGGGCCAGGCATTCAAGGCCGCCGCAATCGCCCCGCCTACGTCGCCAATCGCGGCGTACCCACTCGCGGCTTCGATTGCTTCGTCGGGTATCTGGTCACGTTTGATCACTAGTCACCTCAAGGTTCTGAAAGCAATGGCGTTGTGGACCGTTCGCACGCGGGTCCGCACCCTGTTTCCGTCGTTTCCGCTTTTCACGAGCCAGCCCTTGGCCGTTCTGCCGACGATCACGCCGACGTGATTGCGCCAGACGACGATGGCGCCGATCCGCGCCCGCGTCGGGCGGCCAACCTTGGCCCAGTTCCGCGCGCGCCACAGATCCTTGCGGTGCGGCATTCCGAAATAGTGCGCGAGATAGCAACCGCACCAGCGTGACGGACAGCCCCTCGGCTGGCCGGGCTCGCGGGCCTCAACGCTGGCGGTGGAGATTAGCAGCGCGGCCAGAGCCGCAAGTAGCACATTCTTCATGGGTCGCCTCACTTGCCGTACCGTTGCATCACCTTGCCGCTGGCACCCAAAGGAAGCCCTTCAGCCCAAGCGGGAGGGGTGACCATAACAGCCTGCATCGCGGCTGCCAATTCCGCTGATTTTTCTGTATCAACCTCGGCTACAATTTCGTCGTGGACGTGCAAGACGACCTCGACGCCCGCGGCGTCCAGACCGCGCAGCGCCTCGCGCAGGATGTCGTTGGCGGTGGCCTGCACGATGTTCTCGCAGGCGAGCCCGCGCCAGAGCCGCGCCCGTGGCCACTCCTTGGCATCCGCTGCGGGCTTCCACGACGCCTTGGCGTAGGACACACCGTCCTCCTCGAACCGCGCGTAGGGGTAGCACAGCACGCGGCCCGACGGCAGCGCGTACCAAAGGTGATCACCCTGCTTCATGTACTGGACGCGGCCCGCCTTGAACACCTCGCCGGGGTTGCGGATGGCGCGGGTGTACGCCTGCTCCAGATCGGCCCAGAACGGCACGGCCCACGGGTTGGCGCGGCGCCACAGATCGACCGTGCGCCTTGCCTCGCTCTCGGGCATGTGGACGCCGTAGACGCGGCCCATGGCACTGAACGCACCCACGCCGCCGCCGAACCCGCAGGCCAGCACGGCCACCTTGCCAAGCTGCCGCTGCTCGTCAGTGACGGCCGTCTCCTCGACGTTGAACATGCGCGAGGCAACGGCAACGTAGATGTCGCGGCCCTCGCGGAACACGTCCAGCGTCTCCTCGCCGTCCATCGACAGCCACGGCGTGACGCGGGCCTCGATCTGGGCGTAGTCGAACACGGCGAAGACCTTGCCCTCGGCCGGGATCAACGCCGGACGCAGCATCGACTTCAGCACGTCGGTGACGCGCTTGCCGAACTCGGGCACGATCTGGTGCCCGCGCACGAGCGCCTGGCGGGCTAGTTCAGGATCTCGGGCACACTTTCGCGGGAAGTTGTGGACTTGTAGTCCGTAGCTTGATGCGCGGCCCGTAGCGCTTCCCCCAGCAAACACAAACGCACCCCGGACGCGACTGTCGAGATCATCTGAGAGCGATGCAGCTCGCTCAAACTTCGCCACGGACGATGCCCAGAGATCGTCCGCGCACTGCACCACCTCATGGACTTCCGAGGGTACTTCATCAGGGTTCTCCATCGCCAGCAGGTTGGACCGCACGGTCTTGTCGATGCTAGCCTTTTGTTCGCCGTCCTTCCAGACCGTCATCATGGCCCGGGCCTGCGGCCCGACGCGCTCCAGCACCCACTCGCGCATACGAGGGCTGCGCACGCTGGTGAGCCCCGTGATCTCGCGGAAGATCGTCTCGATCTCCTCCTGCTCGGCGGCGGCATACTTGACGGCTGCCTGCGCCAGCGGGCGGTCGAGGCGCACGCCGCGGTCGTTGATGCGCTCGTTGACGTGGTAGTCGAGCAGCTCCTCGTCGGTCAACCCGCGCATGGCCTTTGAGAACGCCCGCATGGCGCGCACGTCCTGCTCGCAATACTCGATCATCTCCTGCATCAGCCCAGCGTCCTCGCGGAACGTGCCGTTGGCCTGCGGGATGGACAGCGCACGCACCAGAGCCGCACCGCGGTGATCCTTGCGCATCCCTGCGCCCGCGAAGCGGCCCACGTCCTCCAGGCTGCCCGGTGCGCAGTTGGCACGGGCCTGCGTCGCGGTGCAGTAGAACTGCTCCAGCGCAGGCTCGGGCACGCCGTGGTCGGGACAGATGACGTACCAGAAGATCAGTCGCTCGAAGGCGGCGTTGTGGGCGCGAATCTGTACGCCAGAAAGAATTGCCGCCGAAACTTTCTGTGGAAAGGGCTGGTCGGGCGTCCACGTCTGCACGGCCTCGTCGTCGAAGGCGTAGGACATGCAGAGCACTTGTGTGGAGATGTCTTGCGCGTAGTTGTACACGCCCCGGCTCGGCAGGTCGCAGCGCGAGCGGGTCTCGAAGTCAACCCAGAGTATTGTCATGGATGTGGTCGGGGCGCGGCCCCAGCAGAAACCGCGCCCCTCGCCCGTTAGGCGCTGCGACGGCGGCGGGTGGGGGCATCCACCGGCGCTTCGCTTGCGGGCGTCTCTTCCGTCTGGCCATCAAGCCCCAGCCAGTTCACAACCTCGAACACGGGCGTGAAGATGCGCCCGTAGGACTTGTGGGTGTAGTGGTCCTTCTTCAGCTTCACCGCGGGCACCGGCTTGGCCTGATCGGCCTCGACCTGCGCCGCAATGTCAAGGGCCAGCTTCTGCACGGCACGCTTGCCGCCGACGCTGGTCACGCTGTAGCGCACCTCAAGCCCCTCGTCCTCACCGGACATGCACTTGAGGCTCATGCCGACCTGAAGCTCCCAGCCGCGCTTGGCCTGCGGCGGCGCGGGGTCCACTTCGGGCAGCGGCTCGTTGACCGGCACCATCTTCTCGGCCAGCACCTCGCCATCGCCCCAGGCGATGTAGCCATGCACGAACGAGAACGGGTTGACGGCCCAGGTGCTGCCGTCCTCGACCTCGGTCTGGTCAGCGCCGAACACCCAGTGTCCGGTCTTGTCCATCTTGAGGATCGC
>CAZZCT010000261.1:4838-6921 GCA_964652365.1 uncultured Lentisphaerales bacterium
CTGCAACGACGCCGGGCGCGGATCATCCGCGGGTGCCAGCGTGTCACCCGATGAGACGGCGGTGATAAGCCCCTCCGGCATGGCGAGCTTGTGCTTCTTCAACACCTTCTCGACCTGCGCCGGGCTCTTCAGCTCCGTCAATTCCTCAGCACTACAGCCTGCTTCGGCAAGGGTTGTCAATGCCGTCTGTTCGTTCACCCACTGGCGCGTCGCGCGCTTGGGCACCAGCTTCCAGCCGGGCAGCTCAACGCCCGCCTCCAGCAGTTCGACGGCCATCTCGCGGGCGTCCCTGATCCAGCCCTCCAGCAGGTCGATGCTGGCCAAGGCTTCCGAAAGCCGGAAGATGTTGACCGCCTTGATATTCTCGCGCTTGGCGCGCTCAACGGCGCCGTTGACCAGCGGGCAGATCGACTTGGCAGCGCACCAGCGGCAGTGGTCGCCAGTTGCCAGCGGTGCGTCCGGCCGCTGCGCGGTCTTGACGGCCATGATCAGCTCGGCCTCGAAGCGGCGCACCCGGTCGAGGTCCGTCACCCAGCGCCGCACATGCGGCGGCTGCACGATGATCACCTCGACCGTCTCGACGCCCTCGAAGGCCCAGCGTGTCGCCTCGGTGCGAAGTGCGGCAGCCGTGTAGAAGAGTGCCTGCGGGTTCTCTTCAGCCTCGACAGGCACGCCGTCGCCAAACTTCCAGTCCAGCAGAATGCCGCGATTGCCAATCCGGCCAACAAGATCGGCGGAACCAAAAACACCAGGGAGAGCGTCGCCAAAGCCCACCACCTGCTCGACCGCGTATTCCAACTGTCCATCCGGGTCGATCTCATCCAGCACCGCCAGCGCGGCCAGCAGCTTGCGCTCCAGCCGGTCCTCCGTCAACTCGATGCCGTTGTACATCAGCCCAAGGAACTCCTCGGGCCTCTTGGTCGTCTCCAGAATGGTGGCGATGACGTTGTGCAGCAGCGTGCCCTCGTCGGCGTAGCTGCTGGACGGCTTGGGCGGCACCTGCTGCACAAGCGCGACGCTGCCGGGGCACGCGATGACGCGCTTGGCGGTCGAGCCGCCGACGATGTTAGAGTGTTGGGCCATACTGTCGTCTCCTGTTGTTTCGTCAGTCGTTACAGATTTCTTGTTGACCTGTCAAGCATTGTTTGATAGAGGATGGTCATGGTACGCGAAAGTGAAATTGAGAAGTACTTCGTCTGGACGGTGCAACGCATGGGCGGGACGGCCTACAAGTTCAAGTCGCCCAACCACCGCGGCGTGGCCGACCGCATCGCCTGTCTGCCGGACGGCTCGACGTGGTTCGTTGAGCTGAAGGCACCCGGCGGGCGGCCATCCCCGCTCCAGAAGCTTTTCGCGGCCCGCATGAAGGAACTCAAGCAGAACTACACGATACTATGGTCAAAAACGGAGATAGACGAATGGCGGCATACTATAACGAGTTCGACCCCTACGCAGCCCAATGGCTGCGAAACCTGATCGACAGTAAACTGATAGCGGACGGTGACGTAGATGACAGATCAATTCGGGACGTGGCTCCGGGCGACCTCAAGGGTTACACGCAGTGCCACTTCTTCGCCGGTATCGGCGTCTGGTCCTACGCCCTCCGTCTCGCAGGATGGCCCGACGACCGGCCCGTCTGGACCGGCTCCTGCCCCTGCCAGCCCTTCAGCGCCGCCGGAAAAGGAGCCGGATTTGCCGATGAGCGCCACCTCTGGCCCGAGTTCTACAGGCTCATCAGCGAGTGCCGCCCTCCAGTCGTCTTTGGAGAGCAGGTTGCGAGCAAGGACGGCCTCGGCTGGCTCGACACTGTACAGTCTGACATGGAAGCATCGGGCTACGCCCTTGGGGCGGCTGATCTGTGCGCTGCGGGCGTCGGCGCTCCGCACATCCGCCAGCGCCTCTGGTTTGTTGGAGAAAGGCTGGACGACACCGCAGGCGCACGACACGACGGGGCGCTCGTTGGGGCAGAAGGAGAAGCACGGGACGAAGCACGGCTGCGCCTGTCTGGTGAGGGACGCGGCCCTCGCGGGCTGGGCAACGCCGACAGTCCACGACACGAAGGGCACGGACTACAACCGTTACA
>CAZZCT010000262.1:0-6917 GCA_964652365.1 uncultured Lentisphaerales bacterium
CTGGCGGTGCTGAAAGAGGCCGGTGCCCGCGTCAATCTGTGCATGGGGCCGTGGACCAACCAGGAGATGACGGAGAAAGGCTCCGAGCGCCTGGCGGTCGATCTGGTCGAGCACCTGGTGAGCGAACGCGGCTTCGACCATATCGGCTGGCTGTCGCTGTTCAATGAGCCCGATGCGATCTATGCGCCGGACACCGCGCTGAACACGGATCTGAAAGCCCGCGGCTTCGGGGGCGGACTGCCGTTCGCGGACTATGTCGCGAAGCATCACGCCGCGCTCGCCCTGTTGCAGGCGCGCGGTCTTGACAAGCAAGTCCGGCTGGTCGTCGGCGACATGGCCTGGCCGCCCGCCCGGCGACTCGAATGGCTGCGACTGCTGGCGCCCGAGTTCGGCCTGGCCGCGAGCTACTCCTTTCACCATTACGCTCCTGAAGAAGAGCAGTTCGAGCAGTTCTTCGCGCATCCGAATTCGCAACCGTTCCAGCCACCGCCGATCGAGGAGGAGATCGCCGGCTACCGCGCTGCGGTCGGGGCTGAGGCGGAACTAATCTGTTGGGAGTTCAACCAGACTGGCTGGAGCATGGGCGGCAGCGCCGCCTTCATGGGGGTCGGCGCCCATGGCGAGGATCATGCCGGCAGTTTCGCCACGGCTGTCGCCCATTCGCGCAAAGTGCTGAACCTGCTGGCGCATGGGGTGGATGCCGTGTCGCACTGGTGCGTTGGCGACATGTTTTACCGGTCCGGACTCAAGCAGGGCGTGATGTACTGCGGGTTGTGGCGCTACAAGTGGGAAAGCTGGGTGCCGCGCCCGGTCTTCTTCTACTATGCAGCCCTGACGCAAGCATTCCGGCCAGGACGTGCCCTGCACGGGCTGGACGGGCTGCCAGCCACCGTCTCCGGCCTGGCGGCCCGCGACGGCACCGGCGGTCAGGTCACCATCGCGCTCCTGAACCATGGTCCATCGAGCGTGAACCTCGCGGCGCCGACCGGTTTGACGGGCGGCCAGCGCCTGCGAGTCAGCCCGGACCGCCTGCCCCGCCGGAGCGATATCGTGAGCCATGAAACCGGAAGCGAGGATATGCCGCTGGCCGACTGGCAGACGGTCGCTGCGGACGTTGCCGCGGGCGCTGAGTTCCAACTCGCACCCGGCGAGCTGACCCTGCTGAGCAGCAATGACTACACCTGAAACTCACGCTTCTATCACCGCGCTGAGGCATTCCTGCCTCGGCCGCCAGAATGAGGACACGCACATGCGCGAGACCAACCAGCCCCGCACCACCCGCCTGATGCACTGCGACCTGAACTGGACCGTCAAGGGACCGGCCGCCCCCCACGAATGGGCGTTCGTCGATCCCGACGACTACTTCAACTGGCACATGGAGATCGGCACCAACGTCATGTACTGCCAGGCCTACATCTTTGGCGGCACGGCGTTCTATCCGACCAAACTCGGGCCGGTGGCGCCGGGGCCAGGCAGCCAACTCTTCCCACGCCTCTACAAGTTGGCCCGCGACCGCGGCGTGCCGGTGTGGTCCTACTTCTGCGTCGGCGCCGACCTGGTGATGAGCAACCACTGCCACCACTGGGTGGTGCCGGGCAGCGGCCAGCGCGAGATCGGTGCCGAGAAGACCGTCTTTCCATATGGATTCCTGGCACCCGAATCGGCCTGGACCGACCTGCTCTGCGCCCGGGTGCGCGAGTTCCTTGGCATGTTCCCGGTCGACTGGCTGCTGTTCGACTGGTTCGGCTACGGCGGCTTGGTGCCGAACGAAGACCCCGTCATTCCCGCTGATTATGTCCGGGCGCCCTTCCAGCGCATCGTCGGACACCCCATGCCCGGCCGTGCGGCGGAGATCACGCCCGACGAGCGGATGGCCTACAAACGCGCCGTGCTGGCCGAGCAGTTCTATCGCCTGCGCGAGGCGGTGAAGGAGACCTCGCCTGGAACGAAGATTCTCTTCAACGTCCCCTACTGGGCGCCGGCCGAGACCGTTTGGGTGAATCACCCGATGCTCAACGAGAGCGACGGGCTTTTCGCCGAGTGCTCGCGACGCGACGTGGTTGACTGGTTGCTGGCCGTCCGCCGCCCGGAGCAGCGGGTCATGACCACCATCACCGGTCGCCAGCGCGATGGCGAGTGCGATCCCGGCAGTTGGCGCGAGTGGTACGACAAGGGCTGCGACTTCTTCGGCTATGCCTGGGGCACGCCACCCGATTTTCGCCCGCACCCTCGCTACGCCGCAGACCTCGACGTCGTCCGCCGGGCATTCCGGGAAATCGCGGAGGCGGAAGGGTGAAGACGAAAGAGAACTTAGAGATGAAGACCAACCACTGGAACGGAAATCGGCGGCGCATGATCGGGATGGCAGGTTGCGTGCTGCTCTGTCTGGGACTTGCGGGGACCGCGGCGCAGGCGAAGGTAGCGGCGGACCCGGCCACGGGCGCTATCACGGTCGAGACCCGGCGCTACGACGCCCGGTTCGAGGGCGGGACGCTGGTGTATCTGCACAACAAGCTCCGGAAGCTCACGATGATTGACGTGGCGCTCGACCCCGAGCTTCCTGTCGGGCAACGCACGGCGCTCTACGTCGCCGACCAGCCGAAGACCGAACCGTACTGGATCTATCCGACGACGGAGGGCGAGGGCCGGGCTGCGGTGACCGTCGCCGAACAGGGGCGGGACAGCGTGGCGGCGACATTCAAGGGGCTGGTGGCTGCTCCGCAGGGCAAGGCGCAGCGGCAGTTCCCCGGAGCAGAGCTGACCGTGACCGTGTCGGTCGAGCCGAAGACCGGCCATCTGCTGGTCAAGACCACCGGGCGCAGCTCGGATACGCTGGTGGTGGGTTCGGCATTCGCCTATGCCGGGCTGATGACGCGTTCGATCAACTACACCACCGCCTCCTCCGGCCTGCGGCAGGTCATCGACCTCACGAGCAAGGAGGGACGCCCGGGGATGGTGCTCGAGTGGTCGAACATGACCATGGGCAAACGTCTCGGCCTCAAAGGGGGCCTGTGGCCGGCGGCGGTGACGGTGCAGGCGGCGGCGGACGATCCGTCGGCCAGCTTTGCCGTCTGGGCCGAGGACGATGTGCCGCGATCCAAGTACCTGATCGAACAGGGCAAGGGCAACGCCTACGCAACCTATGAGATGCCGCCCTATGACGACAATCGGCGGGCCGAGTCGGGGGTCTGGCGGGTCAACGTCTTCGACGGCGGCTGGACGGCAGCGGCCACGCCGTTCGCCGACGCGCTCAAGCGGCGCGGGTACGCCGATGGCCGGGCCCCCTGGCGTGAGGAGATTTCGCTGGTCATCTTCGCCAATGGCATCAGCCGCACCTGGGTAACCTCGATGGAGGCGACTTTCCCGCCGGAAGTCCGTCGCCGTATCCTGATCTGGCTGCCGCAATCCTGGCGCACGCTGACCAACACCAAGGACGCCAAGACGCACGACGCCTACTACTGGGACAACAACTTCTCTGCAGAGACTGCTTCCGACATCCGGGCGGCGACCGCCGCTGGCTTCCGCGTCTCCGGCTACACCAATCCGCACTACAACTGGGGCCACTGGAACCAGGTCATCGATCCCGACGTGCGCGAGATCGTTAAGGGCTTCGCCGCCTTGCCGACAATCTGCCCGGTGGGCCAGACGCCGGTCGAGTACAGCGGCAACACGCTCGCCTACACCCCCTATCGCGAGCACATGCTGCGCACTTACCAGCACGTCTTCGCCCAGCTCGACATGAGCCTCTACATGGACACCACCCACCAGATGGCCTTTGACGGGCGCGGGCGAGCCGTGGACGGGATGAGCAGCTACGAGGGGGCGCTGAAGTTCTTCCGCGGCGCGCGGGCGCTCAAGCGCGACCAGTTCATCGGCAGCGAATTTCTCAACGAGTTGGCGGTCATGGGGTTGTGTGCCGACTATGCCCTCTTTTACGATCTGGTCTGGTCGCAGGGGTGGGAGCGGCACAAAGCGGCCAACACGCATCCCATTCTCGGCTATCTCTATCGCGACACCTCGATCCAGATCTCCCAACGGGTCAACCCGTGGAGCTACGGCGGCGAACGCTACTACCATCTCGCCGAGGAGGTCTCCGAGCGCATCGGCACCATCGCCACCACCGAATGGCCGCACCAGAACAGCAGTCCGGAAGCCAAGCTCGACACGCCGGAGAAGCAGCATTGGTTCGCCAAAATCCAGCTTTGCAGCGGACGCGGCCTGCGCCCGTCTTTTCCGGAAGCGTGGGAGGACGGCGTGATGAGCTATCTCAAGGCCGCCGACGGTGCGGTCTTCAAGTATCTCGAAACCGACTACGGCTCGAAGTTGGTCGAGTTCCCGAAACGCGGCAAACCCGTCCTGCACTACGCCCGCGCCTGGAAGACCCCGACCGTCAAGGCGGGTAACGGGCATCTCCACGACTGGACCGGCGTTGCCGACAACGGCGACGCCATTGGCCTCGATAACGAGGTGCGCGGCTATTGCCTCTTCCCGAAGCCGGACGCCAGCGCCGCGCACCTGCGCCTCAACGCACTGCCGGACGGTGTTGCGATCATCGCAGCCAAGGTGGAGCCGGACCTGGCGGTCGTCGAGATCGGCCCGCGGAACCGCAAGCAGGAGAAGCCGGCCATCGGGGGGAACGTGGAAGGGACCACGGGCAAGCCGGTCACGCTGATCGCCGGGACGATCGGCCTGGTTACCGACAAGCCGCTGGTGCGCATAGCGGCGGCACATCAGCCCGCGCCAACGCTGAGGCTGTCGGGGCAGCGCGAAGGCCAATATTGCTACGAGCTGATTGGCGAGTTCTGGGGCGAGCTGGCCTTCATCTGGCGCGAGGGCGTGTACGCGCCGTTCGAGCCGACCGACGACTATCTGTTGCCGGTGACCGCCGCGCCGCCGGCCGAGCCGGGCGAATACTTCGCCATCCTGCAGCCCTTCGACCAGCGCTGGAACGCCGAGATCGGCGGGCCGCGGAATCCCCGCCCAGGCACCGTGTACCAGGTCGCCGGCACCGTCCAGACGACCGGCGAAAAGGCCGGCAACCTGTCGTTCTTCCTGACCAATCCCAGCACGAAGGGATCTGGCCTGTTCGCCGACACGTTCGGCGCCAAGGTCGAAGGCAACGAAACGCAGCCCGTCGCCTTCGCCGGGGTGCGCCAGCCAAAGCTAGACGTGGTCGGCGTCCGCGACCTGGCGTTGCGCAGTTTTCCGGTCGGCGAGCCGAACGTCCGGCTGACGCGGCTCGAGCCGGTCCGCTTCATCCGACCCACTCTGACCATTGACCCCGTTGGCCCCGTTGACCTGGGGCTGGTTGGCAAGGGCGCCGGGGCCGCCTCGCCGACCCGCACGGTGTACAATGGCCAGAAGGCGGTGGTGACCGCCGCCGGAAAGACCCTCTCCACGGTTCTCTACGGCGCGGCCCGTGTCACGATCCCCGACGCGAAACGCCCGGACCTCCAAGAGAACGACAGCAACGGCGTCGTGCTGGTCGGCAAGGACGCGGGGTTGTTCCGGCTCAGGGGTGAGCACCCTGGCCCCGACGGCGGGCTCCTGCTCGTCGGCACCGACGGACAGCCAGGTCTGCTCGGAGGGGAGCAGCCAGAGAAGGAAACCTTCGCGGTTGAGTTCCTCGGTGCGCCGGAGCCCGGGGAGTACACGACGGCCGTCCGCATCGTGACCCAGGCTGGCAACCTTGGGGTGTGTTCGACCGGCAAGGACAACGAGCCGCTGGCGGGGTTGCATTACGTGGACATTCCGGTTGTTGTGCGCGTGCAATGAGAAAGAATGACAGCCAATCGCGAGGCGGCAGCTCCGCCTTTGGCGCCTTCCGGATCTGGGGGCCGGGCAAGACGGCCAAGGTGCAGTGCGACGCCTGCGCCATGTTCTCGCCGGAGATGTTCCGCGACTTCGTCAAGCCAGCGTTGGCCGAACAGTGTGCCTGGCTCGATCACGCCATCTACCATCTGGACGGCACCCAGTGCATCTGCCATCTCGACCATCTGCTGGCGATCGACTCCCTGCGGGCCATTGAGTGGACGCCGCAGGCGGGCATCGAAGGCGGCGCCCACGAACGCTGGTTCCCGCTCTACAAGCGGATCCTGGACGCCGGCAAGTCGGTGCAGATCATGGGCGGCGGTCCATGCCATCGATCAGCGCGATGGCAGGTACTGGAACGGCCCGCAGTACACCGGCCAGGTCGACACCGGCATGTCCAGTGGCAACGGGCTGGCCGCGCTGGAAGTCTGGCTGGCTCACGCACCACTTGGGAACCGCGAGGACAGCGAACCGCGACGATGAACACCCCGATGAGGATCCGCTTCCTGCTCCCGCGCCGCCCAAGCTTCCCTAGCCTGCAGGAATTTCGGCGACGATCACTCGAGGCAACCGGCAACAACTTCTACGACGACGCATCTTTCGGCGTGCCAGTCCAGTTGATGGCTGGCCAAACACGGGAGCGACCATGACTGATCGACTGCTGACCGAGCGCCTGCGCGCCGAGATGCTCAACGCCGGTATGGATCTGGTTGGCTTCGCCCCGGTCGAGCGCTGGCAGAACGCCCCCTATCTGCTGAGCCCGCAGGCCGTCCTGCCCGAGGCGAAGACGGTCATTGTCGGCGCCCTTTATATCCTCGACACCTGGATGGAGCTGGGCGGCGAACCGACCCCGCAGGATCACGGCCCCGGAGGGTGGATGGATCAGAATGCCCTGCTGGATCGGACAGCCTACCGGGTGGCCCGGTTGCTCAGCGACGCAGGGCAGGCCACGATTGCCGTGGCCAGTTCGAACATCTGGCGCTACCGGGAGTACGAGGGCATCCCGAGCCTCTTCGCCCCCGACCTCTCGCACATCCATGCCGCCGTGGCCGCCGGGCTGGGCGAGATCGGCTGGAGCGGCCTGGCCATCACCCCGGAATTCGGCA
>CAZZCT010000263.1:0-6846 GCA_964652365.1 uncultured Lentisphaerales bacterium
CGTCCCTACTCCGCTCAGGGGTCGGGTACGCGGTCGAGCTCGGCGCCCAGCGAGCGTAGCGCGGACTCCACGCCGGCGTAGCCGCGGTCGATGCTCTCGGCGTTGAGGATCGTGCTGGTGCCGCGCGCGGCGAGGGCCGCCACCAGCAGCGCCATGCCGGCCCGGATATCGGGACTGGCGACGCGCGTGCCGTGCAGGGGGCTGGGTCCCGAAACCACCACGCGGTGCGGATCGCACGGCACGATGCGGGCGCCCATGCCGATCAGATGGTCCACGAAATAGAGCCGGCTCTCGAACATCTTCTCGAAAAAGAGCGTCGTGCCGCGGGTCTGCGTGGCCAGCACGATCAGCACGCTCATGAGATCCGAGGGAAAGGCCGGCCAGGCTCCGTCTTCGATCTTCGGGATGGCATCGCCCAGGTCGTAGGCGGTGCGCAGTTTCTGGCCGCCCGGCAGGGTCAGCGTCTGGCCCGTCAGGGTCCAGCGCACGCCGAAGCGGCGGAAGGGTCGTTCCAGGACCGCGAAATCGTCCGCGGCGACGCCTTCGACCGTCAGTTCGCCGCCGGTCACCAGCGCGGCTGCCAGGAAACTGCCCGTATCGATGAAGTCCGGGCCGAGGCGATGCGTCACGCCGCCTAGCCGCTCGACGCCGTCGATGGTCAGCAGGTTGGTGCCGATGCCCCCGACCTGCGCGCCCATGGCATTGAGCATGCGACAGAGGTCCTGCACGTGCGGTTCGCAGGCGGCGTTGTAGAGGGTGGTGCGGCCCTTGGCCAACGTGGCGGCCATGACCAGATTCTCGGTGGCCGTGACACTGGCCTCGTCGAGCAGCACGTAGGCCCCGAGCAGCTGTCTGGCCTTGAAGGCGTAGGGGCCCTGGACGCGGGCGGCGGCGCCCAACCGGCGCAGGCCCTCGATATGGGTGTCGACGCGCCGCCGGCCGATCACGTCGCCGCCGGGCGGGTAGATCGTGGCTGAGCCGCAGCGGGCCAGCAGCGGGCCTGCGAACAGGATTGAGGAGCGCACTTTGCCGCAGAGGGCCTTGTCGAGACGCGTCGTGCGCACCCGTTGCGCGTGCACGCGCACCCGGCGCGCGGCTTCGTCGAGCTGCACGTCCACGCCCAGCGCGGCCAGCAGGGCCAGCATGACGCGCACGTCGTCGATCAACGGCAGGTTGTCCAGTGTGACCGGTTCGTCGGTCAGCAGGCTGGCCGCGAGCATGGGCAGCGCGGCGTTCTTATTGCCGGGGGTCTGGTGCACGCCCGAGAGCCGGCGGCCGCCACGGATGATGAAGCGCGACATGCGGGATGTTATCCACCAAAAGGGCGGCGACGGCAAGCCGGGAAACAGGGTTCAGGGTGTCCGGGTTCAGGCGGGAATCGCACCCGGAACCCTCCGCTTGCGCAAAACGCAGGGTTTGCAGGCGTCTCAACTGGAATCGTACCCGCCTCGCGGCTTCCACATTCCGGCACGGTCGGCTATCATGCGGACTGCGGTTGGTGGTGAAACGGCGCGGGTGGGGACTATGTTCAACGGACACAAAGTGGTCGTCGTCATGCCGGCCTACAACGCGGCCAAGACCCTGGAGCAGACCCATCAGGAGGTCATGGCCCAGGGCGTCGTGGACCACGTCATCGTGGTTGACGATGCCAGCCGCGACGCCACCGTGGAGCTGGCGCGCACCCTGCCGGGTGTGCAAGTCGAGGTCCACCCCCGTAATCGCGGCTATGGCGGGAACCAGAAGACCTGCTATCGGCTGGCCCTGGCCGCGGGCGCCGACATCGTGATCATGGTGCACCCGGACTACCAGTACACCCCGCGCCTGATTCCGGCCCTGACGGCCCTGATCGGCAACGGGCTCTACACCTGCGTGCTGGGCTCGCGCATCCTGGGAGGGTCGGCGTTGCACGGCGGCATGCCGTGGTGGAAATACATTGCCAACCGGCTTCTGACCGCGTCCATGAACCTGCTGATGGGCGCCAAGCTCTCGGAGTACCACACCGGTTACCGGGCTTTTTCGCGGGGGCTGATCGAGTCGCTGCCGCTCGACGCCAACTCGGACGATTTCGTCTTCGACGCGCAGATGCTGGCTGAGATCCTCTGGCGGGGCGCCACGATCGCCGAGGTCAGCTGCCCGACGGTCTACTTTGCCGAGGCGTCATCGATCAACTTCCGGCGCAGCGTGGTCTACGGCTGCGGCTGTCTGGCCACGGCCGTGCGGTTCCGCCTAGCCCGCTGGGGGCTTCTGCGCTGCGGGCTGTTTCCGCAACGGACAGGAAGACGAGCCGCCAAGCCGCCAAGCGCGCCAAGGTCACCGTAAGTGCGGTCGGGACCACGCAGTCCAGCCGGCTCCTACGGTGCTGCGGGGGGTGCTGCGGGCTGCTCCAGCCATTCGACGTGATGGAGCCAGAGTTCGGCGGCCTCGCCCGTCACACGGAACTCGACCGGGGTTGCGTCGGTCAGCACCAATTCGAGGTCGAGCGTCTGCAGCGCGGGCGCGGGCGCTTCTTCCCGGCGAGGCACATCAATCTGGGCTAGTGGCGGATCGCCGGACCCGGGGTGGTGCAGCGTGAAACGGCCCCACGAGCCGGACCTATCGCGTCGCGGGGCCCGGGCGGTGTAGTGCAGGCGCGCGACGTGGCGGCCGGCTGGGAGGTGCTGTTTTGAACCGAAGCTGAGGGTCACGGGAATCTGGCGGGTATTGCCGTGCCAGTAGCGCGCGAACCCGTGCGCGGTGGGCCGGTCTTCGCCGGCGTGCTTGTGGGTGGCGGCGATCAGCGTGTGGCGGTGCGACAGGCTCGCAATCAGGGCCTGGTTGTCATTCGTGGCGGCACGGCGGCAGAGGGTCACGAACAGGCCGTCAGTGTGTGCCACGCCCAGGGTGCCGCGGCGCACCTCCTCGAGCACGGCGCCGTTGAGGCGGTGCGGGAGTTTGGCCAGGGTCGTCAGAACCGTGTCGTAATGGAAGCGGGCCGGGTCGAAGTGATCCCAGTCGTAGACGCCGGCCCGGGCTGAGGAGTGGGCGGCCAGCAGCATGTCGGTCAGGAGCACCCGCTCCTTGGGGATGGCTGCCTCGAGCTGGGCCGCGTACCGGTGCATGGCCGAGGGGTGGCGGTAGCAGGCCAGATGGTGGAAGAAGCCGAAACGGACGAATCCCGTGTACCGGTGGAGCACGCAGACGGCGGTGGTCAGCAGCACGGCCTGCACCAGCGGCGCCCAGGCGCGCCGGCCACGTGCTGGTAGCGCGGGCACATTCCGGCGCCAGGCGGTCCAGGCCTCGATCAGCACCACCGGAATCCAGACCAGCACAGGACCGGCGTAAATCGTGCGCAACATCTGCTGGCGCGGATGACCGCTCAGCATGGCCGGCAACAGGCCGCCCAGCAGCACCAGGGCCACGGGCCAGAGCCAGCGGACGGGTGCTCCGGTCAGCAGCGGGAGCAGCATCAGGCTCAGCCCGAACAGGCGGCGCGGCAGGGCCGGCCCGGCCGGCGCTTCGGTGCGCATGTACTCGGACCGAAAGGCGAAGAGCGATGCGCCGTTGATCGCCGGGTAGAGTACGAAGATGGCCACCACGCAGTAGGCCACCGCGGTGGCCAGGAGGACGTACCCGCCGCGCCACCGGTCGCGGCGCGCGAAGTAGAACAGGGGCGGCAACAGGAAGAGCGCCGCGTCCTCGCGCACCCCCAGAATCAGGACGCACGGCAGCCAGGCCCAGGAACGGTTGACCAGGATCTGGCAGTAGAGCCAGGGGACCAGCAGGTAGTACAGACCGACCGTGTGAAATTCGTCGAGCATCAGCCCCTGGGTGACGGGATAGGCCGCCCAGAAGAAGAGGATTGCCGCCGCCATCACCGGCGGCACGCGCTGGCGCCGCAGGCAGAACGCCAGCAGTCCGAAGCCGCCGGCCAGCGACAGCCACTGGACCAGCGACAGCAGGAAGGCGTGGTCCCAGAGCAGAAACAGCGGGCCCAGCAGGGCCAGCGTGAACGACAGGTGAACGGCGAGGTAGTTGTCGGTGGGCGTGTACTGGAATGGCTGGCCCAAGACGCAGTTGCGAATCATCTGCGTGTAGCGGGCATAGTCGTTATAAAAAAACTTGCCGGACAGGAAGGCGCAATAGCAGCTCCAGAGCAGCTCTCCGAGCGCCCAGACGGCCGCGGCCAGCACCACGATGGCCACGATCCGCTCCACGCGGCGGCGCCGGACGGGCGGCGAACGGTTAGCCGACGCGGTGGATTTGGAGGGGCCGGTGCCGGTCGGCGGGTCCATCATTTTGGCGGGGGTGGGACGGCAATGCGCGCGTCGCGGGTGAAGAATGAAAGCACACAGCCGACCGTCAGTAGGCCGGCGCCAGCCAGGAACGTGAGGCGCGAGGCGTCGGCCGGCGCGTGGTCCTTGATGCGCGCCACCAACTGCGGGCCGACGATGCCGGCCGCGGACCAGGCGGTCAGGATTGCGCCGTAGACCACCGGCATCAGGCGACTGCCGAACCGGTCCAGCACAAAGGCCGGCATGGTGCCGAACCCGCCACCGTAACACAGCAGGACGTAGCAGAGCGCGAGGGCGAAGAGCCACGGGTTGCCCAGGAAGGCCAGCGCCACGAAGACCAGAATTTGGCTGCCGAGCATGATCGTGAAGGTTCGCGAACGGCCAATGCGGTCGGACAGGCCGCCCCAAAAGAAGCGGCCCAGCCCGTTGAAGAGCGACGTCACGGCGATCAGGTTGGCACCGTAGGCGGCCAACTGGGGCGGAGACCGCGTCGGGTCCATACGCTTCCAGAGATCCTGAAAGAGCGGTGATTGAAACCCGATGATGGCGATTCCGGCCGTGATGTTGCAGAAGAAGACGATCCACATCAGCACAAAACGACGCGAACCAATGCAGGCCCAGGCCGATTCCGGCCCGCGCCTCGCCGCCGTGTCCGCGGCGGTCGGCGCGGGCGGCCGCCACCCGGCCGGCGCATAGCCCGGAGGCGGGTTGCGCAGGAGCGCGCCGAGCGGCACGGTGAGCACCAGGAAGACCGCGCCCAACACGGCAAAGAGCTTGGCCAGGATCGTCTGGAGCGCCTCGGGGTTCTGCAGGACCTGCACACCGTTCTCGACGGCGTAGACCAGGACGGTGCCGGACTTGAAGTGGTTATAGGCCAGGGGGGCGAAGACCTTGGACATGGCCAAGGCGCCGAGACCGAATCCCATCACGACCAGGCCGGTGGCAAAGCCCTTACGATCCGGAAACCACTTGGCCACGGTCGCCACGGGCGTCACGTAGCCGAGTCCCAGGCCGCAACCGCCGACTACGCCGTAGCCGAGGAAGAGCAGTGTGGGCGAACGCAGATGCAGCGCCACGGCCCCCAGCAGGTAGCCGAGGCCGAAGAGCGCACCGCCGGCCATGGCCAGCCGGGTGGGGCCGATGGTTGCCAGCTTGGTCCCGCCCCAGGCGGCGCTCAGACCGAGCGAACAGATGGCCAAGCAGAAGGCCCAGGCCGTAAGGCTGTTAGACCAGTGGAAGGCCTCAGCCAGCGGCTTCTGGAAATAGCTCCAGGCGTAAGCCGTGCCCAGGCACACCTGCAAGGCGGTGCCGGCGATGGCGATCATCCAGCGATTGCCGGGAGGAGGCGTAATCGTCCGGGGCGTGGTATCGTCTGCGCGATCCTGCCGCATGCTTGGTATCTCTCCTCCCCTCGACTCGCCGGGCAGGACACAGGGCGGGTCAAGGAGCCGTACCGTCGTAGAACCCCACGATCATCGGCCGGCTGAGGGCATCATTCAAGTCTGAAATCGGCGGCGGCTCGGGGTGCGGACCGGGATGGATATATGCGCGGAGGAACTGGTTTTCGATGCCGGGCGGCGGCGGAGTCACGCTGGCATAGGGATACGGCGTGTTGGCCGGGAACTGCATACTCGCGATCGGCACCTTCCACTCGATTGCTCCCAGGCCGATACCCACGTGATCCGACAGGTACAGAGCCACGGCTCCGCCCGGCCCGCGACTGCCAACGAAGACCGTCCACCCGTGGTTCTCCGTGTAACTGACATAGGCCGCCAGGTCTCCCGGCGTGTGGATCTGGTGAAGGTACTGCTGGAACTCGACGACATAGAGTGTTTGCGGGACCGTAACCGGTTGTCCGTCATGCAAGGTCATCAGGAAATAGAGATACTCGTCATCGCGTGCCAGGTAGACGTTCGCCAAGTCTGTCCCCAACCACTGGCCATACTCAGACTTCTTGTCCGCCGCAGGATCTTGAACCACCGGCGCGATATGCCTCCAATCCGAACGGACGCCGTCGACCGTGATCGTGCCGAAGGGGATGGTCACGGTGTTGATCGCGCTGCGCTGGATCGGCACAAGACCCCGCGAAGACGCCTGCATGACGACGACATTGGGCTTGCCGTCGATGCGCACGTTCTCAAACAGCGTCTGGTCGCTGGTCTGATACGGCAGCGACTTGGCTTGCGAGAAATCCCACGAGGCGAACGGCGGCGGCTGTTTGACCGCCGGTGCGGCCGACGCCGCCAGCGCTGCGATCGCCACGAAAATTGCGGTCACGACCGAATGGCTGCTCACATTCATGGGTTCCTCCCCGGTTCCTGTTAGCTGGCGCCGCACCAATCCGAACAACCAAACCTGGCAGCCGATTGCGTCCCCTCCCACCCGAGAAGAAGACGGCGCGCCGCACAAGAACCATGGGAAGTCTCGCAGAAACCGACCGGCGGGGCAAGGACCAGTTCCGAATGAACCGCCCCAGCGTGATCGCCACGGCTTCGTCATGTGCTTAGCCGTATATCAGGGCGCCCCTGTATTGCGAGAGTTGATGCGCGAGGGAAGCGAAACGGGCCGAAGTTGC
>CAZZCT010000264.1:0-6810 GCA_964652365.1 uncultured Lentisphaerales bacterium
GTTGATGCCTTCGACTTCCAGAGTCGCGTGATTGCGCAAGACATCCGCCATGCTGCGTGCTACGCTCATAACCGCTCAGGTTGGCGGGCGGCAGCCCACTTGAACGAGGTGAAACCTCATTAGACAGTCGATGCATTTGCAGCACCATGTGACAGACGCGGCTCGCGGGGACACTCGCCCTCCCGGGGCGCGGCAACCGGGCAGGAACACCCATGGAGGGCGAGCGTCCCCGCGAGCCGCACCGAGTTCTGCTGGAACTGCGGCGAGATCCCGCCGGCCAGCCATCCTGGCCCTGTTGCTGGCGGCAGCCGTCACCGCCGCCTCGGCCGCGCCCGACGACGACGTGATCGCCATGCGCCAGGTGCCCTGCCGCGTACGCATCCTCACAACCGCCCAGGCCGCCGAATCCCAGACCATCAGCAACCCTCTGCACTGGCCCCAGATCACGGAAATTGTGGCCGATGGCGCCTGGGTCGAACAGCAGCAACCCATCGTCTGGTTTGACCCGACCGGCCCCTCGAATGCCCTCCTGCGCCTGCTTCAGCAGCAGTGCATCGGCGCGGCTGAACTGCGCGCGAACGAAACCGAGGCCGACAACCGGCTGATGGACCTTGACGACCGTTTGCAGGGCGTGCGCGACCGCCTGGCGGTCGAGATGGCGCGGCAGGAACGGCTGCGGTCACTGCCCGACCCCGACGAGGTCGCGTTGGCGACCGGCGCCCTGCGGGTCGAAGAGCTCGCCGCCGGGGCCACCAGCAACGACCTGCAGCGCGCCGCCCGGCGCCTGGCCGACAAGCTGATCGCCCCGGCCGCCTTCGAGAAGCTGCAGGCCGCCCATCAGGAGGCGCAGGCGCGCGTCGACCGGACCGCCGCCCTGCTGGCGCTGGCCCGACGGCCCGTGACGGACGACGAGCTGGAGCAGGCCGCACGCGCCATCACCAACCTGCAGTTGGAGGCGGCCAATCTCACGCGCCAGAGGGAAGACACGCGGCGCATCACGGCCCTCCGCCAGCAGGCCGCCGAGGCCCGCACTGCCATGCTGGACCGCCAGATCGGCGAACAGGTTGAAGCCCTCGGAAACACCCGCCTGCGGGCGCCGATCAGCGGGTACTTCAGCTACCTCCGCGAGTTCCGACGCCGCATCCTGGCCGGCGGCGACCGCATGTGGCGCAACTTCGCCTTCGCGGCCATGCCGCAGGTCGAGACCCTGGCGCTCAAGGGCGCGTTCGACGAGTCGCTGCGCCGCTTCTTCGAGGTCGGCGACCCGGTCGAGATCCGCTTCGTCGGACGCCTGGACCAGCCGTCAACCGGCCGGGTCGTAGCCATCGGCGAGCACGCCCGCGACCGCACCGAAAAGACCGAAATGCAATGGGGGGGCGACGCCGAGAGCGGCCTCAAGGTCTACGACGTGACCATCCGGCCGGACGTGCGCGCGCCCTGGATGTCGCTGGGCATGCACGCCGAGTGCGAACTCACGGCCCGGCAGCCCCTGGCGGCGCCCGCCGTGGCGGCCGATCGCGTCTTCCGTCGCGGCGGCAACGCCTGCCTGGTGATCGATGGCCGCATGACGCCCGTGTCCGGCACGGTTGTGGACGGGTGGTTCGTGCTCAGTGAGACCAACTGGCTCGGCCACCGGGTGTCGTCCGATCCGCTGCCCGTGGCCACCGACGGTCCGACCACCTTCACCAATGCGCTCTTCGAGACGTCCGGCGAACTGGTGCCGGCCCGCATGACCGATGCCACACTCAAGCGCATCCATGGCTGGCAGAAGGTGGCCTGGCTGATCGCCGAGGACAGCGTGGTGACCGGCGGCACCGTCGTGGCGCGCCTCGACGAAAAGGAGATCCTCGAACAGATCAACGAATGGGAGCAGCGCCTGGCCGAGGCGCGCAGTAACCGCGAGGCCCAGGAGGAGAGCCTGGCGCTGGCGGCGAGCCAGACCGCCTTCCAGCTGGCCATTCAGAGCAATGCCGTACGCATCGCCGAACTGGACTGGTTGCGCGCCCGCGCGGCCACCGATGAACCGGCCCTGATCGAGGCCCGACTGCAAGCCCAACTGGCCGCCATCCACCTGGCCGCCATGCAGCGCGACTTGGAGACCATCCAGCGCCGGCCGGCCGAACTGCGCGCGCCGCAGGAACGGCTCTCCGCGGAACGCGCCCTGCAACGCGCCCGGCTGCAGGATGAACAGGCGCGTCTGCGCTTGGCCGAACTGGAGGAGGGGCCCGACCCCCTGCTGGTGGCCCGCGCGCGTGACGCTCACACCCAGGCGGCCCTAACCCTGCACACCGCCACGCTGAAAGCCGAGGCCGATGGCTTCCGCGCCCGCACCGACCTCTGGCGCGCGGTTCGCCACGCCGACCATATGCGCAAACAGCTCGAGCTGCGGCGCACCTATCGCGCAAACCTGGCGCTGCAGGCGCCCTGCGACGGCGTGGTGCGCTACAATCGCACCTGGTACGACGGCGCCTTCGTCAAGGTGAAACCCGGCGTCATGCTGGGCTCATCGATGGTGCCGGTGCGCATCGCCGACGCCGCGCACATGGAGATCCGCGCGGAACTGCCGGAACGGTTCTACCGCGACGTCCGGCCCGGCCTGGCCGTCAGCGTGCAGATCCCGGCCGTGACCGACATCCCCTTGCGCGGCACCGTGGTCAGCGTGGACTACCTGTTCGAGGATCGACGCCAGACCGCCGCCGCCGGCGGCCTCTACTCCGCCCGCGAGCCGCTCGGCGAAACCGTCGGCTACCTCCGCGTCACCGTCGAACCGGCCGGCGGGGTCCAGCTCAAGCCCGGCATGGTGGCCCGCATCGCGGTCCCGGCCGCAGAGGCGGTGCCCGGTGACTGACCGCCGAACCCGCCGCCGCGCCGGAAGGGCCGCGGCCGCCCTGCTGGCCCTGGCGCTGGCCGTGTGGGCCGTCAAATCGCGTCGTTCGGCTCCGGCCCCGGACGCGCGCCGGGACGCGCCCGCGCGCACGGCGACCGAAGCCGTCTGGGTCGGTCGCGGCCTGGTCGAGGCACTCAACATGGCGCCCGTCGAACTCGGCGCCGGCGGCGAAATCGTCGCCATGGCAGCCAATGGCAGTGCCGTGCAAACCGGCGACCTGCTCGTGCGCGTGAACGACGCCGCCTACCTGGACCGGTTGGCCGAGCTGGAACTGAACCTGCAGGCCGAACAGGCCGAATTCGCCGTGCGCGTGCAGCGTCGGGCGTTCAGCCGCGCCGAGTTCGCCGATAACCTGACCCTCACCAGCAACCGGCTGGCCCTGGCCGAGCTGGAGCTGTCGCGCACCGAACGCGGCCTCTCCGCGCCCCAGCGGCGGCTGCTCGAGATCCAACGCGACCTGCGGCAGCTGGACCTCGAGGAGGCCGCCGAGGCGCTCCAGCGCACCGTCAGCCTGGCCGAGTCAGGCTTCGCCTCCGAAGCCGCCGTCGAGAGCGCCCGCCGCCGCGTGGCCACCACCCGCGCCGCCAGCGAGGAGGCCGTCACCCAGTTGCGCCTGCGCACGGCCCCACCGCGCGTGGAGGAACAACTCGAACGGGTGCAGACCGTCGCGCGCCTGCGCGGCGAACTGGCACGCGCCGTGCATGCCATGGAGCGCCGGCTGGCCCGGGCCGACGCCGACCTGGCGGTCTCGCAGACGCAGAGCGACCTGATTCGCTTCGACCTCCAGGCGGTCAGCAACGACCTCGCCCGCTGCGCCGTGTATGCGACTACCACAGGTGTTTTCCGTGTCCGCATGTTCCAGGACTGGCGCACCGGCGGCATCTGGCAGCCCTACAAACCGGGCGTCGAACGCCAGCGTTTCGACCGCATCGCCGACCTGGTCCAGCCTGGCCGCATGCAGGTGCTCCTGATGCTCCACGAGGCCGACATCGACCGGGTCCGCACGGGCCTGCCCGTGCGCGTGGAGGTGCCGGCCTTGCGCGACCGGAGCTTCGAGGGCGTCCTGGCCGAACTCGGCGGCGTCGGGCGCGACCGCTACGACGTGGCGCCGCGCGGGCACGAGGAGAGCCCCTCGGGCGTGGTGACCTACAACGGCACGGTGGCGCTGCGCACCAGTTCGCCCGAGCTGCGGCCGGGCATGTCGGCCCGCGTCTCCATCATCCTGCCGCCGGCGGCGGAAGCCCCGCGGTCCGAAACCAACGCGCCGGCGGCCGGGGGTGTGCCATGAGCGGTCCGGTCGTTCAGCCGCTGCTTGAGGCGCGTGGACTGACGCGCCATTACCGCATGGGCACCACCGTCGTGCGCGCTCTGGACGACGTCTCCGTGACCATCGCCCGCGGCGAGTTCGTGATGATCGAGGGCAGTTCGGGCTCGGGCAAGTCCACGCTCATGCACCTGCTCGGCTGCCTGGACCGGCCGACCGCCGGCAGCTACCGCCTGGGCGGATTCGCCGTGGACCAACTGGACGATGCGGCTCTCTCGCGCCTGCGCAACCGCCGGATCGGTTTCGTGTTCCAGCGCTTCAACCTGCTGCCCGACCTGACCGCCGTCGAGAACATCGCCGTGCCGCTGGTCTACGCCGGCTGGGACCGCCCCAGTCGCCTGGCCGCAGCGTACCGCCTGGCAGTGCAACTGGGACTCGCCGAACGCGCCGACCACCGGCCGGCCGAACTCTCCGGCGGCCAGTGCCAGCGCGTGGCGATCGCCCGGGCACTGATCAACACCCCGGACCTCGTGTTCGCCGACGAGCCGACCGGCAACCTCGATTCGGCCACGGGGCGCGAGATCATGGAGCTGCTGCGCGGGCTGAATGCCGGCGGCTACACCGTGATCATGGTCACACACGACCGCGACCTGGCCAGCCAGGGCACACGGCGGATCGCCATGCGCGACGGCCGGATCGTCACCGATGAGCCCGGCCGGCTGGCCGCCGCCACCCGGCCGACCGCACCCGCGGCGGCAGCCGGCCAGCCGCACCCCCACCCCCCGGCCCACACCGGTGTGCGCCTGCGCGACCTGGCCGGCACCGGCTTGCGCGAAGGCCTGCTGGGCCACAAGCTGCGCACGGCCCTGACGATGCTGGGCATCGTCATCGCCGTTTCGGGCGTGATCGCCATGTCCTCCTTCTCCCTGGGCAGCAAGCGTAAGCAGGCCGACCAGATCAAGGCCCTCGGCGCCAACCTGATCCGCGTAGTGGACAACCGCTACGAGGGGCAGAAGCTGGCCGAGGTCCGGCGCGCGGGCTCGCCCGGCCTGACGCGCGACGACCTGCGGCGCCTGCGCACGTCGATTGCCGGCGTATCACGCATCGCCGCCGTGCGGTACCTGAAGGTCAACCTGCCTCCAGCGCTGAGCGCCGCCACGATCCAGGTGTGCGGCATCGCCGGCGACTACGCCGGCGTCAACAACCTGGCCTTGGCCGAGGGACGCTTCCTGGACGCGGCGGACGATGCGGCCTGTGCCCGCGTGGCGGTGGTGGGCCAGGCGGTGCGCACTCGCCTCGGTGCGGCCGGCGCGCCCGGCCAACTCCTGCAGCTGGGCGCCGACTACTACACCATCGTGGGCGTGCTGGCCGGTCGCGATGTGGATCTCAAGGGCCTGGAGGCCACCGGCGCGCGCGACGCCAACTACGACATCCTGATCCCGCTGCACACCCTGCTGTTCCGCACCCGGATGCTCGATCTGCGCAGCGAGCTCGACGAGATCCACGTTCAGCTTGCCACCCCCGAGCTGCTCTATGCGGCCGGCGCGGCGGTGCGCCGCAACGTGCAGGCCGCCCACGGCGGCGTGGAGGATTTCCAGCTGGTGGTGCCCCTCGAACTGCTCAAGCAGAAGGAGCAATCGCAGCGCCTGCTCGACATTCTGACGCTCTGCATCGCCGGTGTGGCCCTGCTGGTCGGCGGCATCGGCATCATGAACATCATGCTGGCCTCGGTGACCGAGCGCACGCGCGAAATCGGCGTGCGCCGCGCCGTGGGCGCCGCCGAGCGCGACGTGCTGGCCCAGTTCCTGGGCGAGGCGATCTTAATCTCCGTCACCGGCGGCCTGATCGGCGTGGCGGTGGCGATGGCGGCCGTGGCGGCGATCTGCCCGGCGCTGCGGCTGCCGGTAGTCTTCTCGCCCATGCTGATCCTGCTGGCGGTCACGGCCGCCATCGCCACCGGCCTGGTCTTCGGTCTCTATCCGGCGCGCCGCGCCGCGCGCAAAGATCCGGTCGAGTCGCTGCGGTACGAGTAGCGGGCCGCGCGCAAGGTGTTTTCGTTGCGCCCTTGCGTCTCTGCGCTGCTTCCCGGCACTTCCCGCCGCGCCGCCGGCCTGGTAGCGGGCCGTCCCATCCCGTCGCACTGCGGGCCTGGAGCCAAGTAGGGCGGGACCTACGGGACCGCCCCGTGGCTGCAGCGACGACTGGCAGTCACCGATCGTGCCACACGTCCCACGGCGGCGCTTTGCATGCTGCATGCGATGCCTGCTTTGCCGCCTACAGGCGTCGTCCTGGCAGAGCTTGAGGCCCGGCTTGCCGCGCTCAATGCTGAACGTGAGTGCGTCCAGGCACGCATCCGAGAAGTTCGAGAACGTGCGGCTGAGGTCGAACCGGAAGCGCAGCGACATGCCGCGCCCAGCATGTTTCCCTCGGCTCCCCTCAGCAAGGCAAGTTCGCTGGCTGACCGGATCCGCTTCTTCCTCGACCTCTTTCACGGCCGGCGGGATGTCTACGCCGAACGCTTCGAAAGTCGGAAGACCGGCAAGGCCGGTTAGCCATGTATGCAGTCTGTCACGCGCCCAGCCGGGGGGCAATGGCCTCAACGAGCCCTCAAACTGCGAGAGTTGGAACGGTGGAATGCGGGAATAGTGGACGGCTGTGC
>CAZZCT010000265.1:0-6792 GCA_964652365.1 uncultured Lentisphaerales bacterium
TCTACCATTCTGGCAATTGCCCAGTGCTAACAGGCTCCGGCTGGCTGCAGACCTTCGCCCCTCCGCCACAGCGCGGCACGGTCTTCACGTTCCGCTAATCTAACGTGCCAAAATAAATTGAGTGACGCGTCTGGCGTGCGGTGCTTCGGTGGCGCACGCCAGATTGTTTTAGCGTTGCCGGAAACGACATCCGCCTTCGCGATGGCTGCCACCTTCGCGAATACGGCTACGGTGGACGAGACGGCGGACAGGCTGGAAGGTTTCTGGGGGAACATAAGGGATGCTCGTATTTTGAAGTTAGAGGGTAGAACAGGACGGAATCAAGGCGATGGGTGCGCGAATGGCGAGTGAATGGAAAGGTGCGAACACGGAAGCGAGGCAGAGGGTATGAGACGATATGTTCTGGCGGCCACATTGTGCGTTGCGGGCCTGAGTACCGTTACACAGGCCGCCGTGTGGAATCTGAACACAATGGACACCCGGCTGACGTTGGATGTCACGAACGACCAACTCTACGTCGTTCAACTGGACAACCCGGTGCGAGGGTGGAACTGGACCCCGACGCCGGTGCAGTGCCCGCTGCTGGCCCAGGCGAAGGTGGGGGGAGTGACCACGAACCTGACCTGGCAGTATGTCGACGGCACTCTGGATACCAACGTCGGACAGAAAGTCACGTTGCGGTTCCAATGTGTCGAAGTGGCGCTCGGTTTGACCTCCGAGTGGTGGGCGCGGCCGGGCCGTGGCCCTGTGCGTCACGCCGTGACCATCACCAACATGTCCGCCGGGGCGGTGACGATCGGTTACCAGGCATCGGCGTACATCCAGGCGATCGGCGACGGGCCGCTGTCCGCCTGGTATGTCCACACGGATGGATGGACGCCGGACGCGACCGGTCTGTACGTCGAGAACATCACGGGATCGTACACGAAAGACCTGCCCACGCACCCGGAGCATGCGTTCATCCCGTTTGTCGCGCTGACGGTGACCAACGCGCACGGCATGTACGTGGGCACCGAATGGAGTGCGGCCCACACCTACATTCAGGGCGGGTCCACCACCAACGCGCTGCTGGAGGCCGCGGGGTACGCGGACGGGCGGAGTTTCACGTACGCCGTCGCCGCCGGGTCGACATTCGCGGTGCCGCCGACGTTGATCGGTGCGTACAACGGGGATCGGGACGATGGGGGTAACAGTCTGCGCAAGTACCTGTGGGATTACAGCATGCCTGGGGTCATCCGCGATGACACGTCGTATCCGAAGGTCCAGTGGAACGCGTTCGTGACGGTGGCCAAGACACCGGGCGCATGGGACACGGTGCAGAGCAAGTGGAACCCGTTCATCGACTCGATCGTGCCGTTGGGGTTCGAGGAGGCGATGCACGACGTGGGCTGGAACGTCAGCGGCGCATCGCCGGTGTACGACGCCACGGATTGGCCGTTGGGCATGAAGGCGTCGTTCGACTACGCCAAGGCCAACGGACTGCGTGCCGGACTTTACCTGGCAGGACCGCAGACGTACGCGAACATCAAGTACCTGTACGACAACTACGGCATCCAGGTATGGCGGTCCGACGGCACGGCTGGCGCGCCGTACAACTCAGGCTACGACAGCATCAAGGGGTTCTACTCGATGCTGGCCAGCCTGACCAACGACGTGCCCGGCTTTCAGTGGGAGAACTGCAACAACGGCGGCCGGATCAAGGATTTCGGGGCGATGCAGCGCGCGGTGAAGGTGTTCCTGACCGACACCTACGGTCTGGCGGATATCCAGCGCGCGTTCTTTGACGCGTCGCACCTGTACCCCGGGGCGCAACTGATGGGCAGTTCGGGGACCCGGGTGGCCGGGGTTCCCGGGACCGTGTACTCGTGGCGCACCGGGGCCCAAGGGGCGCCGGAGTGGTTCACCGATTCACCCGATGGCGGCAACAGCGGCGGGGTCTGGTCAACGGCTGAGAAGGAGGCGGTGGCGGCGGCTGTCGGCGTCTACAAGAAGCGCATCCGGCCGTTGCAGCGAGACGGCGACATCTACCACCTGACGGGTCGGCCGGATGGGTCGAGTTGGTATGCGTTCGAGTACTACAAGCCCCTCCTGAAGAAGGGGGTTGCGTACCTCTTCAAGCCGCAGGCGCCCCTTGCACCCCGGACCTTCAAGTTGAGGGGGTTGGACCCGGCCACCCGCTATGTCGTCAGTTTCGCCGACGGCAGCAACTCCAACCGTGTGTTGACGGGGGCCAGCCTGATGACCAACGGGATCGAGGTCGGTCTGTCGGGCGGACCGGTCTCCGAGTGGATGTTCCTCAGCGAAGGCATCTCCCTGACGGCTCCTCGCGAGGGTCCGATTGTCGTTCCCCGGACAGGAAGTATCCTGCTCGAGGCGATGGTCAGTCAGAACGACGGTTCGATCTCCCGGGTCGAGTTCCTCGATGGAACCAACCTGATCACGTCGGTTTCAGCACCCACGGCGGAGGCGACGTACTCCACGATCTGGTCGAACGTACCCGGCGGTTACTACACGCTCGTGGCCAAGGCGTACACCAACGGCGTGCTCAGTTCGGTGTCAGACGCCGTTTCGGCCCAAGTGACGAACCCTCGGCCCAGTGTGGCGATCCGGAGCCCCGTGTACGGCGCCGCCACGGGCGTGGTCCTGGTCGAGGCGGTTGCTTCCGGAG
The DNA here is from genome assembly GCA_964652365.1 of uncultured Lentisphaerales bacterium. Lineage (GTDB taxonomy): Bacteria > Verrucomicrobiota > Kiritimatiellia > RFP12 > CAZZCT01 > CAZZCT01. Next base: position 2,669 of record CAZZCT010000265.1, read on the forward strand.
CGGTGACGCGCGTCGAATTCTACCAGGGCAACACCAAGCTCGGCGAAGTGGCAGGTGCGCCCTACGCGATCTCCTGGACCAACGCGATCCCGGGCCACTACGCCCTGACCGCCGTGGCCGTGGACACGGACGGCATCGCCACCACCTCAACGCCAGTCAACGTCTCCGTCGTGAACCTGGCGCAGTGGGTGCATCGGGCGCCGATCACATTCAGCGGGTACACGAATGGCGAGACGTTGACCAACTTCCCCGCACTCGTGCGCATCGGCACCAACATCGATGGTTTCGCCTGGACGCAGTTCTCCGACCTGAACGGCAGCGACCTGCTGTTTGTCGACAACCGCGGGCTGTTGCTGGCGCACGAGTTCGACAGCGGCACCAACCCGGTCTGGACCAACGCCGACGGCATCGGGTCCGTCTGGGTGCAGGTGCCTGAACTGACCGGCAGCACCACCATCACGGCATACTGGGGCCGGGTGGTGGCGGAGCGACCGGCGTATACCACCAACGGCGCTGTCTGGACGGCCGGTTACGTCGGCGTCTGGCATCTGGGTGACCGCGCCGATTCCACCGCGAACCGTGTGCACGGCACCGGCGGCACCAGTACGTCGGTCGCGGGCCGCGTGGGTGGCGGCCAGCAACTCAACGGCTTGACGGACAGCATTGACCTGCCGCACTCGTCTGCGATGAACAACCAGTCCTTGACCATCTCCGGTTGGATCAATCCATCGGTGGCCGGCCAGGCGCTCGCCGCGTTGTTCGACTACGATCACGCCACGGTTCCGACGCAGGGCTGGGTCATTCAGAGCGAGGATGCGAACGGGGCCGGCCACTACTACCTTGCCTACTGCAACGGATCCGGCTTCGAACCGGCGGGCAGCATTGGTGCAGGCCAGGGGGTGTCTCTCGTCAATGGCCAATGGCAACACATCGCCTACACCAAGACCGACGCAACGGTGCGCGGCTACCGCAACGGCGCCGTGACGTGGACACCGGGCACCGCGGGGAACGCGACGGTCAGTTACGTTTTTGGACGTCACGCCCGCATTGGCAACGCGGTGTCGTCACAATTCGTGCGACCTGCCAAGGGCATCTTCGACGAGTTACGCGTCGCCAACGTCCCCCGTTCCCCGGCATGGATCTGGGCCGAGTACAACAACGCGGCCTCCAATGCCACCTTTGCCGTTCCCGGCACCGTCAGCACGTACGTCATTTCCAACCCGCCGCCGACCGTCGCCGTCGCCGCGCAAGCCTTGCCGGCAACGGTGACCGGGACGACCGCGACCGTGACCGTTCTCGGCGACGACGATACCGGCGCGGCGGCGTTGAGCTACACGTGGAGCGCGGGCGGGTCGCCGCCCGCGCCGGTCAGTTTCACGCCGAACAACAACCTCGCCGCCACCCACGCGACCGCCACGTTCACCACGGCCGGCAACTACGATTTGCAGGTCGTGATCCGCGACCCTTTTGACGCGACCGTCACGAGCACCGTCGCGGTGGTCGTGCAACAGACCGCGACGACGGCGCAGGTCAGCCCGGCCAGTGTGGTCGTGCACCCGAACGCCCGGCAACAGTTCACCGCGTCGGCGCGGGATCAATTTGGCGATCCGATGGCGAGCCAGCCGGCGTTCGGCTGGGGCGTGACCGGCGGCGGCAGCGTGGATGCGAGCGGTTTGTTCACCGCCGGTCCGGTTGCCGGCGGCCCGTACACCGTCACGGCGACGGCCGGTGCGTTGAGCGGACAGGCCACGGTTTCTGTCGGCAGCGCGCAGTGGATGCGGGTCGGTTTTGCCGGCTACACCAATCGCACCGAGGTGTTGACCAACTTTCCGGTGCTGCTGGTCTTCAGCAACAAGGTGCAGGGCCTCACTTCCACCAACGGTTACGACCTGCGCTTCGTGACCAATCTCACCGACACCGCCAGCCTCGACTACGAGATCGAATCGTGGAACACCAACGGCCCCTCGTACGTCTGGGTCCGGTTGCCGGCGCTGCCGCCGGACGGCAGCGGTTGGATCTGGGCAACGTGGGGCGATCCGGCCCGGACCAACCAGTTGCCCTGCACCACCAACGGCGCGGTGTGGGAGGCGGGATACCAGGGTGTGTGGCACTTCGCGACCAACGGCGCGAACCTATCCATGACCGACTCGACCGCAAATCGGAACCACGCCGTTGCGGGCGCCGGAACGCCGGCCCCGGGTTCAGGCCGGATCGGCCATGGCGCCGCACTCAACGGCACTTCCGACATCACAGTCCCCGCAAGTTACCTGAACGGAGCCCAGACGTTCACGGTGACGCTGTGGTACAAGAGTGACGGCACGGCCAGGGTCGGGCTCTTCACTCGAATCGTCGGGACAGACTACAACAACGACATTCTCCTTGGCCTGTATGGCGCCAGCGGGATCCCCTACGGGCAGGTGAACAACGGGAGCGACGGTGGAACCGGTTTCAATTCCGGCTATACCGCGAACACATGGGCGCATGAGGGCATGGTGTTCAACGGGACGGCGGCGGCGAACCACCGGATGCAGTTGTTCCACAACGGAATGGCGGGAGCATTGTCGCCGGCGTTCACCGAACCGACCCGTGCGCCGAACCTGGGCGCGCAGGTTGGGCGGTTCGGCAGTTACGGCAATGACACCTCGTGGTTCCTGAGCGGCGGGGTGGATGAGGCCCGGATATCAAGCGTTGCCCGTTCGGCCGACTGGGTCTGGGCCGAGTGGATGAACATGGCCAGCAACGGCGTCTTCTGCCGATACGGAACGGTGACGAACACCCCCCCATCCCTGACCCCCTATGAACAGTGGAAACGGGCCCATTTCACAACGGACGAGTTGACCGATCCGTTGGTGAGTGGCGACGATGCGGACCCGGATCGCGATGGAATGGGCAACGCGCAGGAGTACCTGGCGGGGACGGCCCCGAAGGACGGCAACTCGCGCCTTGCGTTCACAGGCAGTGCGATGCAGGCAGACGGTTTCGTCATCACGTGGCAGAGCGCGACGGGCAAGTGGTATGTCGTGCTGGCGGCCACGAACCTGGCGGCAGGGTTTGGCGAGTCTGTAACGAGCCACGTGCAGGCAACCCCACCGATCAACGTGCACACGGATCGTCCGCCGGATCAGGCCGGGGTCCGGTTCTACCGGGTCGACGTGGAGTGACAACATGGCCGGGCACGGTGAGCGTGACAGCCACGCATGGAAAGCGACGAAAGGAAACCATGCGACGGGGAATGGTCATGATCAGTAGCCTGACGGCAACTAGAGTGTTCCGTAGCGCTTGCGCGTAGGCGGCAGGCCGGTGTAAGATCGGCGTGCTGTCTACGCCCCATCGGGCTACGCCGCGCCACGGGAGGGCACCCCGGCTCCAGTAGGGGGGGCTGGCGGCAGAAGTTCGGAGGAAGATGAGTCACTTGTTTTGGTTAGCCAATATTCTTTGGTTTGTTCTATTAACGCGTGTATGTGGAGTGGAGGTTATGCCTGTCATGAAAGGAATTGCTTTCGAAGATGTTGCTCCTGATGGATTGCTGAAAGCTCGCGCAGAGTTGGCGTTTCGCCACCTGCAGGAACCCTACTTCCAGTGGGACCGCATCTCGCGCGTCAATTTCGAGGCGTTTCCGGGCGACGCGATCGGCCGCACCATCAACGGACTTACGCTGCTGTCGCAGGCGTTGCACCAGCCGGAGCCGGCCAGCCTGAAGGAGATCATGCGCCGCGTCCCGCAGCTTGCCAACAGCGACGGCTATCTCGGACCGAAGCTGCCGGAGTCGCGCGCCAACGAGGATACCCTGGCCGGGCACAACGGGTATACCTACGGGTTGGTGGAATATGCGCTGTGGACCCAGGACCCGGCAGACAAAGAGTCGCTCCGGCGCATGGTGGCCAACCTCTTTGTTCCCTTACGCGCCGCCATCGTGGGCTATCGTGAAACTTCGGAGGCCAAAGTCGACTGGCATCTCTCCGGCGGCGATGTTGGCCAATTATTCACGGCGCTGGACGGAATGACACGCGCCTACGCCTTGGTGCCGTCGCCGGAGTTCAAGGCGACGATCGAGACCGCGATAGAGCGGTATCGCAAGCTGGATCTGGTCGGCCTCAACGCCCAAACGCATGCCATGCTCTCGG
>CAZZCT010000266.1:0-6776 GCA_964652365.1 uncultured Lentisphaerales bacterium
TTTCCGGGATGAACCAAGGTCTGCGAAATCTGCGGACAACAACTTCAAGTTATAGGCGCGTGCGCCTCAACCCTGACGCCCGGCATCCGCACGGGCTGTGCGGGATCCTCACCGGTCTAGTCGCCGAGTGCCGGCGGCATGGCGACCTCGACGCCGTTGACGCGCAACTGCCGGGCTGGGAAGTCGGCCACCACCTCGGTCCCATCCGCGAAACGCGTCTGTTCGACGCCCTCGGCCAGGTGCCGCCAGTCGGTGAGTTCCTCGGTGACCAGGTGCCCGAAGCGGATTGTCACCAGGTCGTAGATCGCCTTGAGCCGGGCCAGGCGCGCGTCATCCAGCACGGGCATGACGCCCGCTTCGGCCGACCACTCGTCGCGCATCACGCGGCCGAAGAGCACGCCGTGCATCGCCTCCCGCCAGCCCACGCCGTGCTGCTCCTGCGTAACCAGGTCATGCAAGGCGAGTTGCCAGACGGGCACTGGCCGGTCGAGGAGGGCGTTGACCGGCCACTCCGGGCGGCCCACTTGCCAGGGATGGAAGGCGTTGTAATAGGGGGCGCTGACGGCATCGGCCTCGGTGACGCAGTACAGGAAGCCGGCCTCGATCTCCACGGCGCCAAAAACCCGGCGGGCGGCCTGCTGGTAACGCCGGATACCGGCCGCGAAGTCGCGGCGCGGGCCGCGGTGGCGCGGATGGTGGTTCAGGTAGAGCGGGTTGCCCTGGAAATCCAAGTACTGCATGCCGTTGAAGCCTAGCCGCTGCAGCGCGCGCAGGCGGCCCTCCACGCGATCCTCGGGCAGGGCCAGCCCCCAATGGGTGCCATGGATGCCGCCACCCCAGTCGCCGGTGACCTTAGGGGTGCCCCAGAGGTCATGGATCACCCATTCCGGTTCGAAGTTGGGGGAGGCGAAGCAGGCCATGCCGAAGTTCAAGTGGGTTGTGATCTGGTAGCCCTGGCCCTTGGCTGTGTCGATCAACGCGCGCAGGCCCGACTCTCCGCCCAACCGGCGGTCGATCGGGAAGTCCGTGGGCCAGGCGCCGTCGTGGCCCTTGGGATTCCAGCCGACGCTCTGCAGGTAGACGCGGTCCAGGCCGGCGGCCTTGAGGCGGCGCAGGCCGGCCTCGGCGTCGCGGAAGCTGAGTGTGCGCCGGAACAGCAATTCGTTCGGGCCGTTCTCGTGGCCGTACATCATGATGCCCTGGCGTTGGATGCCATGGAAGAGCTTCATAGTGTAGGCCTGCTGCTGGTAGGCGGCGGCCGGCGACTCGGCCGCCCGATCGCGCAGGGTCGCCTTGCCCAGGTCCTCGCGCACGTGCCGCCGCAGCCGCCGGGCGGCCGTGAGCGTCAGATCGTCGCCAGCGGACAACGGCTGGATGCGGACCTCGCGTTCGGTCCAGTCGACCGGATCGACCCACGTCTGGCGGAACATGGGGTAGAGGCCGACGGAGCCCGTGCCGTGGCCGTCGGTGCGCACGTCGCAGTACATATCATCCGCGCCCTGGGTGGCCAGAGCCAGCAGACCGCCGGTGGGTGTCTGCACTCCGCAGAGCGGAATCATCGGGACCAGCTCCCAGCGCGTCTGCTCGCCGTAGATCAGGAACCGGTCGGCCAGGCGCGGTTTGTCGGCCGGTGTGCAGAGCATGCCGGTGTTGACCGGCACCAGCAGGGTGCCGTCGGGCCCGGCCTGCAGGAGTTGCGGCAGGATCTCCACGGCTGCGAGCCGGTAGAGCTGGTCCTTGGCCTCTTCGATTTCGGCCGGGGGCACGACGATGCTGAGTTCACCCGACTCGGTCAACCGCAGCCAGATCCCGGCGGTGACACCGCGCGCGGCATCGCGCAGCACGAGGTGCAACTCCTGCTCGCCCGCCTCGACGAGCATGACCTTCAGGTCGCGGGAGCGCTCGAAACGCTCTTCCATGCGGTTACAGACTTCGAAAGCCAGCAACGGCACCGGTCCCCACGCGCGGCCGGTGCGCAGGTCGCGCAGGGTGACGCGGCCGGGCGCCGCCGGGCGCGCGTGCCAGGTTACGGAGAGGGTGGCGTTCTCAAGGCAGTGGGACTTTTCGGCCATGGCGGGATCTCCAAAAGGGCGGATTGTACGCAGAAGTTGACTCCTGCGCCACGCGAATACGCGAACCTGTTTCGCCGCGGGGGTCCATGGGACCGCCGCCAGCCTGCGTGGGCGCGCCCGCCGCGGCACTGTGACCGGGGCAAGGCGCCTTCCCCGATCAGGTCAGTTGGGCGCGCTGTCTGCCGTCTGGCTCGGTCTTTGCTCAACGCCCCAGACACTGAGGCAAATAGCAACTACAGTGCGTACCGTGCGTGACGGTACGCATCCGCATTTCGCCCGCTACGCTCCCTGGCGTGGCCTGGACCTTACCGCAACAGCATCAGCGTGCCGGGCAGCCAGGTTTCGTACGCACCGAGGTCAACGTAGGTGCTCTGGATGCGCGGACGGCCGTCGAGGTCCGTAGCGCCGGCCATCCACGACTGGTACTCGCCCACGTTGAGCGAGGCCGAGCTCTTCGTGAGCCGGTAGTCGCCGGCCGCGAGGCTGACAAACTGGGGATTGGCCGAGATGCAGGTGCCGTCGCCGACGTCGCCGTCTTCGATGTTCGAGTAGCGCAGCAAGGCGATCGTGCCGATCAGGTCGTCGCCGTTGCCCCACAGGATCGAGTTACGGATGTTCACCGTGCTGGTGCCGGCGCGCTCAATGCCCAGGCCGGCGGTATACGAGTCGCCCGCGCGCGCGTGGGCGACCGGGTGGTTCGTCACGACCGTGCAGTTCTCGAACGCGACCGTGCCGCCGGCTACATAGGCGGCATCGCCACGCGGCACCTTGCCCGTCGTGCTGGTGCTCTTAGCATCGTTGCCGTCGATCAGGCAGTTTCTCAGCGTGCAGGTGGCGTTGAGATAGAGCCCGCCGCCGAAGGCGCTGGTCGTGCCATATTGAGAGCCGCCGACGCTCGTGGTGTTGCGGCTCACGCGCACGCGGTCGAGCGTCCACGTCCCGGCCTCGAGAAAGAGTCCGCCGCCGTACATGTTGAGCGGGTACCACCCCTCTCCCAGGTTGTTGGCGACCAGGCAGTCGGTGATCGCGCCCTGCGACGCGCTGGCATAGACACCAGCCCCCTTGGACCCCCACGGCGAGTTGCCGTCGGCCCAAGTCGACGTATACAGGTAGTTATTTGTGATCACGCAGTCGTCGACATCCGCCTGGCAGTGGTAGAGGTACAACCCGCCACCCTGGGCCTGAACGACGGTGTTCCAACTGCCGCGCGTTAACGTCAGCCCCTCGACGCGGGAACCCGGGTAGCAGTAGCTCAGCGTCATAACCTGACGGTTTGCGCCGGCCGCGCTGACGACCGTCTTGGCGGCATCCGTGCCGATCAACTCCAGACCGTACTTGTGGGCCGCGGCCAGGGGGAACGTCTCGGTGGCGGACGTGTAGTTGCCCGCAGCCACGTGGATGCGCGTGCCGTTGCCGGCTTTGGCCAGCGCGCGGGTGATCGACTTGAGCGCCGCGCCGGGGCTTGCGCCCGTATTGCCGTCATTGCCCGTGCCCACGGCGACATACAGGTCCATCGCCGCCGCACCGGGCGCCGCGTGGTACCCGAGGTCCACCGCGCCGGCATCGGCCGTGCCGTCGCTGCGGGTGGTGTAGGCGCCGAGCCCCGCGGACGCCGCGGACGTGCTGCCCGTGTTGACGCAGGGACTTGCCGACGCCAGGTAGAGGCCGCGTTCAAACTGGGGGTTGAGGTGGATGACACCCGTGCCGGTGTCGGTATCCTCCACGTTGCTGTAGGAGAGCGCGATCCCGGGTGCGGCACCCGGCACCAGGTCGTCGCCACAGTCCCATATGATGCAGTCGCGCACAGTCACGGTTCCCCCGGCACGACGCAGGCCCTCGACGCGGTGCCAGAGGAGCGTGCAGTTCTCGAACGTTACGGTGCCGCCAGCCACGTAGGCGGCGTCGCCCTGGGCGGCCGTATTGTCCGGAGGATCGTAGTTGCGACTGATCGCACAGTTCTTGATTGTGTGCGTGCCGCCGTTGACATAGAGCCCGATCCCCTGCACAGTGTGTCCGTAGGCTCCCTCCGTGTAGGGCATGTTGTTGCGGATGATCGAGTCGCGGACCGTCCAGGTGCCGTTGGCGATATGCAAGCCCAGCCCCCGTCCGGTCGTCTGGTAGAAGGACATGGCGGTGTTTGCCTGGAACTGGCAGTTGCTCACGAGGCCGCTGCTGTCCACGAGATACGCGCCGCCGCCATCCGAGACGCGCTCTCGCGACCCCAGGCAGTAATTCCCCACGAACGCGACGCCTTCGAGACGGAGGTTTACGCATGCGGATACGTAGGCGCCCGCGCCGTAGGCGTTGATATAAGGCGTCGTCGATCCGCTCTCGCGCCCGATGCGTCCGCCCTGGATGGTGATGTTGCGCAGCGTGCCATTGGTCACGGCACTCACGTACAGGACACGGTTGGTGTCGACGCTTGCGATGGCTGTGTTCAGAAGCACGGTTGCCGTGTTGGTGGTCGGTCCCGGTTCCGGACCGATGCCCTGATAGCCGCCGACGATGGTCAGGTCGCGCTTGGCCGGCCCCCAGTAGAGCTTGCCGGTGGCCGGGTTGGCCGGGTTGGGTCCCGCGAGGGTGAACGTTTCACCCTTAACGTAGATCGTGTCGCCGGGGCTGGCGGCATCGATGGCGGATTGCAGCTTCTTGTAGGCCTTGGCCCACGTGCTGCCGTCGCTGTCGTCACCGCTGCTGGCGACGTACTTGGATGCGGCATCGGCGTTCCCCAACGCCAACGCAAGCAGGACCCCTGAGAGGATGCGTTTCATCGGTTTGCCCCTTGTTGCTTTGTTGCTGCGAACCCCACTTCGCCAGAGCGTGGAGAACCAACTGGGCGCAGACCAGACGGTCCACCACGATCTTGGTCTGTAATTTACCACACGGCTGCGGGCGTGGCAAACGCAACAGCAAATGCTCGTTTTGGCGGAAGGAGGTGCGGCGCTCGCAGACGCGGCGCCCTCGCCGCGTCAGCGGCATGACGGCAACTTGGAGGGGCGACCTCGTGTCGCCCGCGCCGGTTGACGGGGTGATGACAGGGCCTACCCGCCCGACCTGCGGCACGCCAGCCGTGCCATTACCTCAGCACCACCGCCGTGCCGGCGTCGGCCGGATGCGGCATCACGGCCAGGTAGTGGTCGCGAGGTTGCTGCGCTCGTCGCCGTCTTCCGAGGTCCACGCGAACGCCACGCGCGTGCCGGACGGGGGCGCGTGGAGTCCATTGTACCCCCCCTCGATATTCTCGAGCCCCTTGACGGACTGTCCGGGCGACCGGATCCAGTCGAATTTGCCGCCTTGCCACGTGGTGCCGTTCCACCAGAAGAAATGCCCCAGCCCCATGCTGCTGCCCCAGTGCCAGGCATCCCACGAGAAGTGCACCTGGCCGCCCGAGATCGAAGCGCTGAGGTTCATCACCTGAACCGCCCCGGCGCACGACTCGCCGTGCCACTGGATGGCCGCCCATTCGGCGTCTACGGTCGTTGCGTCTCCGGGAGTCGCAGAACTCTGACCGTCGCCCGATGTCTCGGCCAGTTCGCACCCCACGGCCGCCAGCAACACCAGTCCCGCCAGGTAGCGCGTGGTCAGAAAGCGCATCATCAGTCGTCTCCTGTTTTCCCTACAGCTGTTTACCACCGGCCGCGGATGCCCAGCATCGCGAAGGGCGCATCGTCCAGTTCCACATCCGCGGATCCGGTCTCGAACGCGAAGGTGCGTCCAACCAGATAGCCGCCCTGCAGGGCGATCTGGGTGCGAGCCGTGACGTTCCACTCGAGTCCGGCGAAGAGGCGCGTTTCGTCGTACTGCAGCCGCTCGCGAACGTCTTCGCTCCCGAGCGCATACTCGGGCCAGCGCTGCATGCGCGCCCCGACCAGGAATCGCAGGCTTTCCAGCGGGGCGACCTCGAAGCGCGACTCCGGGTAGGCCACCTGCAGCACGACGCTATCGCGGAGCGCATAGTGGAGACCTGCGCGCGGGTCGACGACCACGTCGAATCCGGGATAGACGTCGGCTCCAAGGAACGCGGCGAGATCCGGCGAGAACGCCTTGCTGAACGTCAGGCCGGCCGGACAGGCGAAGGCATCCCCGCTGAAGTCGTCGAGTCCGGTATAGGCGCCGGGCGCCGCGGCGAGTTGCAGTCCGTAGCCGTTTACGTAGCGCTGCGACCACTGGAGGAAGATGCGCGCCATCGTCAGCGTGTAGGCCGAGTCGGTGCCGCTTGGGCCGGAAAAACCTTCCAGCACCATGCTATCCCACTTCAACTGCGTCTCGATGTCGCCGCCGACGTTGTTCTCCCACGTCCAGACCCGTACCCAGGCGCTCGCTTCGATGACGCTCAGGTCGTCCCACCCGCTCTGGTCCGCTGCCGCCGGGAAGACATAACCGATGTCCAACGCCGACAAGGTCCGATAGGGCGTGTCCAGGATCGGGCAGTCCCGCGAGTCGAGGTCGCGGTAGGATTCGGACTCGTCCTGTGCGCGGCCCAGAAGGGCGGCCATAAGCACCGGAACCAGCAGCAGGAGTTTTCGCAGGTGTGGGGAGATCATCGAACTACCTTCTGTCTCGAGTTCCATTGTCGCGAGTCATCAAGGCCCACGCTGATGTGCACGCCTTATAAACGTCCGCCAGAGGCTTGTCAACGGGGAACCAGTATCCCTAAACTGCGAGAGTTGATGAGCGAGGGGGAGCGGAAGGCCCCCGCAGACG
>CAZZCT010000267.1:0-6752 GCA_964652365.1 uncultured Lentisphaerales bacterium
GCGCGTCTGGTGCGCGAAGTCGGACGTCGCATCGCCGCGAAAGGCCTGCCCGGCGTGGATCAAGCGGCCGAACCGGAACGAATGTCCAAGACGACCGTCACCGAATAGCCAGACATAGACATTACGGAGATTATACCCATGGAATCAGAGGCCGATTGGAGACACCCTCACCGATGATACCCAACATCATCCTCATCAACTGCGACGACCTCGGCTACGGCGACCTCGGTTGCTACGGCTCGACGCTCAACCGGACGCCGGCGCTCGACCGCATGGCGGCTGAAGGCATCCGCTTCACGGACTTTTACATGGCCAGTCCCGTCTGCTCGCCCTCGCGGGGCGCCATGATGACCGGTTGCTATCCCAGCCGCATCGGATTCGACGATTTCCAGGGGGTGGGCGTCCTGTTCCCCGGCCAGCCGGTGGGTCTGAATCCGTCGGAACAAACGGTGGCTTCCTATCTCCGGGATCTGGGCTATGCCACTAAGCTGGTGGGCAAGTGGCACTGCGGCGATCAGCCGGAATTCCTGCCCACCCGGCACGGGTTCGACTCCTTCTTCGGTCTGCCTTACAGCAACGACATGGGGCGGCAGTGTAAGAATCGCTCCGGCTGGCTGCATCGTCTTCAGCGGGACTGCGGCCTCAACTACAACGGCGCCGGTGCCGACACGCTGGCCGACCAGTACCCGCCCCTGCCGCTGCTGCGCGACGGCGAGGTGATCCAGGAGCAGCCCGACCAGGCGGCGCTCACGGAACGCTATGTCGAGGAGGCGGTGCGGTTCATCCGCGAGAAGAAGGATCAACCCTTCTTCCTCTACTTCGCCCACATGTATGTGCATCTGCCGATCTACACCCCCGAGTCCTATCTCAAGCGCTCACAAAACGGCCGCTACGGCGCGGCCGTGGAGCATGTGGATTGGTCGGTGGCCGTGTTGCTCGATGAACTCAAGCGCCAGGGGCTGGACGGGAACACGCTGGTGGTCTTCACCGCGGACAACGGCTCGCGGGCCAACAACGAGGGCGGCAGCAACGCGCCGCTGCGCGGCGGCAAGGGCACGACCTGGGAGGGCGGCCAGCGGCTGCCCTGCATCATGCGCTGGCCGGCGGCCATCCCGGCTGGGAGCACCTGCTCCGAGCTGGTGACCTCCATGGATTTCCTGCCGACCTTTGTGCGGCTGGCGGGCGGGGAAGTCTCCGCCGAACGCATCCTCGACGGCCGGGATATCGCCCCGCTCCTGCGCGGAGAATCCGGGGCCACCAGCCCGCACGAGGCCTTCTACTATTTCGCGGGCGGCAGTCTGGAGGCGATCCGCTGCGGGCAATGGAAGCTGCACTTCCGCAAACGCGGCGAGCCACTGAGCGAACTCTACAACCTCGCCGACGACATCGGGGAAACGAACAATCTCCTGGACCGGCATCCGGAGGTCGTCGAGCGACTGACCGCGAAGGCCGAGGCCATGCGTCTACGGCTGGGGGATCGCGCCCTGGGGATCGTCGGCAACGAAAGGCGTCCAATCGGGCAGGTGGCCCGGTCCGAACCGCTCACGCACTACAACCCCGCTCACCCCTACATCATCGCGGAATACGATTTGGCCGATGCCGGGTAAATCAAAACTCCACGGAGGACAACCCATGACAACCGACTCACTATTCACCATGCCGAAGAACATTCAAACCCGCTGGGCCAGCCCGGAGAACTGGGATGGCGCCAAGGGCGCCGCCGGTCAGGCCAATAATGGCCGCAAGGGCTCGGCCTGCTTCGCGCTGAAGGCCGGCGAGCAGAAGGTTCTGGCCCACGCCGAAAACACCAGGGGCACGATCCGCCGCATCTGGATGACCCTCAACGACCGTTCGCCGCGGATGCTGCGCGGGTTGCGGCTCGACATGTACTGGGACGGGGCGGATCGTCCGGCCGTCAGCGCGCCCTTCGGCGACTTCTTCGGCCAGGGGCTGGGGCGGACCTCCACCTTCCAGTCGGCGCTCTTCTCCAGCCCCGAGGGGCGCAGTTTCAACTGCTGCGTGCCCATGCCCTTTAGCACCGGCATGAGGATCGTGGTCAGCAATGAAAGCGATACCCACCTGCCGAGGTTATTCTACGACATCAACTACACTCTGGGGGACGCTTACGACGATTCGGTCCTGTATCTGCATGCCCACTGGCGCCGCGAACGGCCGACCACCTTGAAGCAGGACTACGAATTCCTGCCCAAGATTCACGGGCGCGGCCGCTTTCTCGGGGTGAACGTGGGGGTCATCGCCGACACCGCGACTTACTTCAAGAGCTGGTGGGGCGAAGGCGAATGCAAGGTCTATCTGGATGGCGACACGGAGTATCCCACGCTCTGCGGCACCGGGACCGAGGACTATATCGGCACTGCCTGGGGGCAGGATCAGTACGCCCACCTCTATCAGGGCTGCCACCTGGCCGACCGCGAGAACTTCCAATACAACTTCTACCGCTACCACATCCCCGATCCGATCTATTTCCATCGCGACATCCGCGTGACCATGCACCAGATCGGTTGCTGGGGGCCGGGCAATATCCAGGAGATGGAGCGGGCGGGACGGACGCTCCAGTCGAACAATGGCACGCCTGTCGACATGGCCCGGGCCGCGCGGGATAACGGCCATGGGATCTTCGAACGCCGGGACGACTGGTCGAGCTGTGCTTATTTCTATCTCGACCGCCCCGAGAACGAACTGCCGGCCCTGGCGCCGGTCGAGGAGCGGATGGCCGGCTTGCTGGAGTCAAGCGAAGCGAAGAAGCGGATGGACGCCTGACCACCAATCCCAAAGTAATAAGGAAAACAGTTATGAGCGTCAGACGAACCCCTGACCCGCTTCGATCCACGGCATCCCTGCGCGATCGCAGAGTATGACCTCGGCGATGCCGAATGATCGGCTTAAAGGAGAACAACAAAGATGAATCATGCCCCCTTCTCCCCCAATGATCCGCTGATCCGCCCGGATTACACCGTGACCTTCAACGGCCGGCCCGTCACGGTGCACGGCGCGAAGAGCTGCAAGGCGCCTTTCCCGTTCAAGGTCTTCAGGGCTGGCGAGCGCCCTGACATCAAGCTGGCGAGGCCGGACGCCAAGATGGGGCCGGCACAGATTGCCGAGGCCGGCAACGCGCCCTACGCCTTCGCTTGTTTCCCGGTCGCGGGCGCTGCCGAGGTCGTGATCACCAGTCCCCTGCCGCTCGACAAGGTGCAGGTGCGCCCGGCCGCCGCCGCGACCGTGAAGCGCGTGGACGGGAATACGCTGACGCTGTCGCTCGCGGGACCGACCAAGGTCTCCATCGAACCCGATGGCCGCCACGGCGGGCTGCTGCTCTTCGCCGATCCACCGGAGACCGAGATTCCCGACGCCGACGACCCGAAGGTGCACTACTACGGCCCGGGGCTGCATCGGGCGGGAGTCATCGAGCTCAAAGACGGTGAGACGCTCTACCTCGCGCCGGGCGCGGTGGTCGAGGGCGGGGTTTCCGCGAAGGGCGCCCGCGACATACGGATCCTGGGACGCGGCGTCCTCTGCGGCGACCCTTGGAACTGGCGCGCGGGACCGCAGCCGCACATGGTCATGCTGAACGAGTCGGAGAACATCCTCATCGAGGGCATCACGCTGCGCTGCTCCTGGCAGTGGACGATCCGCACGCTGGGCTGCCGCAACGTCACGATCCGCAACGTCAAGCTCTGCCAGGGCAAGAATCTGAACGATGACGGCATCGACCCGTGCAGCACGAGCGATGTGCTGATCGAGGACTGCTTCATCCGCACCCACGACGACAACATCTCGGTCAAGGCCCACTGCGACGACCGCCGCCCCAGCGAGCGCATCGAGATCCGCCACTGCCTGCACTGGAGCGACCTCTCCCGCATCCTCATGATCGGCCCCGAGTCCCATGCCGATCGCATCGGCGACATCCACCTGCACGACTGCGAGGTGCTCTACCTCGGCCCGCCGGTCCGAAAGACCGGCTTCGGCGACTGGGACGGCTGCGCGCCGTTCGTCTGCATCGAGGCCGCGGAGGATTGCCGGATGGAGGACATCCGGGTGGAGAACGTACTGATCCATCTGGATGAAGACCGCCACGGGAGAGACCTGATCAAGATCGAGCCGGTGATCACGGTCTTCGGCAAACGCGATACCATGGGAACCATCCGCAACATCACCTTCCGCAACATCGAGTGCACTGGCCCCTGGCAACCGAGGATCTGCATCTGGGGCAAGGACGCCGAGCACGATGTCCGGGGCGTACGCTTCGAGAACGTCTGCATTGCCGGCGCACTGCTAGATCGGTCGTATCCGCACCTCAGCCTCAGCGAACACTTCACGAGGGACATCCTATTCGAGGGGATGACATGAGCTGCCGAGAGCCGTGGGATCTCCGGCATGGTCTCGTCGATGATCGCGAGCGTTCAACGATGATGAAGTCGACAAAGCTCGCGACAAAGAGCCCCCCAGACACACACCACAAGAACGCGGAAGTGCCTTCTGCAACCATTCCCCGAGATCGGCCGCATGGCCAGAGATCTATGCAAAGGAAGAGTGCCACAATGAAGAAGAACTCGCTAGTCGTCCTGTTCGCCCTGGCCGCTGCGTGCGCCACTGCCCTGGGGGCAGAAGAACCCTACCGGCATCCCGTCGCGGCCATCCCGTACGCCATCACCAAACCCGTCATCGACGGAACGGTCGACGATGCCGAATGGCAGGGGGCGTTCAGCCAGCAGGCGCTCCAGACCAAGGACAAGGGGATCAGCCCCCGGCAAGCGCGCTTCTGGATGATGTGGGACGAGGAGAACCTCTACATCGCCATGCGCGACCCGCTGCGCCCGGGCGAACGGCCGATCCAGCAGCGCCGTGGCCGGGAGCGGGGCAAGGACCTGGACATCATCTTCGACGACTGCTACGAGATCTGGGTTTCCGTGGACGCGACCGATACGCTGACCGGGCAACCGGATTGCTCCACGCAGTTCCTGGGCAACTTCTCCGGCGCCCGGTACGACGCCATCCACCAGCCGGCGGTCGGCAACTCGCGCACCTCGAGCTACGACACCGATTGGGAACCGAAGAACCGGCTGACCGACAAGAACGCGTGGGAGATGGAAGTCGTCATCCCGCGCGCCAGCCTGGGCACGACCCAGGCACCGTTCCACGACGGCATGCGCTTCCGGACGCTCATCGCGCGCAACTACAAGCGCCCGTGGGAGCAGTGCTCCTTCGAGGGCACCTCGTCGTTCTCCGTGATCGACACCCACAGCGAGTTCGTGATGTCCAAGTCCACCCCAGCCTTGCACCTGCTGGGCGTGGGCGACGTGGCCGCCGGCAAGATCGGGTTGCGGCTGGCCGCCTGCGGCCAGACTGACGCGAAGATATCCTGGCGTTACGCCTCGGACGCGGTGCAAAGGGATGGTGCCGCCACCGTCAAACAGGGCGTGCTGGCCGAGGTGGCCAACCTGCCGGAACTCGATACGCCGGGGGATGGCAAGGTGCGCGTCACCGTGACCAGCGCCGACGGTCAGGTGCTGCTCGACTGGGAGGCCCAGCGCGCCTTCGCCTTGGCCAGTCGGATGGAGGCGCCGGCCCCCGGCGAGAAGAAGGTCAATGTGCAGTACAACCAAGCCGCCGAGGCGATCAATGACCCCGGTGATGTGCTGGATCTCAGCATCTCCTTCAACCCTGTGCGTGACTACGCGCGCGTCTTCGGCGACTTCATCAACTACGACAACCGCGCCGCCATCCAGGAGATCGTCATCACCGTCCGCGACGCCGCCGGCAAGGAGGTGAAGCGGGCCACCGCCACCCTCGACGCCGATGCCTACGCCAAGGCGGTCCTGGCGTTCGACCGGCTCGCGCTGGGCAGTTACACCGTTCGTCTCGAATGCCTGGACGCCGAAGGGAAGGTGGTGGTCGGCAAGGACAGCTCGTTCACCAAGGAGGATCTCGCCGCCAAGTACGACTGGTGGCAGACCCAGCGCGGCAGCATCGAGAAGGTGCTGGCGCCGTGGACGCCGGTGACGCTGAAAGGCAACACGCTGGGCGTCTGGGGCCGGGAGATGGAGATTGGCGCGGCGGGCATTCCCGCGCGCGTCTCGACCCAGGGCAAAGAGATCCTCGCCGCGCCCGGCCGGCTCGTCGCCATGCTCGCCGACGGCAAGGAAGTGCGCACCGAAGGCGTCAAGACGAAGACCCGCTTCGACCAAGACCACCGCAAGATCGTGGAGGTGGAGAGCAAGCTGGGCGAAATCGAGGTGTCGAGCGAGGTGCGCGCCGAGTTCGACGGCATGTACAAGGTCACCCTGACCCTGACGCCGAAGCAGCCGACCGCGCTCAAGAGCCTGCGGGTGGTGTTGCCCTACGCCGAGGCGATGGCCGAGTACATCCACGCCTGCACCGCCGAGATCCGCAGCGGCTACTGGTACGGCTTCACGCCCAGAGGCCAGGGGCGCGTCTGGGACTGCCGGGCCTTGGGCGACAAGACCATGAAGATTGGGTCGTTCATACCGTACCTCTGGCTCGGCTCGACGGCCGGCGGGATGTGCTGGTTTGCCGATGGAGACCAGGGCTGGACGCCGAACGACGCAGTTCCGGCCATCGAGATCCAGCGCAACGCCAAGGGCGAGGTGGATCTGGTCTTCAACCTGATCGGCAGCGACGTGACCCTTGACGCGCCCCGCACGATCACGTTCGCGCTGCAGGCCTCGCCGGTCAAGGCGATGCACAGCGGCTGGCGCGAGGACAAGTGGTGG
>CAZZCT010000268.1:0-6745 GCA_964652365.1 uncultured Lentisphaerales bacterium
CTTCCGCTCCAACCTCGCGGCCGCCTAACCATCAACTAAAGTGAATCGCACCCGTGCAGGGCGGGGCTTGCTTTACTGCTTCGCGCCATGCAAAATTATACTTTTTACATCCATCACTCTGGAGGTATGGCTTCATGTCACTGACATCCCGCGAACGTGTGCAACGCTGCCTCCGCTTCGAGACCCCGGACCGCCTGCCGCGCGAGCTCTGGGCGCTGCCGTGGGCCTGGAACCACTTTCCCGAGGAGCTCCGGGCGCTCGGCGTGCGCTTCCCAGGCGATTTTGGTGGGGTGGCGAGTCCGTACCGTCCGTCGCCGCGTCAACATGGCGACATGTATGGCGTGGGCGAGTATGTTGACGAGTGGGGCTGCGGCTTCCAGAACATCCAGGCCGGCGTGATCGGGGAAGTGCGCGCGCCGATCGTTCGGGAGTTGTCCGACTGGCGCGCGGCGGTGCAGCCCCCGTTCGAGACCCTGCCCGCGGATCCGGTCGCAGCGCGTGATGCGGTCAACCGGCAGTGTGCGACATCGCCGGCCTTCATCCGGGCCGGCTGCTGTGCTCGGCCCTGGGAGCGGATGCAGTTTCTGCGCGGTACGGTCAACGCCATGGTGGATGTCATGGACCCCGACGATCCCGACCTGCGCGGCCTGTTGGCGCGCATCCACGGCTTCTACCTGAGCGAGTTGGAGTTCTGGGCCTCGACGGACGTCGACGCGTTGAACTTCATGGACGACTGGGGTGCGCAGCAGCAGCTGCTGATTCCGCCGGCGTTGTGGCGGTCGCTGTTCAAGCCGCTCTACCGGGACTACTGCGACCTGGCTCACAGCCACGGCAAGTCGGTCTTCATGCACTCCGACGGCCACATCGCGGCCATCTACCCCGATCTGGTTGAGATCGGCGTCGATGCCCTCAACTCACAGCTGTTCTGCATGGACCTGGCCGAGTTGGCCCGCTACCGGGGCCGGATCACCTTCTGGGGCGAGATCGACCGCCAGCATGTCCTGACCTCGGCCGATCCCGAGGTCGGTCGCGCAGCTGTGCGCCGTGTCGCGCGCCATCTGTACGATCCGCGCGGCGGCATCATCGCGCAGTTTGAGCTGGGTCCAGGTTCCAACCCGGCGGTGGGCACGGCGGTGTTTGAGGAGTGGGAGGCGGTGGCCTCGGCCTCGTCCATGTAGGCTTACCCAGGCGCCACCTGCACCGTTGCCCTGGCTGCCTGCCTGCGACGCTCGCGGCCAAGTTGGATGGCGGGCAAACGCCCGCCTCAGGAGCCGGTCGATACGTTGCCGCGGCAACCTACGTGGCCTTACGCCCGAGCGGTTCCTCGGGCTTCGTTCAGCAATTCCGGGGCCAGCACGCAGACGGAGAGCAGGCGGTTCTCGTATAGTCCGGTGTGAACCGTCAGGGCCTGGCCCTTCAGGTTGGGGAAGGCTTCCAGCCAGAGGCGCGTCAACTCGAGCTCGATGCGGCCGGTGGCGGCGTCGAAGGTCCGGACCTTGAGGTCGCTGGCGCCGTAGCGCAGGCCGGTGCCGAGGGCCTTGGCGAGGGCCTCCTTGGCGCACCAGAACCGGATCAGGGCGGTGGCGCCCTGGCCGCTCTCAGCGGCCAGTTCCTGCTCGCAGGTGCAGAAGGCGCCGTCGATGAAGGTGTCGCTGAGGGAGCGGTCGCGCCGTTCGACGTCGATGCCGATGTAGGCATTGGGCGCGGCGCCGGCTACGATCAGGTCGGGTGTGTGGGTGATCGAGATGTCCATCAGCGCGCCGCAATGTTTGCGCCAATCGCCCTGCGGCCGCGGCTTGCCGGCCTCGTCGGTCTCGATGCGCACGTCGGCCGCGGCCCACTTGCGGCCGTAGCGGGCCAGCAGGCAGCGGCGCACCGCGTCCTTGGCGGCCACGCGGCCCATCAGCCACTCGTGGCGGCGCGCGGTACTGCCGCCCATTTCGCGCCACTTAAAGCGCTCGGTGAGCGAGAGCGTGAGCGCGGCCGCGGCGCGGGTCCAGATCTCCTGCGGCTCGTCCAGGAGGGCCTGCGGGAGTCCGCCGGCCACGCAGCAGACGACGTCCTGCGACAGCGTGGGCAGCAGCGAGGGCGGGATCGGGCGTGACAGGAAGTTGTCGAGCGGCGCCAGCAGCATGCGGTGCAGGCTCGACGAGATGCCGAACAGGCGGGTCTCGAAGCCCTGAACCCGGGCGACCAGCTGACCGGAGGCATCGACGATCTGGGCGTCGGCCGTGCAGCTGGCCAGGTGGGGCTCGCGCACCGTGAGGCACAGGCGCAGCACCGTGCCCTCCGGTCGCGGCGATCCAAAGCACTCCAATTCCTGGATGGCGTGGCTTAGCGGAACATGGTCGCTGCTTGGCTCGCGGGTCTGCCAGACCGTCAGCCCCGAGGCGATCGCCCACAGCATGAACGGATCGAGCGAGAAACGCGGGTTGGGGATTCGCCGCAGCATGGCCGAGCGGGCCCGCACGACGAGTTCGCCGACCAGGCCGTTGTCGCCCAGCTGCTGCACAACCCGCAGGGTCTGGAGGTGCGGCCCGACAAACAGGCGGTTGGGATAGAGGTCCGAGCCCTGCCAGTTGACGGCCTGCGGGCAGTGCAGCGCGAAGGCGGCGGATGCGTGCGCGCCTGGATACCCGCGGCCGAGTTGAACCGTCATGCTGGCCAGCAGGCTGGCGGGCGTCTCGCCCTCGCTGGCGCCTTCGTAGATGGCCGTCTCAATCAGCGAGAGGCCTGCTTCAGTCCCGGGGGCGCGGCGGGCGGTCAGGCGGACGGCCCGGCTGCCCTCATCCAGGGTGATCCATCGCACCACGCGCAGATCGCTGACACGGCGCACGACCAGCTCGGGCGCCAGTCGGCGAGCGGTCTCGGCCATGAGTTCGGCGCAGACCGTGAGCGGCACCAGCGTCAACCCGCGCAAAGCACGGTCGGCCAGCGACACCTGGTTGGTGCCGAGTGCGCAGTCGGTCAGAAACGGGTGGTCGGCAGTGGAGAACGCCTGCCGCAGCTCGATCGACTGGCCGGGACTCTCGGCGGCGACCAAGGCCTCGGCAATCAGCGGGAAGTCGGTGCCGGTAGAGGTGTCGTCCGCCGGGGCGGAGTCGATGGTGCCGGCCGGTTCGGGAGGCGCCGCGGTCGGCACGCCGGGCACCGGACTGGTGAGCGTGAACCCGGCCGGCAGGCAGGATCCGCGCAGCATCGGCAGGGCCGGGGAGAGCACGTGACTGCGGGTCTGGCGCGGGCGACGGGATGCGGCCGGCCGGTTGAGGTCGACGAACCGCGATCCGCGGTGGGTGTGGAGATGCGAGATGTCGAAGCGCAGGCCATGGGTGGCCAGGGCGCCCAGGGCGTGCTGGATCTGCTGGACGCCGCCGCGGTGCACGCGGTTCATGGCCACGGCCAGGTGCGGCCGGCGGTGCAGGGTCTCCTCAATACAGGCCGTCAGGCTGCCGCGGGCCCCCAGCTCAATGAAGATCCGGAAGCCATCGGCGTACATGCGCTCGATCGTTGCTTCGAAACACACGGGCTGCATCCACTGGCGGGCGCAGGGCTCGTGCAGGTCAGCCGGTTCCCGGGGCAGCGGTGCACAGGTGCCGCAGGAGTAGACCGGAAAGCGCAACGGCTGGCGGATCCAGCGGCGCATGAACTCGTGCAGCCGCGGCACGCCCGCCTCAAACCAGGGCGTATGGAACGGCCGGTTGAGGGGGAGCAGGCGGACCACGCCACCCGCGTCGCCGAACTGCCGGGTGAGTGTGGCGAGCAGTTGCGCATGGACACACAGCCCGAATTGCACCGGGCTGTTGGCACGCGTCAGACAGACCTGGTCGGCATGGCGGGAAAGGATCTGGTCGACGGCCGCACGTTCGAGGCCGCCGACGGAGATCTGGACCGTCTCTGGCTGGGTCGGCCGGCTGGCCAACTCGCGCAGCATGGCATAGCCTTCACGCAACGCCAGAACCCGCTCGTCGCGGTCGCGGAACGCCAGGGCGCCAGCGCATTCGAGCGCTGCCACCTCGCCGACGCCCGGCCCTACCGCGGCGTCGGGCTGGACTCCCAACTGGCCCAGCAGGCGCAGGAAGGCCGTGTCGGCGGCCAGCACGGCCAGCACGCCCTCGGCGATGCCGAAGGGGCAGTCAGCCGGCGCCCGGCCCTCGGGGGGCGTGCCGGCCGGGAAGATCCAATGGCTCGGCAGGGCGGCACCGTTGGTGTCGGCGCAGGCCGTGTCGGCCTCGTCAAACGCGGCGCGGCATTCGGGAACATGCAGGCAGACGTCCTGCAGCATGTGCGGATACTGCGAGCCCTCGCCAGGGAAAACGAAGGCGACGCGGCCCGCGGGCAGCAGTTGCTCCTGCGTTAGGTAGATGCCCTTGCGGTCGGGCACGCGCCGCAGCGGTTCGGTCAGGGTGCGCCGCACAAGCGACAGCTTGGCGCGCAGGTCGGCGTGCGCATTGGCCACGACGGCCACCACGACGCCGGCCTGGCGGGCCTCCAGACCCGTGGTCAGGGCGATGTCCTTGAGGTCGGCCATGGGAGCCGCGTCGAGGTAGGCGCTGACGCGGGCGATGGCGGCGGGCAGCGTCGAACGGTCGGGCGCGCCGATCAGCACGAGCTCGCCATCCTGCAGGTCGTGGATGTGCATCCGCGGCTTCATACGCTTTCGGGAAACTCCTCCAGTACGACATGGGCGTGGATGCCGCCGAAGCCGATGGCGCTGACCCCTGCGCGGCGCGGCTGGGCATGGGCATGGATCCATGGACGGGCGTTGGCGTTCAGGTAGAACGGCGTCTCCGCCAGGTGCAGGCTCGGGTGCGGCCGTTCGCTGTTCAGCGTCGGCGGCAGGATGCGGTGGTAGAGCCCCAGGGCGGCTTTGGCCAGGCCGGCGGCGCCGGCCGCCGTGGCACAGTGGCCCACCATCGATTTGACGGAGCCCAGTGCCGTGCTGGGCCAGCGTCCCTGGCGCGGACCGAAGACCGCGCCGAGCGCGTGGGCCTCAATGCGATCCCACAGCGGGATACCGGTGCCGTGCGCCTCGACCAGACCGACGCTGGAGGGGGCCACCCCGGCCAGGCTGTAGGCGCGCAACAGAGCCTGCTGGTGGGCGTCTTCGCTGGGAGTCAGCAGGGCGCGGCCGTGGCCGTCGCCGGCCATCCCGATGCTGCGGACCAGTGCGTAGATGCGGTCGCCGTCGCGTTCGGCGTCCGCGCGGCGCTTGAGCACCAGGATGGCTCCGCCCTCGCCGAAGAGGGTTCCGTCGGCGTCGCGGTGGAAGGGGTGCGGTTCGAGGTGGCGTGAGAGCAGTCCCATCCGCGCGAAGGGCATCAGCCACTGGGGCGAAATGCCGCCTTGGACGGCACCTGTCAGCACCAGGTCAGCGCGGTTCGCACGCAGTTCGTCCACCCCATGGCTGAGCGCCACGAGCGCCGAGGCGCAGGCGGCGTCGACCACATAGTGTGCGCCATGCAGGTCAAAGCGGTTGGCGATGCGTCCGGTCAGGGTGTTTGGCAGCAGGCCCGGCAGATTGCGTGAGTCGTAGTCCGGCAGCGCGGCGCGCAGGCTGTCGCGCAGGCGCGCAAAGTGCTCCGGCGTGCCGTGCGGGAAGAGACGCCGGACCACGTCGAGGGTCTGGTCCACCACCAGTCCGCGCTGAACCCAGCCGACGGTGGCTGGGTTGATCGAGGCGGCATAGCCGAGGATCACGGCCGTGCGGTCGCGTGGGAAGGAGCGCTCAGCATAGCCGGCCTCGCGCAGGGCCTGCGTCGCCAGGTCGAGTGCCAGGAAATGCCCCGGATCAGATCCGCGCACCGCTTCCGCCGCCACGCCGTGCGGGGCAGGGTCAAAGCGCCACAAATCGCCCAGATAACCGCCGCGCAGGGTGGGCACCCGCTCGAAGACCGTGGACTCCGGGTCGCGAAAACGCGCCGCCTCAGCGTCCGGCGGCTCGCCAATGGAACTGATGCCCTGCAGGATGTTGTGCCAGAAGGCGCGCAGGTCGGCCGCGCCGGCGAAGCGGCACGCCATCCCCACCAGGACGACATCGGAGCTGGATGCGCCGACCGTCATGGCATCGCCACACGCTTCCAGTCCGGGAGATGCATGGGGGGAGCATAGCAGAAACGGGCCTGCGGTGACAGGGTTTCTCAGCATCTCAAGCAGGGCGGGCCTTGCATGCCCGCCCCCTCTGCCGCCCAGTGCCCCGTGTATGAACACGAAGGGCTACGCGGCGCTGAGCCACAGGATAAGCGTTCCTGATTCAAAAAGGGGCGGTCGCTTTCGACAGGCTAAGTAGGCGGCTCACCTATACCCGGCCGCTATACCGGCCATCAGGCAGTTTCCGCGCCTGGCCGAAGATCACGAGGGTCTCCAGCAGCGCAGCCACGCGGTCGGCATTGGCCCGCGTGAAGCGGCCGGCCAGAAACGCCGCATCCACCGGACCGCCAGCGCTTTCCAACGCCGCGCGCAAAGCCTGCACCTGCTCCGGAATCTCCCCCGGCCAGGCCCGACGGCCCGATGACGGTTGGACGGAACGTTTCTTCGCGGCCGGCAACTGCAGTTCCGTCTGCACATCCGCCCTCCGCCCTCTGCCCTCTGCCCTCCGACTTCCGCCCTCTGACCTCCGCCCTCTGACCTCGGATCTCCGCCCTCCCGTGAGGGACGTTGTCCCGTCCCAACGGGACTCACGTCCGCCCTCGCCTGAAACTCCGGCCGCAGCCAGCGCACCTGACCGCGCGCCTCTTCCGCCGCCCGT
>CAZZCT010000269.1:0-6685 GCA_964652365.1 uncultured Lentisphaerales bacterium
CGCGAGAACTCCTATGCGGTGATGCTCAAGGCGCCGTCGGGAAGGGTCTACATCTTCTACAATCACAATACGGACAATGTGCGTGAGGTGCTGCGCCACGATGGCGAGGGCGCCATGACGCGAGTCGACAGTCTCGGCCATTTTGTCCTCAAGTACAGCGACGATCACGGCCAGAGCTGGTCGAAGGATCGCTACGACCTGCCGTTCCGCCTGTTCGAATGCGACCGCGAGAATGTCTACGGCGGTCAGCTCTGCTTCTTCTGGAACGTGGGCAAGCCGTTCGTGCGAAACGGCAAGGCGTATGTCTCGCTGCACAAGGTCGGCCGCATGGGGCGGGGGTTCTTCGCGCGCTCGGAAGGCGTGCTGCTAGCCAGCGACAACCTGCTCACGGAACTTGACCCCGCCAAGCTCATCTGGGAGACGCTGCCGGAGGGGGAGATTGGTCTGCGCACGCCGCCCGGTGGCGGTCCCATCTCCGAGGAGCAGAGCTACTGCGTGCTCAGCGACGGCTCCATCTATTGCGTGTACCGCAGCATCGACGGCCACCCGGTGGAGAGCTACAGTCGCGACGGCGCGCACAGTTGGTCCGTGCCGCGCTACAAGTGCTATGCCGACGGGCGGCGCATGAAACACCCGCGGGCCGCCAACTTTGCCTGGCGGTGCGCTAACGGCAAATTTCTGTACTGGTTCCACAACCATGGCGGCCGGGTCCTGCGCGAAGCACCCGATAGCGCCGACGGCGCAGCCTACGACGACCGCAATCCGGTCTGGCTCAGTACCGGGCTGGAGATTGACACGCCCGCCGGACGCGAGATCGCCTGGTCGGAACCGGAGATCTTGCTTTATGACGACGATCCCTATGTCCGGATGAGTTACCCCGATCTGGTGGAAGAGGGCGGCAAGTACTTCGTGACCGAGACGCAAAAGGACATTGCGCGTGTGCATGAGATTCCGGCTGCGCTGCTCGAGGCGATGTGGGACGCGTTGGCGGTGACACTGGGGCTGGCCGCCGGCGAAACGGCAGCCGTGCCGCCGGAAGGGCTGCTATTGGCGCTGCCTGCACCGGACGATGCCGCGATGCCTGCCGCCGCGCCGCTGCCGCCACTCCCCTGGTTCCGGGTGCGCAATGGCAGCGCCGCCGACTACCGCGGCAAGGACACGGGCGCGGGGCTGGCGCTGGAACTCGCACTGATGCTACCCGACCTGGAACCCGGCCGAGCGCTGCTCGACAACCGTGACGCGGCCGGACGCGGCTTCTGTCTCTGCACGGCCGCCGGGGGCGCGCTGGAACTCACGCTCTGCGACGGCCAGACCGAAAACTGCTGGACCAGCGACCCGGTGCTGGTCGTTGGTCAGCGTCACCATGTGGTGGTCAACATCGACGGCGGTCCGCGGATCATCAGTTTCATCATTGACGGCCGGTTCTGCGACGGCGGCGAGTCCCGCCAGTTCGGCTGGGGGCGGTTCAGTCCCTACCTGCGCCATGTCAACGGCACCGGCGAACTGCGCATCGCCCCGGAGGTCCGGCGGGTCACCGTTTTCGGCCGCATTCTGCTCACGTGCGAAGCCGCTGCGCGTCACCTGTTTGCCCGTAACTTGCCCCGGACGACCCCATGAGCACATCCACACTCGATCAACTACCCACAGTCATCTCCGGAACCCGCCGGACCGCCACGGTTCCGGCCACGCTCGACCTGGCCGCGCGCGGCGCCCTGGCCCTCAACGGACTGGGCGGCAACATCGATCCCGACCGAATGACCATGTACGGGCTGATTCACTTCTGTGCGCGCCGTCCCCATTTCTCGCACTGGGCCTCGGCTGAGACGCTGTGCGATCCGAAGTTCGCCGAGTCGTTCCCGCTGATGCGCGTGATGTCCGGCAGCGACGCGCACGCCGAACTCGAGCGCGGGTTCCGCAACAGCGTGTTGGGACGCGTCGACGATGGTCTTTACTGGGACCGGGTCGATCCGCGGCGACCATGGCGCAACTCCTACGCGCCCGGCTTCTATGGCGCGGGCAGAGACGAGGATTTCTGCACCGTGCCGGGTGCCGGCAGACTGCTGCGCGCACTGCTGGTCTGGCGCGAGTTGGGCGGAGGCTCCGAATGCGATCGGCAGCTCGAGGCGCTCTGCGGCGGCCTGCGCCGGATCCTGGTCGTGAGGGGCGACTACGGCTACTACCCCGAGCGCGGCGGCTGGGGCGAGCCCTGTGCCTACCCGCGCTCGGGGTGGCTCAATACCGATGAGTCCCACAGCGATACCGAAGGCGGCGAGGGCGCCGTGACCTGCATGCACGGGCACCAGTTGTACGGCGCGGCACACTGGTACGAGCAAAGCGGAAGTCCCACGGCACTGGACCTGGCAACCAAACTGGCCAACTACTGCCTGCTGCCCCGGTTCTGGGGCGGGGTTCCCGATCCGACCGGCGCGCGCGACGGACTGCCCGGGCATATCGCGCCCTGTCGCCCGGATTCGCCCTTCACGGCCGGCGCCGAGCAGGGCCACTGGTGCTCGCACTTCCACGCGCGCGCCATCGCGCTCCGCGGACTCCTGGCGTACGGCCGGGCCACCGGCAGCGCACGGACCGTCGAGTTCGTTCGCCGGGCCTACGAGTTCACGCTTTCGCAGGGCATCGCCCGCATGGGCTGGATCAACTGCTACCCCGGCGCGCTTAACCAGATGGAGGGTTGCGCCCTCGGTGACCTGGTTGGACTCGGCATCCGCCTGACCGATGCCGGCGTGGGCGACTACTGGGATGACGTGGACGCCGTGGTCCGCAACCAGCTTGTCGAGCAGCAACTCACCGATGCCTCCGCCCTGGAGCACATTGTGGCCCAGTTCAAGGACCAGCCCGCCTCCGCCGAGAACGATCAGACCTCGGGCAAGCTCTGCTTCGAGAACATCATTGCCCGCAGTCTTGGCTGTTTCGCCGGCACCGCGCTGCCGAGCAGTGTGCCGCGGCCGTGGGTCATGCACTGCTGCACCGGAAATGCCACCCAGGGCCTCTACTACGCATGGGAAGGCACGCTCCGCGAGGAGGGCGATCGCGCCACCGTCAACCTGCTGCTCAACCGCGCGGGACGGCTGGTGCAGGTCGACAGCTATCTGCCGTATGAAGGCCGGGTGGTGGTGCGCAACCACGCCGCCGCGCGGGTCGCGCTGCGGGTACCGGGCTGGGTGCCGGCGCGCGAAGTCCGGCTGCGCGTGAACCAGAAGGATCGTCCGTTGGACTGGGTCGGCCGATATCTGCTCGTGACGGACCTGACGCCCGGCGATACCGTCGAGTTGGCGTTTCCCGTGCGTGAAACCACCGCGCGCTACACGGTCAATGCGAACAGCCCGACCGAGACGGCCTACACCTGCACCTTCCGGGGCAGTACCCTGGTGGAAATCACGCCGCGCGATACGGACCCCACGAGCCTGCCGCTCTACCGGCGAGATGCGTTGAGGCGGGCTGGGCCGGCACCGCAGCAGACGGTTGAGTCGTTTGTGCCGAGCCAGACTGTTCGCGGGTGGTGAACCTCTCAGGTGCGCCGTTACCTCGACCAAGGGGTGGCTCTTTGCTGAAGGGATAACCGGCCAGATGACGAACACGAGACTGCATCACCGATGGCAGGGGGTCTGCGCGCAGACGGAGGCTGTGACGGCCGTCCGACTATCCGGGCCCGATGGTCGCGTAGTCCGCCGCCCGGTCTTTCGCCATCAGCCGACGGAGTTCACCTACGACGACCACGGTTATGAGACCATCGCGCCCGTGGGCGCGCCGGTCTGTGCGGTTCGCTTCACCCCGGACCAACCCGGCGCGTGGCGCTACGCCTGGCTTGCGGGCAACCGGACCGTGCAGGAGGGTGCGTTCACCTGTACCGCCAGCGACCACCCCGGCTATGTCGAAGTCAGCCGGCACGATCCGCGCTACTTTGCCCTGAGTGATGGCACGCCGTATGTGCCGATTGGCCTGAACCTCTGCCTGCCTGAGACGTTTGCGCTGAGCTCGGGTCAGGAGTTCAAGACCAACGGCGGTCGCGCCACGCTGGGCGCCCGCGAATACGAACGGTGGTTCCGCTCGTTGGCTGAGCACGGCGGCAACTTCGCCCGGCTGTGGCTGGGACACACCTATTTTCAGGCCGAAACCGAAGTGGCCGGCGAGCACGACCTGCTCCGCTTTGCTGCGCTCGACCGGGTGGTGGAACTCGCGCGCCAGTATGGCCTCCGGCTCAAGCTCTGTCTCGAGCATTTCCGTCTCTTCGGCGATGGGTCGTTTCCGTCGCGTGTGCTGCGCCACCCTGTTGACGGGCGTGTGCCGAAGGACATGGACGAGTGGTTCCAGTCACCGGATTGGCAGGCCTTGTGGCGGCGAAAGCTCGACGCCCTGCTGGCCCGTTACGGCGACGATCCGGTGGTGATGGCCTGGGAGTTGTGGAACGAGATCAACTGCTGCTTCACCAGCGGCTTCCACGTGCAGGAGAACTGGACGCGGAGCCTGCTGCGCGAGATCAAGGCCGCGTCGCCGCGCAATCTGGTCGTGAACTCGCTCGGCAGCTACGACTGGGAGGGATTCCAGGCCCTGCAGGATGCGTTCAAGATGGACGAAATGGATTTCCAGCAGGTGCACCGCTACCTCGACCAGGGCGCCTCGCTGGCGATCTGCCGCACCGATCCGGTCTTGCTGGCAATTGATGCCGTTCAGCGCGCCCGGCGCCCCGACCGACCGGTGTTGCTCGCGGAGACGGGCGCGGTCAACGACTGCCACTCCGGCCCCTTCCGGTACTACCGAGCCGATCACGACGGGCTGATCTTTCACGACACGACCTATCCTGCCTTCTTTGCGGGTGCGGCAGGCAGCGGCCATATCTGGCACTGGGACCGCTACGTCGATCAGAAGAACCTCTGGCGCGGGTTCGGCGCCCTGGCCGAGGCACTGCGCGGCATGGCGGTTGATCGCGAAGCCCTCGTGTCGGTTGACCAGAGCACGGACGACTACTGGTGCCTGGTACTGCGGGGGCGCACGGTTTCGCTGGCCTGGTTGCGCAACCGCGCCGACCGGTGGGACCGGGCGTTGCGCGACGGCGAGGTCCCCGCGCCGATCACCGCCGCCTGCGTCGACCTCGCAACGCTCGGCCTTGACAAAGCCTCCCCCGAGCTCTTTCATCCCTGGCCTGGCGACGGCGCGGGCGCGGCCGTGATCCGCGGCACCTCGGTGGTCCTGCCGGCCTTCACACATGGCCTGGTGTGCCGGCTCAGGCACCACCGCGGCAGTGACGGCGAAATCGGGTCTCGCGCCGCGCCAGACGGGTATCGGCGAAGCGCGAGCCCGGCCGAACTCGCTGGAGGCTGCGCGGAGTTGCGAGGTGGCGGCCATGCTGCCTAGAGAGCGCGTGTTGACAGCGCTGGAGTTCAGGCGCCCGGATCGCATACCAGTCCAGGTGCACCCGTCCCCCGGCGGGCTGTTTGAGCATGGTCAGAAGCTGCTCGATTTGATTCACGCGTGTCCCTGCGACTTCTATGACTTGGCCGGGCTGCGCCTGCCACAGCCGCCGTCGGAGGACTTTGGTCCGGATGGGATCTACCGTCGCGTGACGACCGACGCGTGGGGTGTCACCTGGGAGCATCGATTCTTCGGAATCTGGGGGCACCCGTATAACGAACCGCTGGCCGACCTTGGCAAACTCCGGACATACAGGCCGCCTGCACCGCCGCCCTTGAGTGGCCCGGAGTTCGACGCGGCGCGGCGCAATGCCGCAGAGCACAAACGCAAGTACTTCTTCGCCGGCGGTGGAGGCATGATCTGGGAGCAGATGCACTTTCTGCGGCCCTATGAGGACTGCCTGATTGACATCCTGGAGGACACGCCCGAGATCAACCAGATGGCTGACATGATCACCGACCACGCCGAGGGTTGCGTGCGGCATCAGTTGGCGATTGGTGCCGACGCCATCCAGTTCGGCGACGATTTCGGTACCCAGCAGGCCCCCATCTTCCCGCCGGATGTCTGGCGCCGGTTCTTCAAACCGCGCTACGAGCGACTGTGCGCCCCCATCCGAAAGGCCGGGAAGAAGATCATCTTCCACTCGTGCGGTCAGGTTGGGCCGCTACTCGAGGAGTTCGCCGACCTGGGGGTGCACGCGATCTGGCCGCAGTTGTCGCTCTTCGATCCGCGTGAGCTGGCGCAACGCTGTCGGGGTCTGGGCCTTGCGGTGATGCTCCACCCTGACCGGGGTGAACTGATGCAGCGGGGCCCGCCACACAAAGTGCGGGACTACCTGGCCAGGTTGCTGGACACCTTTGATACCGCTGCGGGTGGATCCTGGCTCTACCTGGAGATCGACCCCGGCTTCAAATGGGAGAACACCCTGGCGCTGTTCGAATCGGCCATGGAGCGGTGCGGCACGCGTGCGTTATGATGCCCATTTCAGGTTAAGTCTCCTATGATTCAGGGCGCAGTCGCGGAGATACAGGTTGATGAGGTTCTGGTAGGGCATGCCGAGTTCGGCTGCTAACGTCTTAAAATATGCCACAGTCGCCCTGTCCAATCTCATCGTGATCGGTTGCTTCAGCGCCTTGGCGTAAGGGTTTCGTTCGCCCTTCGTCTTCGCGAAGTCATAGTGTCTTCTCATGGTGTCATCGTTTGTTCCAGCAGCCTGTTGTTGGAACTTGTTTTTCTCCCGCAGAGGCGCAGGGGCGCAGAG
>CAZZCT010000270.1:0-6633 GCA_964652365.1 uncultured Lentisphaerales bacterium
CATGCCTAATCCACGCTGCCAGCGTTCGTTCTGAGCCAGAATCAAACTCTCAGATAACAATTCCACACTGCCGCGTCCCGAAGGCCGCGGCAGCGTTGTATTCGGGTTTGATGTCCGACACAAGCTACTCGGATCGCGTCCCTTCCGAATCGAAAGGTCGCGTGAGCTGTTCAACTTTCAAAGAACCAGTTCAACCCGTCACAACCGCCCGCGGCGTTCGCGGCCCGATTCGTGACGCGGGGATTAACGTTACCACTTGCTGTCGGCGGCGTCAACCCCCTCCGCAAATTTTATTTTGCGGCCGTCTCGCAACCCGCGGTCCGCGTGACCGGCCTGATTCGTGACGCGGGGTGTAAGTTACCATTCCATTAGGGCTGTGTCAACGGCCTGCAACAATCTTTTTTTCGGGGCGGCCCGACCGGCCCGACAATCGGCTTTCTTTCCGCCGGAGCGCGGGCGAGAATGGGGGCGCGTTGGGTCCGGCGGCCGGGGCCGCCCGCGACCGCGGCGCGAGGAGAATGCCCGTATGCGCTTTCTGCAATTCGACAGCGTCGGCGGCGCCAGCGGCGACATGCTGCTCGGCGCCCTGGCCGCCGTGGGGGCCGATCTGCCGGCCATCGCCGCCACGCTCCAAGCCTGGCTGCCCGAGCCCGTCACCGTGCATACCGGGCACGCGTCCGACCGCGGCCTGCACGGGGTTCGCGTGACGGTCCGCGGCGGCGCTTTGGCCCATGCGCAAGAAGGTGCTATACAAAAAGGTGCAACACTGGGAGTATGGCATGATGCCGCCGGGCCCGCGGACCCCGGGCACGACCACGCGGCGCCGGCGGCGATCGACGAGCCCCACCCGCACCGGGGCGGCCACCACGCCGGCGCCGCGCCGGTGCGGCCGCCGCACACCCACGCGCCCCACCGCGACCTGGCCGCCGTGACCGCCCTGCTGGCGGCGGCGCCCGTACCGGCCGGCGTGCGCCACCTGGCCGAACGCGTCTTCCGCCGCCTGGCCGAGGCCGAGGCGCAGGTGCACGGCACCACGCCCGAACAGGTTCACTTCCACGAGGTGGGCGCGACCGACGCGCTCGTCGACGTGGTGGGCTGCTGCCTGGCGCTGGATCAGCTGCATATCGATGGTGTGCGAGTTGGTCCGCTGCCCTGCGGCACCGGCACGCTGCGCTGCGCGCATGGTGTCATGCCCAACCCGGCCCCGGCCACGCTGCGGCTGCTGGCCGGTTTCGAGCTGGAGGCCACCGACGAGCCGTTCGAGTTGGTCACCCCCACCGGCGCGGCGTTGCTGGCCACCTGGCGCGCACAGCTGCTGGCGCCACCGGCGCGCCTGCGCCTGGTGACCAGCGGTTTCGGCTTCGGGCAGCGCGCGTTGCACGGCCGTCCCAACGTGCTGCGCGCCAGCCTGTACGAGTGCGTGCCGCCGTCCCTGCCAGCCGACGCGGGTGAGGTGCTGGTGCTCGAGACCAACCTGGACGACTGCAACCCGCAGTGGCTCGGTGCCGTGGTCGGCCAGGCGCTGGAGGCCGGCGCCCTCGATGCCTGGATCACACCCGTGACGATGAAGAAGGGGCGCCCCGGCATGGTCCTCAGCATTCTGTGCGCGCGCGACCGGGTGGCCGGCCTGCGCGAGCTGGTCTTCCGCTCCACGCCGACCTTCGGCATCCGGCAGTACGCCGTGGAGCGCACCGTTCTGGACCGGCACATCGTTTCGGTGCCGACGCGGTATGGTGAGGTCCGGGTCAAGGTCGGTGCGCGGGCCGGCGAGGTGTCGGTGCGCACGCCGGAGTTCGCTGACTGCGAGCGGCTGGCGCGAGCGCATGGCGTGGCGCCGCGCCAGATCGCCGAGGCCGCCGCGGTCGCCTGGGAGGCCGACCGTGCCCGTCATCGCCTATAA
The DNA here is from genome assembly GCA_964652365.1 of uncultured Lentisphaerales bacterium. Classification (GTDB taxonomy): domain Bacteria; phylum Verrucomicrobiota; class Kiritimatiellia; order RFP12; family CAZZCT01; genus CAZZCT01. The sequence goes on from CAZZCT010000270.1 coordinate 1,901, forward strand.
CGCCACGCTCCTGACGCCCGCCGGGTCGGGAGTCGAACGCGCCGTGCGGGAGCAGGCGCGCGCGCTGCTGGCGCGTGGCGCGTTCGACTACCGCCTGATCGCGACGGCCGCCGCGGCCCGGGACACCGGCCTCGACGGCGCGGCGCACGGCGCGCCATTGACGGTCCCGGCCTGGGCGGGACGCGCGCGCGGGCTGCGCATCCTGTGGGAGCAGACCCTCCTGCCCGGGCGCCTGCGCCGCGGCGGCGTGGCCCTGCTGCACGCACCGGCCTATGTCGCACCTCTCCGAAGGCCCTGCCCGTACGTGGTCAGCGTCTACGACCTCCACGTTTTCACCCATCCGCACACGTGCGGTCTGGCCAACCGGCTGCACTACCGCGCCTTCCTGCCGGCCAGCGTACGCCGCGCGGCGGCTATCCTGGTGCCTTCGCAGCACGTGCGGGCGGCGCTGTTAACCCGCTTTCCGGAAGCGGCCGCGCGGACGGTCGTCGTGCCCCTGGGCATCAGCCCCGCCTTCATGCCGGTCCGCGATCTGGCCGTTCTGGCGGAACTGCGGCAGCGGATGGTCCTGCCCAGCCGCTTTCTGCTGTTTGTCGGCAACCTGGCGGTCCGCAAGAACGTGCCGGTAGTGCTTGGGGTGCTGGCCGAACTCGCGGCCGGGGATCGCGATCTGCATCTGGTTCTGGCCGGAGACGCCGATTCGGCGAGCGAAACGGTCGACGCGGGGGTCCGCCGCCTGGGATTGGGCCGCCGCGTGCACCGGCCCGGGTACGTGGCGGAGTGCGACCTCCCCGCACTTTACAGTGCCGCGGCCGCCCTGATGCACCCGGCCGAGGACGAGGGTTTCGGGCTCACGGTGCTCGAAGCCATGGCCTGCGGCTGCCCGGTGATCGCCACGGGAGCGGCCGCGGGCGAGGTCGCGGGCGAGGCGGCACTGTTGTGCAACCCGGCCGACGTGCCGCAACTGGCAGGCGCCGCCCGACGGCTCTGCCACGAGCCCGGACTGCGGGCCCGACTGGTCGCCGCCGGGTTGTCCCGCGCCGCCGGTTTCTCCTGGGATCAGACGGCCGCGGACGTTGAGGCGGTGTACCGCCGCGTGCTGGCGTAACCGCCGGATACCGCTCCTGCATCCGCGACCAGGGGCGGCTGAACAGGGCAATGCGCGTTTCTAAACCCACCCGCCTGCATCAGGGGTTGGGTCGGTACATGTCATCACACTTTATAAAGTGTGAGCATGTCGCGGGCCGCGCGGGCCGCGGTGGTCCGTCGGCGCTTCCTTATTGTCTATGCCGCCCGCAGATAAATCGAGCGGCACGGTGGCGATTGCAGCGCCGCCCTCTTTGCCCTAATATACGACAACGAATGCTATGCCCTGTTCATGAGTCTGCCGCATCGACGACCGCGCCGGTCCGAATTCGTCCCTCCTTGCGGATCTTCGGGATCATCTTGGCCGGCCTAGCGACCTTGCTGTTGGCCGAGTGGGGCGCCGGCCGGCTCATGCCGCGCGTGCCGGGCTCGGACCAGGCGCCACGCAACCCCTACCGCTATCGCGGCTGGCCGGAATACGTGTCCGGGCTGAGGCCCGCAGCCACCAATGGACAGTGCGTGCTGATCTCGAATTGCCAGGGCTACGGCGGCGAGTACGACGGCCGGATGATCTACTCGGTCGAGTTGGGCCGGCGTCTGGGCGCGGTGCAGCTGGGTGGCCACGCCGCCTGGACCGTGCATAACTGGTCGGTAGACGGCGCCACCTCAATTGACTACCTGTTCGCCGCCGCCTGGCTGACCCGCCGACAGCCCGACCTCACTCTGGCCGTAACCGGCTATGCCGACTATCTGGCGGTCCATGCGCGAGCCGACTTCGGTTACTCGCGCACCGATCTGCCGCGCTTCCTGAACGACGCCGCGGTTCGACGCGCGCTGCCGCAGAGCTTCCGCGACCGGCACGGCCGGTCGGAGGCCAATCTGGGGTTTTGCGCGCAGGATGCCAGCGCTCTGCTGCGCGCCGGCGACTTCGCCTGGTCCTGGATCGAGCGCCGCATGCCGGGTATCCTCAACACCTGGTACGCCCCCAACATGCCCTACCTGCCCTGGCAGCTGCCCAAGCCCGCGCGGACCTGGGTGCGCCAGCTGCCGGCAAGCGGCCCCACCGGCGACGGCACCGACAACACGCCGCTTGATTACGACGCATCCTCTACCGCCATGCTGACCGAGTACCTGGATCTGCTGCGCCGCCAGCACGGCCGCGTGGTCGTCGTGGCCGAGCCCTACCAGCACCGCGACCATCCGAGCGCCCGCTTGTTCCTGAATGATGTCGCGCGCCTGGCCAGCGAACGCAGCCTGGAGTTCTGGGATCTGAGCGCGGCCGTGCCGGACAATGAGTTCAAGACCACCGCCCACCTCTCCCGCAAGGGGCACCTGCGCCTGGCGCAACTGCTGACCGAGCGGCTCGCGAACCCGCCCGCCACCGGGATTGCGCCCGCGGCCCGGTTACCCCCTGCGCCGGACCGCAAGGCCGCCGGACAGACGGTGCCAAGCGTCTCACAAAGTTGACAAAGCGCCACCGCCATGTTCTTCCACAGCTTCGTCTACGCCCTCTTCTTGCCCGCTGTGCTGCTGGCCTATCTGGTCCTGCCGCAGCGTGGGCGCCAGATCCTCCTTCTGTCCGCCAGCTACATCTTCTACGGCTGGGTCGAGCCGGTTTGGTGCCTGTTGATGCTGGCGTCCACGCTGCTCGACTTCTTCTGCGGCCTGCTGCTGGCCCACTCCAACGAAAGCGCCACCCGCCGCTGGATCCTGGGCGTCAGCATCACCGGCAACCTGGCCATGCTGGGCTACTTCAAGTACGCCAACTTCTTCGCCGCCAACGTCGCGGCCGCGCTGCGGAGCTTCGGCCTGGACGTACAGTGGACCACGCTCGAGATCCTGCTGCCGGCCGGCATCTCGTTCTATACGTTCCAGACCATGTCCTACGCCATCCAGGTCTACCGGCGCCAGATCCCGGCCTGCCGCGACTTCATCAATTTCAGCACCTACGTGGCGTTCTTCCCGCAGCTCGTGGCCGGCCCGATCGAACGGGCCACCGACCTGCTGCCCCAGCTCACGACCTACCGGCGCGTCAACTGGGATGACATTGGCGTGGGCCTCACGCGGATCGTGCTGGGGCTCTTCCGCAAGCTCGTGCTGGCCGACCGCTTTGCGCTGATCGTGAACCGCGTCTTCGCCGACCCCGCCAGCCAGCCCACGGCCGCCATCTGGATGGCGGTCCTCGCCTTCATGGCGCAGATCACCTACGATTTCGCCGGCTACTCGGACATCGCGATCGGCTCGGCGCGGCTTTTCGGCGTGCGCCTGACCGAGAACTTCCGGCGACCATTGATGTCCACATCACCGGCCGACTTCTGGACCCGCTGGCACATCACGCTGACCAGTTGGCTGCGCGACTACCTGTTCACGCCCCTGGGCGGCTTCCGCAAGGGCTGGAAACGGGCGCTCCTGAACGGCTGGATCGTGCTGTTGCTGTGTGGCCTGTGGCACGGCGCCTCCTGGAACTTCGTGATCTGGGGCGCGGCCGAAGCATGCTGCATCAGCATCTACTACTTCTGGCGCGCGTTCGCCAAGAGCCGCGGCTGGCGCGGCGAACGCGGCAGCAACCGGCTGACGTGGAAACGGGCAGCCTCGTGGATCCTCACGATGGGCCTTAACGGCCTGATCTGCGGCGTCTGCTTCCGGTCGCCGACCCTGGCCACCATCGGCCACATCCTGCGCGGATTGGCAGGCAGGCATCCAGGCGCCACCTTGCAGGCCCATTGGGACGTGGGCCTGTTCGCCGCCCTCTTTTCCCTCTGCATCGGCGTGGAGTTACTGCAGGAGTATGCCGACCTGAACGGCCGGGTCCGGCGTCTGCCAGTGGTGGTGCGCGCCGTGCTGCTGGCGGGCGTGGCAGCGGTGACGGCCATCGTGGCGGTCAACAACACCAGCCCCTACATGTACTTTCAGTTCTGAGGCGCCTCTGCAAGAATCTGAGGCTCTTGCAGAACCCCTGCAAGAGCCGGGAAACAGGGTTCAGGGTGTCAGGGTTCAGGCGGGAATCGCATCCTGAACCCCGAACCCTGAACCCTCCGCGAGTGCGGCGGCAAGCGGTATCCCGCGCGACGCCGCTTTGGTCCCGTTACGCCACGATTTCAGCCGGAGCCCGAGGGGACCGTGAATCTGCGAGTCGCGATACGCTCGCATCTGCCGGTCGGCTCCTTTCGTGACTCGGGCTTTCAGCCCGTAGCCGTGAGACCGAAGCGGACAGAATCGCGGCAGACGGCGTGACGCGCGTCCCGTGCCCGCTCGGTTGCCCTTACGCTCACAGGCTACGGGCTGAAAGCCCGTGCCACGCTTGCCCTGTGGCGCACGTCGGCCCGACGTGCGTCTCGACGGGTAGGGCCGCCCCAGGCCCTTGGGGCACCCGGTCGGCCAACGCCCAGCCGCGGGTTGAACCGAAATGCGCGGGAACCGCGGACGGCAGTTTCAAGTTATGGCCGAGCCGGTCGCCCGCGGAGCGGGAACAAACGAGGGGGGGTAACTCTCTTTCGCTGTAGGACATTCTGCGGTTTGATTGACGGATTTACAGACAAGCCGGCCGCGCGGCTGCGCCGCGAATGTTCGAGGGGGTAACTTGGATGGGCGGCGTAGCCGACGACAACACGCGGTGGCGATCGGGCTACGTCGTGTTTGATTGCCGT
>CAZZCT010000271.1:0-1377 GCA_964652365.1 uncultured Lentisphaerales bacterium
GATCCCTTCCTCCTTCCATGGATTTAGCTTGTCGCGATCTAGGTGTGACCCTGAATCCCCGAGGTATTAGACGTAATAACAACAGGAAAGCGGGAAGGCTTCTGGCGCAACCTTTCCTGAGTTCCTGATTCATTCCGTCTGCCGGGGCAAGCTATAGGCAAGCCGGCCGCACGGCTGCGCCGCGAATGTTCGAGGAGGGTAACTTGGATGGGCGGCGTAGCCGATGACGATCGCGAGTTCGATAGCGATTTCCCAAGGCGTTCAGACGCCCGCAACCCGCTCGGGGTACTCGTTCTCTGTCCCTTGCGAGCCATGGTCTGTACTTGTTGCCCCCCGTTCTCGTTCTCGTTCACGTTCACGTACCCGACGTCTCCTTCGCGAACCTGGTCACATCCGCGTGTACGGGAACGTGAACCGCTCCGCTGTGAACGTGTACGTCCGCTGGCCATCAATGAGTTAGAACTCAAGTCAGCCCTCGTGGCAGCTTGAAGTTATGGACGAGCCGGCCGCACGGCACGGACGGCACGGCGCGGAGCACCGTGCTACGGCCGCTCCGAGCAGCGCACCGTAGAACGGTCCTCCGGGCCGTTCGTCCTCAAGTTATAGGCCAGATCGTAGGCCAGCAGCAGCGGCCCGCGGTAAAGCGAGCAGACGTGGAGCCTCGAAGGAGGAGAGCCCGCGGCGGCCGCCCCGGTTTCCATGGCGATGCGGCAGCCGTAACCGGTGCCGCTGACAAGCCGAATGACGACCAGGTTGCGCCCGCGCCGGACCGGCGTCTCAAAGGTGTGCGCAAAGGATGGCTCGGTCAAGGGCTGCACGTCGTTCCCCTGTTGCAGGGTCGAATAGACTTCGTCGTGAAGATGGGAGTTGACCCGTTCCGCTGCGCTTCGTTCCTTGTAGCGCATGGCTTCAGCCGGCGGAAATTCGATCTTCTCGCCCCGGCGCGGATTGTGGCTGTTCTTCTTGCAGCCCCAGCCGCACAACCGGCGCAGGGCCGGACGATGGCGGATGGCGTCGATCAGGTTGCGCGTGGTGGCGAAATCCCACACGGCTTTGGCGATGAGCGCCTTGCACAGCGCCAAGCGGTCGCTGGGCGGGCAGCCGCCTGCCTGCCGCGACGCATCGCGGCGCAGGCAGGGATGCTGTTCCACAGATGGCCTGTCTGCGTGCGTACATGCACAGGCAGGCCCATCGGGGTTTGGGGTCGCGTGATCTGCATGCGCTTTCGTCTCCTTTGTACGTGTCCACACCCGTTCATTCGGGCGACAACGTATTTATAACACGTTGCGCCGCAACAGTCTACAACTATTTTTCAAAAAAATCGGAAGGGGGGGGGGGTAGACAAACGCGCCAAAATGTGCGACGCTTCTCTTGTTC
>CAZZCT010000271.1:1387-6583 GCA_964652365.1 uncultured Lentisphaerales bacterium
CAGCGCAACAAACTACAACTATTTTTTTTCGGAGGGGGGGGGTAGACAAACGCGATGGAACGTGCGACAATTTCGCTGTTCATTTTGGGCGTGGCAGGGTGCCGCGCAGAAGACGATGGGGCGTAGGTTGGGGAGTCAGGCGTGCCCACGGTGGGCGGCGGGGCTCTTCAACTTACAAAACGCCCCGCGACGCAAGCCGTCAGGCACCGCGTTGCGGGGGGTTTTGCAAGAGACTCAAAGCTGTGTCTGCCCGTCCGCCCCGGCTGACAGGACGAAGCAAAACTCGCCAAGGAGGAAGACCATGCGCCAGAGCTGTGTGGCATCGAAGTGGACGATGCTCGCGATCGCCGTGCAGGGATCGATTCTCGCGGTCAGTCCGGTCCGAGCCGCCGGAACCAATTACGTCTGGGCCGGCGGCTCGGAGACCTCGCCCTACGACTCATGGGCCACGGCGGCCAGGAGTATCCCAGTTGCGGTGGCTTACGCCAACGCCAACTCCGCCACGTTCGACACGGTGCTCGTGACCAACGACACCTACACCGTCACCGCCGAGATCGTCCTCGCCGCTGCGATCACGGTCCGCAGCGTCAATGGCGCGGCCGTCACGACAGTCCAGCGCGCGGCGAGCGGCACCACGCGTATCTTCCGCCTCAGCAACACAGGGGCCGTGCTCGACGGCTTCACTGTCCGCTATGGCAACCAAACGTTGGGCAGCGGCATCAGCATGAGCGTCGGCACGGTCCAGCGCTGCGTCATCACGGCGAACAACGGCGGCGACGGCGCGGGCATCTACATGACCGGCGGCACGGTGCAGCACTGCACGATCAGCAAGAACGCCACGGCATCATCCGGCAACGGCAGCAACATCGGCGGCGGCGGGATTCTGGCCGCTAGCGGTACCTGCACCATCCGCAACTGCCTGATCATGGGCAACACGGCTGCGCATACCGGCAGTGGTACGGGTGGCGGGATTCTGCGGACGGGCGGCACGGTTTCGGTCGAAAACTGCACCGTGGTCGGCAACCGCGCGGCGGGGACGGGTGGCGGAGCAGGCGGCGTGCAGGGCGCCGTCACCCTGAAGAACAGCATCGTGATCCTCAACAGCACCGCCAGCGCCGGCGATGCCGACCTGCAGGGGGTCACCCCCGTGACCTACTCCTGCTCGCCCACGCTGTCCGGCGCAACCAACTTCAACGGCGACCCGCAGTTCATGGCCAACGGTTCCGGTGCCGGCGCGGCGCACGTGCCGGGCGATTACCGCCTGCGGTCGGCGTCGGCCTGCATCGGCGCGGGCACGGCGCTGGCGTGGCATGGCGGCGCGCTGGACCTGGCCGGCGCCAACCGCGTGATCGGCACGGCCGTCGACATGGGCGCCTACGAAGCCGATCCCGACCACGCCGCGCTCGGATGCCGGTTCGTGGCGGCGCCCACCCGCGGCACCAACACGCTGCAGACGGTGTTCACGGCCACCGTGGGCGGATCCAACTTGGTGAACGTCGCCTACTACTGGGCTTTCGGCGACGGCCAGACGGCGGCCGGCACAGGCCGGGGCACCGTGACCAACGTGTATGGCCCCGGGACCTTCACGGTGTCGCTGGCCGTCACGAACGCGGCGCTCGAATCGGCCGCCCAATCCCAGGCCAGCCTCGTGCGGGTGCTGACCACGGCCACGGTCTACTGCGGTCCGCAGGGGCTGAACATCGCGCCTTACACCAACTGGACCATGGCGGCGAGCAGCCTGCAGAGCGCCATCGATCAGGGGCTGGCGCTGGTGCTGGTGAGCAACAACACGTACAACATCTCAGCCGCCGTGCGGATCGACAAGGCCAACACCGTCCGCAGCATGAACGGCTGGAGCAACACGGTCATCCGCCGCACCGGCGGCACAACGCGCGTGGTGCACATCTCGCACCCGGACGCGGTGCTCGACGGCTTCACGGTCCGCGACGGCAACATGTCCGACTCCGGCAGCGGCATCTACATGACGGGCGGCACGGTGCGAAACTGCATGGTCACCAACAACAGCGCGAGCAACGGTTCCGGTGTCGGCATCTACATGGCCAACGGCCTGGTCGAGAACACGACGATCGCCAAGAACTGGGGCCGCGATGGCGCCGGGATCTCGATGCGTGCCGGCCTCGTGCGCAACTGCACCTTCTGGAAGAACAAGACCGACACCGCCGGTGGCGGGAACACGGGTGGCGGCGGCATCTGGGCCGCCACCGGCGAGTGTGTGATCCGCAACTGCCTGCTGATGGGCAACTCCTCGCTGCACACATCGAATGGCGGCGGTGGCGGCATCCTCGTTACCAGTGGCAAGGCGATCGTCGAAAACTGCACCCTGGTGGGCAACTACGGCGGAGCCGGGCCGGGCGGCGCGCAGGCCCGGGACAGCGGCAAGCTCTACCTGACGAACAGCATCGTGAGGTTGAACGGACGGTATGCGGCCAGCGAGTTGAACGTGACCTGCACCGCCAGCGGCTACTCCTGTTCGCCGAACCTGCCGTCCGGCAATGGGAACGTGACCGGCGATCCGTCGTTCAATGCCAATGGCAACGGCCTGTTTGGCGACTCGTTCGTGCCCGGCGACTACCATCTCCAGGCGGCGTCCCCCTGCGTCAACCAAGGGGTCGATCGCGGTTGGATGTTGGCGGGTGCGACCGATCTGGACGGCCGGGTGCGCGTGCTGGACGGCGCGGTTGACATGGGCGTCTACGAGGTGGACCCCGACGACGCGCCGCTGGCCTGTTTCTTCAGCGCCACGCCGGGCAGCGGGTCGGTCTCGGCCGAGGTCGTGCTCGCGGCGACAGTCTCCGGCCACGGCAGTGGCGGCGCAGTCGGCTACTATTGGACCCTGGGTGACGGCGCGCGCGTGAGCGGCGTCGGTCGCAGCACGGTCACCAACACCTACCTGGCCGGACTCTACGGCCCGGTGCTGCACGTGACCAATGCCTTCGACGAGGGCGCCACCTACGCCCTGTCGCCGTCCATCCGCGTCACCACGCCTGAAACCACCTACTGCGCGATGGGCGGTTTGGGGATCGCGCCCTACACCAACTGGATCATGGCCGCGACCGATCCGCGCGAGGCGATTGCCCAGGGCGAAGGGCTCGTGTTGGTCGGTCCGGGCACCTATGGGATCGCGCAGTTACCCATCGCGCTGACGCGCGCGAACGTCGTGCAGAGCTCCGAGGGCTGGCCGGTGACGATTTTGCGCTGCACCACGGGCAACACGCGCCTGTTCACGCTCTCGCACGCCGGCGCGGTGCTGGACGGATTCACCCTTACCGATGGCGTCCAGTCCGGCAACGGCGGCGGCCTGTTGCTCGAACAGGGCACCGTGCGCAACTGCTGTTTCACGAACAACGCCGCCAGCGCGGGCGCAGGGCTCCACCTGAGCAACGGCCTGGTCGAGGACTGCCGATTCTATCGCAACGTCTGCAACTATGGCAGCGGCGGCGGTGTCTACATGGCTGGCGGCGTTGTCCGGAACTGCATCTTCAGCCAGAACGCCACCAGCGGCGCTGGCGGCGACTCCGGCGGCGGGAATGTCTACATGACCGGCGGCGCGCTGCGCAACTCGCTGCTCATGGGCGGTGAGGCCCGACACCCGACCAGCGACTCCAGCGGCGGCGGCGGCGTGAGCGCGTCCTCCGCGGCGGCCCTGATCGAAAACTGCACGGTCGTCGGCAACGCGGTCGTGTCGCCAGCCGGCCACGGCGGCGGCGTGCGCGGCGGCACCGTGCGTAACAGCATCGTGCGCGGCAACTCCTGCGCGAGCGAAGCCGACCTCTACGGTGTGGCGGCCACGTGGTCCTGTTCGCCGGGCCTGAGCGGCAGCGGTAATCTCGACGTGGACCCGCAGTTCGTTGCGGCCGGCGCGGGCTCGGGCTTCACCCACGTGGCGGGCGACTACCACCTGCAGCGCGACTCGCTCTGCCTGAATGCCGGCACAACACTGGCTTGGCACGCGGACGCCACCGATCTCGACGGCGCGCCGCGTACGAGCGGGCCGGGGGTCGACATGGGCGTCTATGAACGCACCCACATCCCGGCGGGGATGGTGATCCTGCTGAGATAGGCCTGCCTCACGCCGGTACGGCGGCGCGGCGCACGTCGCTCCGACGTGCGCCGCAGGCTATGTTGCTAGAGGGCGCTGCTGGCGCAACACGGCCGGTCGCCGGAACAGCTCGACACCCTGATCGTGATCCGCGGCCACGAACTGCGGGAGCGTAGCGAGGGCGCGCTCCTGATCATCCGCGACTGCGCCTTATGGCAGTCGAAAACCGAGCATGACCGCTAACAACTCCGTGCCGGGTAGCGCAACCCGTTGCCCACAAGGCCTTTACGGGTTGCGCCCCCACAGACCCGGACGTGCGGAACTACCGCATCCGGTTCCTCGGTTAGTGGTTTCGCTACGCAGTGGAGTGAACGATGCGCGGACCCGCCAGACGAAAGCAGGAAGTGGTCAGCACGTGGAAGCGTTCCCACGTCATTCCGTTGTTTCCCCGCGTACGTCTTCTGAGCCATTTGCACCAGATTCGGCGCGTCTGCTGATAGACCCGATTGAGTGCCCGGTAGTTTCCGCAGATGCCAAAGTAGGCATAGTGACCCGCCAGTTTACGGTTCAGGTCGCGGTGCTGTTCAGGCATCGGCATGTGCCGGTGTTTCTGACACCATTCCCCAATCCGCTTCAGGGTCCGAGCGATCCGGTCCTTCGCCGTCCGACGCGTTACGATGTCCCGTCCCGTCCGGCTTGTGCCCCAGTGGTGGGTGAATCCCAGAAAATCGAATGTTCCGGGGCTCCCTTCTCCACCTTGACGCCTGCCCGGCGAACGGAAATCAACCAACCGTGTCTTGTCCGGGTGGATGTTTAACCCGTACTTGCCGAATCTCTTCGGCAGCACGGCCATCACCCGTCGCGCGTCCTTCTCGCTCGAAAACCCGATGACGAAGTCGTCCGCGAACCGCACCAGAAAGGCCCGCCCTTCGAGCAGCGGTTTGATCTGGCGCTCGAACCACTCATCCAGGACCGTATGCAGGTAGATGTTGCTCAGCATCGGGCTGATGCACCCGCCCTGCGGCGTGCCCTGTTCCGGGTAACTAACCGCTCCGTTCTCCCAGACGCCTGCCTGCAACCACTTGTCGAGCAAGCGCCGGATCACCCCATCGCGTACCCTCTGTTCCAGAATCTCG
>CAZZCT010000272.1:0-6581 GCA_964652365.1 uncultured Lentisphaerales bacterium
TTCAACGTCAAGGGCGGCCGCTGCGAGGTGTGCCAGGGGGCCGGCCTGATCTGTCGCGAGATGCACTTTCTGCCCGACGTGTTCGTGACCTGCGAACAGTGCGGCGGGCTGCGCTACAACCGCGAGACCCTGGAGGTGCGTTACGGCGGCCGCACGATCGCCGAAGTGCTGGCGTTAACGGTCGATGACGCGCTCGAGTGCTTGGCCGCGATCCCGGCCGTGGCCACCAAGCTGCGCACGCTTTCGGAAGTGGGGCTGGGTTACGTGCACCTGGGGCAGGCCGCCACGACGCTCTCGGGCGGCGAGGCCCAGCGGATCAAGCTGGCTTCCGAACTGAGCCGGCGCGCCACGGGGCGCACGCTCTACCTGCTGGACGAGCCGACCACCGGGCTGCACTTTGCCGATGTTCACAAGCTGCTGGACGTGTTGCTGCGCCTGCGCGACGCCGGCAACACAGTGATCGTGATCGAGCATAATCTGGACGTCGTGAAGTGCGCCGACTACATTATTGATTTGGGGCCCGAAGGCGGCGACGCCGGCGGCCGGCTGGTGGTGGCCGGCACGCCGGAGGCTGTGGCAGCCTGCGAAGCTTCGCACACCGGGCGATTCCTGCGCCCGCTGCTGGGACGCCGGGAGTGAATGGATGGTGACTGGACTGCACAGAGTTCGACATCGCGCGGGGATCGCGGGACTGGTCCTGGCGGTGTCGGCGTGCGTGAGCCTCTCGGCCGCGGCCGGCGACGACCTGACGGCCGCGCGGGCCGCGCTGGATGACGGGCTTTTCGCGGTTGCCGATGCGCAAGTGGTGCGCTACCTGACGCGCCACGCGGACCGGCCGCGCGAGGCGGTCAAGGCCCTGCAGATGCTCTGCCGTGTGCGCACCGAGCAGGCGCGGCACGCTGATGTACTGGCCGCATTGGCGGAGTACCCGGCGGTCGTGGCCGCCTCGGCGGACCGCGGGGCCTTCGCGTTCTGGCGGGCTTCGGCCCTGCTCGGTGTCGGGCGCGCCGCGGACGCCTTGGCGGCTGCGCAATCGGTCGATCTAGAGCGCGAGACCACCGCTTACGGCGAAGGACTGCGGCGCGTGGCCGCCCGCAGTCTGATGGCAATGGGCGATCTGCCGGCCGCGCTGGTCCTGCTGGCGCGCGTGGACCAGGAGTCCACGGCGCCGGTCGTGCGGGCGGCCAACCTCTTGGAGTGGGCGCAGGCGCTTGATCGGGCGGGTCAGCACGAGGCCGCCCTGGAACTGCTGGGACGCCAGGGCGGGCTGGGAGTCACCAACGCGGCCGTGGCCGATGGCATCGTGCTGAAGGCGCGTCTGCTCTGGAAACTGGCGCGTGGTCCCGAGGCCGAAGCGCTGCTGCAGAGTCTGGCCGGTGCGCCGTGGGCCGACGCGACGCGGCGGGCCGACGCCTGGGTCGAACTGGCCGAACTGATCGCGGCAGAGCCTGCACGCAGCAACGATGTCGCCTGGGCCGTTGCGGCTGCCACGACCCTGGCGGCCGGGCGCTCCACGGCCTGGCAAGTTGATTTGCGTTGCGGCGCGATCCTGATCCGGCAACCGGCCACACTGGAGGCGGGCGCGGCCCTGCTTCAACCCGCCATCCGCGGCAACCCCGGCCGGCCCGAGGCGGCCGGCGCGCAGTTGGCGCTGGCAGCCGCCTACGCGACAGCCGGGATGTTCGAGCGGTCCGAGGCCGAGTACCGCATCTTCCTGGAGACGTTCAACGCGCCTGGTTCGGTGGCGGAGGCACTGCAGGGGCGGGCCTGGGCCTTGCTCCGCCTGGGACGTTTCGGCGAGGCCGCCACGCTTTTCCAGAAGGCGGCCGATGCGACCAGCAACGCGGTCCTGCATGCCGAATACCGCTTCAAGGCCGCCGACGCCTGGCACGCCGATGGACGGTATGCGATGGCTGCCCAACGCTACCGCGAACTGGCGGCATCCGACGCGACATCCCCCTTGGCGCCGCGCGCGCTTTTCCTGGCCGGCGACGCCACCGAGCGGGCTGGCGACGAATCCGAGGCGGAGGCGCTCTACCTGCTGGTGGTGACGCGCCATCCGGAATTGCCGATCGCCGCCGAGGGGTTGTTGCGCGTGGCCGCCTTGCGAGAGCAGCGCAATGCCGTCGACGCGGCCGTCGACGCCTACACGCGCGCCTTCGAGGGCAGCACCAACGCCGCGGTGCGCGGCCGCGCGCTACTGGGTCGCGGGCGCGCCCAGTGCCGCGTCTTCCGTTTCGAGACGGCGAGCGCGGATTTCGCGCGCGCCATCGCCGAGTTTCCGATGGTCGCCGAGGAGGCCGCCTATCTGGCGGTGCTGGCGCTCTACGGACTGGGACGCGATGAGGAGGCCGATCGGGCCTGTCGGGATTTCCTGGCGCACTATCCGGACTCCACGCTGCGCGCCGATGCCACCCTGTGGCTGGCCAAGTACCAGCACAACCGCGGGGCCTTTGCCGAGGCCCAGCACCTGTTCCTGACCTACGCCGAGCTGTGGCCGCGTGACACCTGGGCCGATGCCGCCTTGCTGTGGGCCGGGCGGGCTGCATTCCGGCGGGCTGACTATGCCGGGGCGGTCGAGGCGCTAGCGAGGCTGGCGCGCGAGCATCCTGATAGCTCGCGCCTGGCTGAAGGGCGGTTCGTGCAGGCCGACGCCCTCGGTGAGTTGGCCCGTTTCGATGAGGCCATCCTGCTGCTGGACGAGATTGTGACGCGCTTTCCGGACAGCGACTGGGTCACGGCCGCCTGGGGCCGCAAGGGCGACTGCCTTTTCTCGCTCGGCGCGGACAATCCGACGCGCTACGATGCGGCCCTTGAGGCCTATCGCATGGTGTTGAGACTGCCGGACGTGAGCGTGGAACTGTCGCTGCAGGCCGAGTTCAAGATCGGCCGCTGTCTTGAGAAGCTGCAGCGCACCGAGGCGGCCATCGAGCAGTACTACACCGGCGTCGTGATCCGCTTTCTTCGCGAACGGACCGAAGGCGTGTGGCACAATGAGGCGGCGCAGGCCTGGTTTGCAAAGGCGGCCTTCCAGGCCGCCGATTTGCTCGCTGCACAGGGTGACACCGAACAGGCCACGCGGGTGCTGCAGCGTGTCCTGCAGGCCGACGTGCCTGGCAAGGAAGAAGCGCGTGCGCGCTTGGCTCGCCTGCAGTCGGAGTTCCGCTGGCCGCTTTAGCCCCGGGAGCATGCAATGATTGGTTTCAACTGGTTTGTCGCGGGAGGCCCGGTCGGATGGATCATCCTGCTGTGTTTTCTGCTGGCCCTGGCCGTGTTTCTCGAGCGGCTGCTGCATCTGCGGCGCGCGCAGATCCATTACCGCGATTTCCTGCAGGGGGTCTTCAACGTTCTCGAAAAAGATCACATCGACGAGGCCGTGGCCATCTGCGAGGAGACGCCAGGACCCGTGGCCTGCCTGCTGCGAACGGCCATCCTGCACCGCCAGGCACCGCGCGAGACCCTGCGCGACGAACTCGACAATGCCGGTCGGGCCGAGATCTCGCGCATGGAGCGTCGCCTGGTGGTCATTGCGACCATCGCACAACTGACGCCGCTGCTGGGACTGCTGGGAACCCTGCTCGGCATGCTCGAAACAGTCCTGGTCCTGCGTGAACAGACGCCGCTGGTTCAGGCGACCGACATGACAGACGGCTTGCTCCGGGCACTCATCACGTCGGCCGCCGGACTTATGGTGGCCATTCCGTGCTACGCCATGTTCAACCTGCTGGTGGTCCGGATCGATCGGATCGTGCTCGAAATGGAGCAGGCCTGTTCTGAGATTGTGGCTTTCGTGTCGGGGCGGTTTGCGCTGGTCACGTCGACGAAAGGCGCGGCGCGGCCATGAGTACGTCCGGATCCGCCGGCTGCCCGGAGGGCTCCGGCCATGCCTAGACTGCTTTCCCAGTGGGGCGCGTGGCGTGCCGATGGGTTGCGGATGCGGTTTCGCCCGCGCAGCCGCATCGGGCAGGGTTTCCTGCTGGTGGTGCCGTGGATCAACTTCCTGTTTGTGCTCGTGCTCTTCCTGGCGCTTGGGCAGCGCCTGATGCTGCGTCCGGGTGTGGTCTTCGAGTTGCCGCAGGCGCCCTTTCACGAAGGTCTCCACCATGGGCTGACAGTCGTGATGCTGGTGGTGGACCGCCCCAAAGGGCCCGAGACGCTGGTGTTCTTCGACGACATCCGCTACGAGGTGTCCAACGCGGCCCAGATGGAACAGTTACGCAGCCGGTTGGGCAGCGGGCTGGGCCAGCCCGGGGGACGTCAGGTGCTGTTGCTGGCCGACCGCCGCGTGCCGCATGGCGATGTAGTGGCCCTGGTCAATCTGGCGCGCGAGACCGGCATCCAGCGCGTCAGCGTGACGGTCAAACCGGAGTAATGCGTGGCGCGCGCCAACTACCATCGGGAGGAACGCTGGTTCACCTACTGGCCGGTCTTGCTGGTCCTCAGCCTGGCTGTCGGACTCTGGCTGTTGTGGCCGGCGGGCATCGGCGCCTCCCGCTCAGCGGCGCGTCTGCCGGAACCGGCCGCAGAGTATGTCCGGTTGGCACCAGGGACCGATTCGCTGGCGGTCCGACCCGACGAATTCGCCCATCGCTCCGGGTTCGGAATCGGACGGCTGGTCGACGATCTGCGCGGTGTCGGTCCGGCGTCTGTTCCGCCGTTGCCGCCGCCGCCCTTTCTGCCCATGACGGTGGCCCGGACGCCGCGCGCGCTGGTAGGTGCCGGAGCCTTTGACATTCCCCTGCTGGATGGGCCGGACCATGCGGACGAGCTCAGCTCGTCGCGTCGTCCCCCCAAGGCAGCGTTCTGGAGCCGGCTTTCGCCCTCCCTGGAGCGGAGCGGCTTTCGTTTTGAGCCGCCCATCGTAGCATCAACCGCGGCCGTGGCGCGTGCCCTCTTTCTGGTCGAAGTCGGACCGGATGGCCGCGTGCGGCATGTGCTTGCGGATGTCGCTCCGCATTCGGTGGCCGTGCGCGCCTTGCGCGAGAGCTTGGAGCGGGGTTCGGCATCCACCAATGCGTCCGGCTATGTCGATGCCGGGTGGACGCCGTGATACGGTTATCCTGCTGGCGCCAGCTTGGATGCACCTCCATTTTCGGGCCATCGCCCAGGAAAACTCTGCTTCGTGAAGTTCTTTGCCGCAGTCCCGTCCGAAGAGCGAGCGCTCTACTGGCGCAACTACGCCAACCGTACCAATGTGCCCGAGTTCATTGTCGAGAAGGACTTCTGGGTGTGTTGGCTGCTCGGCCGCATCTTCGCCACCCCCCCAACTCGGCGCAGCGTGGTCCAGGATCGTTTTTTTGGACCTGTAGCCCTCGTTGTTGGTGTTGTTGCCGGTGTTGTGCGGGAACCGGCCGGTGGCCAAGCTGACGCGCGACGGCATGCAAAGCGGGGTCGTGCAGTAGGTGTTGGCGAAGCGCACCCCCTCGGCCGCCAGCCTGTCTAGGTTTGGCGTTTGGACGACCGGATGACCGGCGCAGCCCAAGGCATCGGCCCGGTGCTGATCGGAGAAGAGGAAGAGAATGTTTGGGCGAGCCTGTGTCATTTCCCAATCTCCAAAACCTCCTGGATCCGCGGGACGAGCTTGGTGGCGATCTCGGCATGGCCCGCATCCGTCGGATGAATGTTGTCCTTGGCCAGGCCCTCGAAACTGAGGAGCTGCGTGCCATCGACGAAGTGAACGTTCTTGTGCGCCGTCGCCCAGCAGACCTCTTCCAACGCTTTGCGAAACTCCCGGGGACGGACGGCGGTCTTTTCCTCCTTGTCGGCGCCAAACGGAAGGATGCTGATGCAAACCACCGGCGCCTTGGGATGAGCCTTGGCGACGGCATCCACCAGGTAGGCGGCGCGCTTCCGGAATTCGTCCACCGTGTAGTCCTTGCCGACCATGTTCACCGAGATCTCGAACAGGAAGAGATCGCCGGGCTGCTTCGCGAGGTAGTCCGCCATTTCTTTTTCGCAGAAGGCGCTGCCGCTACAGCCGAGGTTCCGCAGGCTGTAGCCCAGCGCGGCGGCGGTGAGCGCGGTGAACGAGAGCTCGGGCTTGCTGGCCGCGGCCCCCATGCTGATAGAGGTGCCATAACTGACCAGCACCGGCGGCAATTCCTCCGGCTTGGGCGGACGGATGTCGCCCTCGATCCCGGCCAGCGTGATCACGCCGCCATTGAACACGACACGGTAGACCTGTTCCGGGAATCGTTTCGCCGGCTTCGGCCCCTCCACCCCTGCCGCGGCTTGTGCGGGCAGTTTCAGCTTGGCCGGTTTCAGGTCGATCTCACAGGCCTTGTCCGGATACTGGGGAGTCGAGGTCTTGCCGACCAGACTTGGGGGGATGTACGGCTCAACGCCTTTCTTATCGCTGAGCTTCGTGCTGCCGCACAGTTCATCGCCGCGATAGAAATCGATCCCTGTATTGCGATTCGACTTGAGACGGATCACCACATCCTCGAGCTTCGCGCCGTCCTTGAGGACAAAGCGGATCTCACCAGACTGCGAGAAGACCATGATTCTCGCCCCTGCCTCGCTCAGGTGTTCGCGCACCTCGGCCGGCAGCCGGTACACGCTCACCCCCTTGCCGTCCGGCG
>CAZZCT010000273.1:0-6531 GCA_964652365.1 uncultured Lentisphaerales bacterium
CGGCGATCGGGGAACCACGAAACAGCCCGAAAGGCTCGCGCGCTGCCGGCGCCACGGCGTCTTGCTTGCCCGAGGCGGCATCTGCGCGTAAAGTCATGGCATGCGCTATGTTGTCACAATTGACTCCCGCGTATCCGATGCTGCGGGCTTGTGCTTCATGGACCTGTCGCGCGACCAGGTGCATCTGTTCGTACAGCCGAACGACGGGACCGGGCGTCGCCGTGGTTTTCGCGGGGGGTGTTGGGCCAATGGGCTGTTCTACTGTTGTACCTCCTGCGAGATCAAGGCCTACGAACTGGCGTGGCCGCCGGGGGGCGCGCCCTCGGTGACACTCCGGCGGACGCTCCGTCGGCCGGAGTGGCTGTGGGGGCTCCGGGCCAATGCCGACCTCCACCATCTCTGCTATGAGCCGTCATCGCAGTGTCTGCTGGTCGCAGCGAGCTTCCTAGACAGTGTGGACCGTGTGGCGCTCGACGGTACACTCCTGCGACGGACCCACCTGTGGGACATGGCTCCAGACCTCATGGACTTGGCCTTCCAACGTCGCGAGGGGCTGGCGGACCTCTGCCACGTTAACCACATCTTAGCGTACGGAGATGACCACCTGCTGACACTGGGAAACCTGAACGGTACGCGTCAGGGCGGGGTCATCTCCTGCCAGACGGGCCGTGTGTTGGCCGGTGGTCTGGCCTTTCCCCACGACGGGTGTCTGCTGCCGGATGGGCGCTTCGCCCTCACGGAGGCGGAGTCGTCCATGCTGGTGTTGTACGCTGGCGTCCCCAACGGCCTCCCAGAAAGCTCTGTCACGTGCACTCGGTCTCCGGTCTTTGGCAGCGAGTCCGAACGCCACAAGCGGAAGTGGGTGCGCGGACTGGCCAGCGGCGACGGTCTACTGTTGGTCGGATGCAGCCGCTTCTATGAGAAGACCCATCCGCCTGAAGCCGATGACGTTACGCATGTGCGTGTCCTCGATTCCCAATCATTCCGGTGCCTCGCGGAGATCGCTATTCCCTCGCAGCCCGGCTTCGACTTGCCGGTCATCTACTCGATCGTGCCGTGGCCGGTCCGGGCCGACTGATGCGACTGCAAGACATGCAGCCCATTCGATGATGTGGCTCGGCTGCGCCCGCAGTGGGCCGCGCAAACAGTCTCCAGCGCTCCCGCGCGGTCTGCTTTTCCCCCAATGACCAATGACGCCGCACCGCGGCGAATGACTAATGACATCCCCGCCTGTTGATTTTTCGCCTTCTGGTATAAGGACGGGGTATGACTGCTCAAGCAAGACGACTGGAGGTCTTTTGCCCGCGCCAGGCAAGCAGGGTCGGAACGCTTAAGCGCTTGAATCGCCAGCCGACCGTGCAATCAAGGTAAATCAAGCCAAATCAAGGTAACCCAAACCGTCCGCGCGGCCGTGACAAGCACGGCCCTCCATCGCCCGGCAAAAGCCGTGGAGGGGCGACCTTGTGTCGCCCGGGCTTGGTCGGTTTCCCCGCCCCGCATCTGTCCGCGCGGCCGTGACAAACACGGCCCTCCATCGCCGTATGCGCGAAGCGTGGATGGGCGCCCTGGCGTCGCCCGCGTCGTGCCGGCCCGGCCTACAACTGATGGCGTGCACGGGAAGCCGTATTGACCTTGCCATAACCGATGGTAAATGGTATTGTCATTGCCATGAACTTGTCAGTACCCATGGACAAGGCGGGCCGGCTGGTGCTTCCGAAGGAGGTCCGAACACGGCTGCATTTGGTCCAGGGCGATGTTCTGATCATCGAACTCGTGGCCGATGAGATCCGCCTGCGCCCCAAGCGAGCCGCTTCGGCGGGCATCTCGCGCGCGGGAGGGCGGCCAGTCTGGGATGCGCCGGGAAGTGCAGCGACGGCTGAGGAGATCGAACAGGTTCTCCAACGGGGCCGCAACGAGCGCGATGCACGTGCGGGCGGCGTGTGAGGGACCAGGCATGCGCATCTTTCTCGACACGAACGTCCTGATCGCCGCGTGCGTGCGACAGCATCCCCACTTCATGCGTGCGGATGCCATCATGCGTCGCTGTGCCGAGCAGGTGGATGAAGGTCTGATCCACGCGCACAGCATCCTGGAGTTCCATTCTGCCATCACGCAACTTCCGGGTGGCCTTGCGGTACCGCCTGCGTTTGTCAGCACGCTGCTCGATGAGGGGATCCTGCCCCTTGTACGGTGTGTCGTGTTGACACTGGACGAGCTTCGCACGGTCCAACGGTCTGCAGGCGAACGTGGCATCGCAGGTGGGGCCGTCTATGACCTCTATCACCTGGCCGTGGCAGAGCGCGAGTCGGTCGATCGGCTCTACACGTTCAATACCGGTCACTTCCGCGCCCTGGCCCCGCCGACCTTGATCGAGCGTATCGTTGCGCCGTGACCCACTCGCAGTCACCCCATCGTCTGTTCGCGGCGCAGACCCGCGGTCGGCTGAGTTTCTGCTTCTTCGCAGCGCCGTCACCGGCAAGGTGTTGATTTTGCCGCCTATGGTAGAAGGAGCGCATATGGTCACTCATGCCAAGCGATCGGCGAAGTCCCCGAGCCCACGCCAGGCGCGGAGGATTGTGCCCATGCGAGCGCAAGTGGTGGCAATAATGTGTCTTGTTTGTCGAGTAGGGGCGGGTCAGGCCCTTGACCCGCCCACCGGGCGCCCCAAGGGCCTGGGGTGCCCCTACCGTTGGCGCATCTCCTCCGCGCCTCCGTGTCTTCGCGCGAGACAGGCTTCTTTCGTTGATATCATTGTTATTAACAACGCGCCGCCCTCCAGCGCCGCCTCAGGCCAGCCAGCTATCGGAGTCATAAACAAATATGCTTCAATCACTTATACATATTGCCGAACCCTACGCCCGCCCCGGTTCAATCGACGCTGCCACTGCCCTTTCCGGCCGTTTCATCGTTGTTTACCCCCGCCGCCGCTCGAAAAACCCATTGTTCCTCATCGGCCTGTCGCCACGTTCGGTGCTGCCGTCAACGGCCGGGCAATCCTGTCAATCCTGAGGCCCTTGCAGAACCCCTGCAAGAGCCGGGAAACAGGGTTCAGGGTGTCAGGGTTCAGTCGAAAATCGCATCCTGAACCCCGAACCCTGAACCCTCCGCTTGCACAAACCGGAGGTTTTGCAGGCGTCTCTCCTGTTAATCCTGTCCAAGAAGTTGGTGTCCTTAGGCTGTGACCCACGTTGGCTGCCTTCCCGAGTTCCTGATTCCCAGATTCGAATCGTCCGGGGGCGGTTCTTGACGCCGATTCAGTGGCTGTGCAAAGATTCCGCCAGCGCCTGTCGGTACACTGCTGGGTGAGCCGCTTGTAACACCTTTTGGTCTCGCAAGCAGAGGGTCCAGGGTTCGGGGTTCAGAAGTCACGGAGACGTTCATCCCATGTCATTCACATTCACGCCACTGGCGATTCCCGAGGTTGTTCTGGTACAGCCGCGCGTCTTCCGCGACTCGCGGGGGTGCTTCATCCAGACCTACCAGGCTTCGGCCTACCGTGCGGCCGGCCTGGACGCCGAGTTCGTGCAAGACAACCGGTCGGTTTCCCGACGGGGCGTGCTGCGCGGGATGCACTATCAGTTGCCGCCGTTCGCCCAAGGCAAGCTGGTCTCG
The DNA here is from genome assembly GCA_964652365.1 of uncultured Lentisphaerales bacterium. Classification (GTDB taxonomy): domain Bacteria; phylum Verrucomicrobiota; class Kiritimatiellia; order RFP12; family CAZZCT01; genus CAZZCT01. Next base: position 3,613 of record CAZZCT010000273.1, read on the forward strand.
GTGACGCTAGGAGCCATCTGGGACGTGGCGGTGGACGTGCGCCGCGGTTCGGCCACCTTCGGTCGGTGGGTGGGACTGGAACTGACGGCCGAATCGGGCAGCCTGCTGTGGATTCCCCCGGGATTCGCGCATGGGTTCGTTGTTCTGAGCGAGGAAGCCCATTTCGTATACAAGTGCACGGCCGAGTACGCACCTGCATCGGAGCGCGGATTCCGTTGGGACGACCCGGCCCTGGCCATCGACTGGCCGCTGCGGGACGTGACCGTCTCGGCACGCGATGCCGCCCTGCCGCGGCTGGCCGAGGTCGAGTTGCCGTAGCGCCTGAGGATCCGATGACGTGCGGAGTGACAGACTCGTGGAGGCAGTGGAGGGCTGGGCTTGTCCCGGCCGCAGTGACGCACTGAGCGTGTTGGTGCGTCAGGAGACCGAGATGATGCCCGCCGTCGAATACAGTGTCGTCATACCGGTCTACCGCAGCGCGGCGACGCTGCCTCAGCTGGAGTCGCGACTGCGGTCGGTCTTCGCGACGGCGGGTCTCTCCTACGAACTGGTCCTGGTGAACGACAACTCGCCCGATGCATCCTGGGCCGTGCTGCGCGAACTGCACGCGCAGCATCCCAACGTCAAAGTGATCGATCTCGCCCGCAACTTTGGCCAGCACCCGGCTCTGCTCTGTGGCCTGGCGCATGCCAGCGGCCGCTTCATCCTGACCATGGACGATGACCTCCAGCACCCGCCCGAGGAGATCCCCAAGCTGATCGAGGCCCTGCGGAGCAACCCGGATGCTGACGCCGTGATCGGCAGCTACGAGGTCAAGCAGCACAACTGGTTCCGCAACGTGGGCACCTGGGTCATCAACTGGGCCACCTCCCGTGTTTTCTGCAAGGACCCCGGTCTCAAGCTGACCAGTTTTCGCATCATGCGCCGGGAGGTGGTGCAGCACCTGCTGCGCTTCAACGTGGACGGTCCGCGGGTGGGGCAGTTGCTGCTGATGAGCACGGCGCGGATCCGCAACGTGGCGGTGCGTCATGCGCCGCGTCAGGTCGGTCGGTCGGGATACACCCTGGCCCGACTGGTCAAGGACTTCCTGGATAACATCCTCGGCAACTCAACGCTGCCGTTGCGCTTCGTCGTCTACCTGGGCTTCATTTCGTCTGGCTCAAGCTTTGTGCTGCTGCTCGTCTACCTCATCCGCTACTTTGTCCACGGCGTCTCGGTGCCAGGCTGGACCACGATCATCCTGCTGCTGCTGTTCTTCTTCGGGCTGCTGTTCCTAACCCTGGGGCTGATCGGCGAGTACCTGATCCGCATTCTGCGCGAGACGCGCAAGGCGCCGCTCTATGCCATTCGCGAGGTGTTGGAGTGACAGCCCGGCGGCGGCTCTGGACACTCGTCGTGCGCGGTCTGGGCCTGGCAGTACTGTGTGCCGTGTTGCTGCGGCAGATCGAGCCAGGCAGCGTGGCCCGGGCGTTGCACGGCCTCGGGGTGGGCGCTGTGGCGCTGGCATTGCTGCTTGGGCTCCTCCGCCTGTTGTTGATGGGCGTGCGCTGGATGGTGCTGGTGCCGCGCGCCAGCCGGCCGTTGCGCTGGTGGGGCTACACCCGTTATACCTGCCTTTCGAACGCCGTTGGCCTGGTGCTGCCCGGCGGCTTTGGCGGCGACATCGCGCGTTCCACCATGCTGGTTGCCGCGTTGCCGGCTGGTCGGACGGGCGCGCTGATCTCGGTGCTTGCAGACCGCGCGGTCGGTCTCTTCTCGATCGTCTTCATGGCCGGCTTGGCGGCGGCGCTGAGCCCGGGCTCGCCGGCTCGTGAATGGGTGCTGCTCCTGGCGGGCGGAGCTTCGCTGGCGGCAGCCCTGTTGGTGTTCTGGCTGCGCCGCGCCGGCCGCGGTCAGCGGGCCGGCGCGTGGTTAGGCCGCCGGGGCCGTGTGGGAGCGTCGGCTGAACAGATCGGCGCGGCCCTGACGGAAATTGCGGCCCATGGCCGCGGACTCTGGAGCGCCTTTGCACTCTGTTTCCCAATCCAGCTCCTGGGCTTCTGGCAGGCGCACATCCTGGCCCGGGCGCTGAATGTTCCGGCCGGGTTCTGGGAGATCGCCCTGGCCACGGCCTTGACCTGGCTGGTGATCATCCTTCCCATCTCCTTCGCCGGACTAGGTCTGCGGGAGGTTTCCTACGTCTATCTGATGGGCCGGTATGGGGTTTCGGCCGAGAGTGCCACGGCGCTCTCGCTTGCGGTTTTTGCGGTCACGGTGCTCACGGCGATAACCGGCTTCGTCTGGCTGCTGTTCCCGGCGGGCCACGCGACAGCCGGTGACGCTGCCAGGGCGCGGGAGCAGGTGTATGGCTCCTAGCGAAAGCGAGATCGCGGTGATTGGCGGCGGGAACGGCGGTCAGGCCATGGCCGGGCACCTGGCGCTGATGGGGCATGCCGTCAGGCTCTACAGCCGCAGCTCTGAGAAGCGGCGCCTGATCGAGGCGCAAGGCGGCATCCGGCTGACAGGCGCAGTCGAGGGCTTCGGGTCTCCGCGACTGGTCACGAACCGGCTGGCCGCGGCCGTGACCGGCGCCGGGCTCGTGATGGTGACGACCACGGCCGACGCGCACGTGTCCCTAGCACGCGAACTGGCGCCGTTCCTGGAGGATGGCCAGGTGGTGGTGCTGAACCCCGGGCGCACCTGCGGAGCGGTCGCCTTCCGCCAAGCCCTGCGCGCGGCCGGTTGCCGCGCGTGCGTGCGCGTGGCCGAGGCGCAGAGCTTGGTCTACGCCTGTCGCGCGACGGCCCCTGGCGACGTGCAGATCATCGGCATCAAGCAGCACGTGCCGCTGGCGGCCCTGCCTGCCACCGACACGCCGGTCGTTCTGGCGGCACTGCAACCGTTTTACACCTGTTTCGAGGCGGCCGACAGCGTGCTCGT
>CAZZCT010000274.1:0-6497 GCA_964652365.1 uncultured Lentisphaerales bacterium
GGCGCCGATCTTGTCGATCTCGTCGAGCATGATCACCGGGTTGGCGCTCTTGCAGGTCTTCATGACCTGCACGAACTTGCCCGGCATGGCGCCGATGTAGGTGCGGCGATGGCCCTTGATCTCCGCCTCGTCGCGCATGCCGCCGACGCTGAAACGGTAGAAGTTGCGGCCGATCGCGCGCGCGATCGATCGGCCCAGGGAGGTCTTGCCCACGCCGGGCGGGCCGACGAAACAGAGGATTGAGCCGGAGATGCGTCCCTTGAGGATGCCGACCGAGAGGAACTCCAGGATGCGCTCCTTGACGTCCTGTAGCCCATAGTGGTCGTCGTCGAGGATCCGCGCGGCGCGCGGCAGGTCGAACTGATCCTTGGTGAAGACCCCCCACGGCAGCGCCGTCAGCCAGTCGAGATAGGTACGCGAGACGTGGAACTCCGGCGAGGCCTGCTCGAGCAGGCGCAACTTGGACATCTCCTCCGTGATCCGTTCGCGGGCCTCGTCCGGCAGCGTGAGCTCGGTCAGGCGCTGTTCGAAACGGTCGACCTCGCTCTCCTTGCCCTCCTTCTCGAGCCCGAGCTCCTTCTTGATGGCCTTGAGCTGCTCGCGCAGGAAGAACTCGCGCTGGTTGCGCGAGAGCTTCTCGTCGATCTGCTTGCCGATCTTGACCTGGATGCGCGAGACGTCGACCTCCTTGTGCAGCAGCAGCAGGACCTTGCGGAGGCGCTCGCGGACGCTGACGGTCTCGAGGATCTCCTGCTGCTCCGGGGCCGTGGCCGTGGTGAGGGCGGCCGCGATGTCGGCCAGCCGGCCGGGTTCCGCCAGGCTGGACTGCTGCTGCATCAGGAGGCTCAACTCCTCCTTGTGCAGCGGGTTGAGCTGGACCAGACTCTTGATGGCCTGGACCACGGAGATCGAGTAGGCCTTGAGCTCGGGATTGCCGGTCATGTCGGTCTCGCCGACATACTCGACCCGCGCGATCAACGTCGGCTTCTCCACCGTGAAGCTGCGCACCCGGAAGCGCTCGTGCGTGGAGACGAGCACGTGCAGCAGGTTCTCGCCGGCCTGGGCGATCTGTACAATCTCGGCCAGCACACCGACGGAGTAGAGATCGGCGGCGGCCGGCACGGGCGCGGGATCCGTGCCCGGCGCCGGTTCGCGCCGCAGCAGGACGCCCACGTAGCGCAACTTGCGCCGGGCCCGTTCGGTCAGCAGGGCGATCAACTCGGGGTTGTCGATCGCGACCGGCGCAGTGATGCGCGGGAACATCGGGCGCCCGACCACCGGGATGATGGGCAGTTCCTCGGGGTAGATATCGCGGGCCAGGACGATCGTTCCCGCGTCGGCGGCTCGATCGGTGTCGTGCGAGACGACCTCGATCGGTTCGGACTCGTTCTTCTCAGACGCGTCATGCATGGCGAAACATCCGTTCGTGTTCACAAGGCGCCGGCCGGCCTCGACTGTCAGCGACCGTTCAACGGCACCCGTCATCCATTCCGAATTCTGGCGGCAGTCGCGACCGGTGTCAACGGGTCAGTTCTTCGCGTGCTTCCAGTGGCGCACCGAAGCGGCGCAGGGCGCGTCGCACGCACTCGGTTGGCGCGCCCGGCGTCGCGTGGCGGACTACATCCGGAGCGTGCGCGGGAGCTGAGACGGTTCGATACGCAGGATTGACGTGGCGCCCCGGAGGCGGGAGACTCCACCCATGGCCCACCATTCCGAACCTGCCGACGTGACCTACCAGACGCTCACCCCGCCCCTCGTGGTCGCCGCCGTCGAGGCGGCGCTGGGGGTGGCCCTGCAGCCGATGGCGGTGTCGCTGCCCAGCTACGTCAACCGGGTCTACCGGCTGACGACCGAATCCGACGAACGCTACGTGGTTAAGTTCTACCGGCCCGGCCGCTGGTCGGTGGCGGCCCTGCGCGACGAGCACGCCTTTGTCTGTGCCTGCGCCGACGAGGAGGTGCCGGTGGTGGCACCGCTGAGATTGGCCTCCGGCGACACGCTGGGCGAGGCCGGCGGCATGCACTTCGCGGTCTACCCCTGCCGCGGCGGACGGCCCTTCGATGCCGACACACCGGAGGTATGGGCGCGGCTCGGGCACCTGGTGGGCCGCGTGCACGAAGTGGGCGCGCGCGCCGAGGCGCCGCATCGCCGCGTGCTGCACCCCACCGGTTCGACCCTGGCCGATCTGGAGTACCTGACCGACCAGGGCCACGTCCAGGAGGCCGATGCCGACCGGCTGGAGGCCATTGGCGGCGATCTGCTGGACCTGGCCGCACCGCTGTTTGACGACGTGCCCGTGCTGCGCCTGCATGGCGACTGCCAGCGCACGAACGTGCTGGAGCGTCCCGGCGAGGGGCTGCTGCTGATCGATTTCGATGACATGGTGACCGGACCGGCGGTGCAGGATCTGTGGCTGTTCCTGCCCGACGACCCCTCGGCCTGCCAGCCGGCGATCGAAGCCTTTCTCTCGGCCTACGAGGCCTTTCAGCCCTTTGACCGGCGCACGCTGGCGCTGATCGAGCCGTTGCGGGCCATGCGCATGATCCACTACCTGGCCTGGTGCGCGCGCCAGGCCGGCGACTACACCTTCCGCGAGGCCCATCCGGAGTGGGGCACCCGTCCCTTCTGGCGCACGACGCTCGATGAACTCGAAGCGCAGGTCGATGTGGTCCGCGAGAGCGCAGATGCGGACGGCGAATTCTGAGGCCGACATGAGAATGACAACTGGCGTTTTGCTTAGCCTGCTGGCACTCCTTGCGCGTGGCGAGCCTGGCAGCAGTACTAACGAGGCTCGCGACAACGGCAAGGCGGCCGTACCAAGCGGCTCCGTAGGGATCATCACGACGTTCCACGGCGGTAAGGCAGTGGTTGCCCAACTGGGCGCTGATGAGATCGCCAAGACGCCGCAATGGCAACCCAGAACCGGTCAGGCCGTGCCGCTTTCTGCGGCGGATGCGAGCCGGCTTGCGGGTGACGCGCTGACCAGGCATTTTGGCGCGGACGTATTTGTCGTCGAGGCTGTAGACCTGAGGCGATATCGGAACTCAGACCACTGGTATTATCTCGTTGGCTTTAGAGGTGCAGGTGTTGCCGGCCGTGCAAGCCTGGATTGGGTGACTGCGTTTCCCGACGGATTGGTTCAAGTTGCGGTGTTGATGTCCGGGCATGTTCCTGTGCACGTCATCAAGTGGCCGCCAGTTGGCGAAAAGACTGTCGATGGGCGTGCCCCCGGCAGTCCGCCGGACCTGGGGACACAGAACCGATAGGCGGCTCAAACGGGCTTGTCCCGGCCGCGCGGACGCAGCATGGGCGACACGAGGTCGCCCCTCCACGCTGCGCGCATGGCTGATGGATGGCCGGGCGTGTCCCGGCCGCGCGGACAGGCGCGAATCGGCCGCGCCGACGCAGCATGGGCGACACGAGGTCGCCCCTCCACGCTGCGCGCATGCTGATGGATGGCCGGGCTTGTCCCGGCCGCGCGGACAGGCGCGAATCGGTCGAGCCGACGCAGCGCGGGCGACACGAGGTCGCCCCTCCACGCTGCGCGTATGGCTGATGGAGGGCCGGGCTTGTCCCGGCCGCGCGGACAGGCTCAGGGCGGCCGCGCCGACGCAGCATGGGCGACACGAGGTCGCCCCTCCACGCTGCGCGTATGGCTGATGGAGGGCCGGGCTTGTCCCGGCCGCGCGGACAGGCGCAGGGCGGTCGAACGGACAAAGCGCGGGCGACACAAGGTCGCCGCTCCACTGCGACGCCGGGGCCGCATGCCGGCCGGATCGTGTCGCGTCACACCCCAGTCGGGGGTTGCACGTCGGGCTGACCTGCGCCACGGGTGAGGCGCCGCAGGCGGAACATGGCCCACAGGGCGGCTGCCGGTACAAGCGTGGCCATGAAGAGGCCACCACGCAGGCCCAGTTGATCGGGATTTCGTCCGCCGCCTGGCAGCAGCGTAAACCAGTTGCCCGCGGCGGCGCGATCCGCCACGGCGCCGACCAGCCAGGGCGCCACGGCGGCGCCGAAATCGCCGGCCGCCGAGAGCGCGGCAAACATGGAGGCGCCGGCCAGCGGGAAGCGCGCCGCGGCTACGGACAGGACACCGGGCCACAGCAGGCTCACGGTCAGTCCGGCCAGCGCGCAGGCCGCCAGCGAGACCGCCGGCCACGGCGCCACGCTGGCCACCAGGTAGGCCAGCGTCGACAGCGCGGCGCCCGTCACCAGGTAACGCGTGAGATCGACCCGCCCCTCGTGCAGGCCGAACCAGACGCGGCCGGCGCCCAGGCCCACGCCGAACAGGCCGAGACCAAACAGATCGCCCACTACCTTACTCAGTCCCAGCCCCTTCTCGGCAAAGGCCGAGATCCACTGCGAGACCGCGACTTCGGTGGCGCCGCCCAGGCCGATCGCCAGCGCCGCCGCGCGGAAGGCCGGCAGACGCACCAGTTCGCGCAGCCGCTGGCGGGTCGGCCCCTGCATCAGCGCCGGGAAGCGGGCGCGCGCGAAGCCGACGGCGTTGACCAGCGGCAGCAGCGACCAGGCCAGAGCCACGACCGGCCAACGGGTTGGGCCCAGCAGCCACAGGGCCAGTCCCGACAGCGCCACGGTCACCACCAGGCCCCAGGCGTAGAACGAATGCAGCATGCTCATGTCGTGCGCTTTGCGCTCGGAGGGCACGGCATTGATGATCGGGCTGAGCACCAGTTCGAGAATCCCGCCGCCCATGGCGCAGACGATCGTACCGATCATCAGTCCGACATAGGGGTTGGGCAGCCAGCCCGGCAGCAGGGCGAAGAGCCACAGCCCGAGACCTGCCAGCACATGCGCCGCGACGACGAATGGCTTGGCGCCCAGGCGGTCGATCAGCGGGCCGCAGACGAGATCAAACGTGACCTGGGTGACGAAGTTGGCGAGCACCAGGCGGCCGACCTGCTCGAAACTGAGGCCGAACTGGGTCCGCAGGGGGATGAAGAGCACGGGCGCGAGATTGATGATCACGGCCTGGGAGATCATGCCCAGGTAGCAGCAGCGGATCACCTGACGGTAGGGATACATGCGGGGAGACCTTGAGAGATGGACATCGAACGCTAAACATTGAACGTCCAACGGGTAAGCCGTCTAGTTCGTACCCCGAGACCGCGCTCGGCTCGCCACAGTCTCGCCCTCCAGGCGCAGCTGTCGGTAGGCCATCTCGCTCCCCATGGAGGGCGAACCAGTGGTGAGCCGGGCGCCTCTTTGGATGTCCTATGCGCCATGCCCCGACAGGACCAGGCGGCGGATACAACCTCTTACGACGCGTTACCCATGACAAGTCTTAGGAACTCACGGATGATGGCGCCGCCGCCAAGCAGAAGGAAGATGAAGTAGATGATTGTGGCGACGTTGGCAAGGTGCCCAAACAGGATACAGAGACCATCGCGTTGTAACAACCCGATGGCGAAGAACAACAACGCAAGGGCAGGCAGTGTGTTGCTGAAAGGTATCAGTCCCAGAGGTGCCATGAGCAGGACAGCTCCTGTGATCAGGGCGCAGTTATTCAGGACGCCCATCAGCCCGGTGGACGCCAGGCGATTCAAGCGATGGGGCCGACTTACGCGCTCCAGCCGATGCAACCACTTGCTGCCTTGGTTGAGCCCCGCCCGCAGTTTTCCGGTTGGCAACACGCGATGCGCAATACGCTCCGGCAGCCACAAGTTGCGGCCGAGCAGGCGGCTGATGCCAATCAGCAGGATGGCGGTGCCGAATACGGTACTGACACCCGGAATCGAGACCGGGACCATGAAGACGATAGTCAGGAACACGGTAAGAAGCAGCAAACCGTCCTGTCCGACAATGTCTCGAATCTCTGCCAACGTCACCCCGTCCGGCGGAAGGTTATTGATCGCGACACTGAGCTTTTCCGCAAGCGAGTCCGCCTGCGCTGCCGGCTGCTGTGGATGGTTCCAACTCATAGCGTGCTCTTCGGGCGGTTTTTCCGCAGTGCTCTTCATGCTCTCATTTCTTGGCCGGCCGGCACCTCCGGCGTGACGCTTGTCCACCTGACATGTCACGCGCCCGGAGAATATGCCATGCCGGCGGGTCCTGTCGACCCTGTTCGGCAGCCCCTGGATTGCGGGAGATGGAACACTGGAGTGTTGGAAAATAGCCCATCAGACTCTCGCAGGCTACGGGCTGAAAGCCCGTGCCACGCTCGCCCTGTGGCGCACGTCGGCCCGACGTGCGTCCCGACGGGTCGGGCGCCCCAGGCCCTTGGGGCATCCGGTCGGCCAACGCCCAGCCGCAGTCTGAGCCGTAATCTGTGAAATCTGCGGACGGAAGTTTGAAGTTATGGGCAAGGGATCCAGGTCGCCGACGGCACGGCGCAGAGCACCGTGCTACGGCCGCATCGAACGGTCCACCGTCTTCGCGTTGACCGTCTTGAGTTTTCTGAAACGGCATATCTCGGGAACTGGGTGCGATTCACTTTAGTTGATGGTTAGGCGGCCGCGAGGTTGGAGCGGAAG
>CAZZCT010000275.1:0-6492 GCA_964652365.1 uncultured Lentisphaerales bacterium
CGTCGCTGGGGTGCCGGCGACGCAGCTCGTCGGGAAACTCGCCATTCACTTCAACAGGGATGCGCGTCACGACTTCAAAAGTCAGTGCTCGCCTAACCAGTTCGCGGGAAGTCATCGCGCATGCCCCTTTCTCGCTATTCGTGTTCATTCGTGGTTCTTCTTCTGCGGCACGCATACGGTGCCGATGCCCGCCGCACATTCGTCGTGTCGTCGCCTGATGGTCGAATAGACAGTGAAACTCATCGGCGGCAGCGGGTCGGTGAAGTCGGTGTCGAACGGGCCTTCCGGCGGCACTTCCGCGCGTGAGTCGTCGCGGTTGGCCAGGCCCACGCGATAGCGATGGAACACCGTTTTGGCCGGCGCGCCCGCAACCGACACTTGCAGGTCGCCCCAGGCCTCGCCGTCGTTGACCACGGCCAGTGTGCGCGAGCCGTCCGGGTTCGTGACCGCCACGCCGAACACCCGCCGGTGCGCGGCGTCCGCGCCGCCGGACCAGTCGGCGTGCGCCACGACCGCCCCGGCCGCGATGAAGCGCGACAACAGGCCCCACAGGAAGAAGCTGTTGGGGTGCGGCTTGATCGTGGCGCGCAGGCAGTGCCGCTCCGGGTCCCAGGTCTCGACAAGCTGCCACTGGCCGTCGAGATGGCCGCGGTTGACGAAGCTCCAGCGGCAGAACCCCTCGACCCCGACGTCCATCAGGCGGATGGCGTATTCGACATCCTTCAGCGCCGCCTCGTAGCTGCCGGGCTCCGGCTTGCTGCCTCCCATGCCATAGTCGAAGGTGCCCAGCTCGCCGAGGAAGAACGGTTTTCCCTGGCGGTGCGCATACGCCACCCAGGCGGCGAACTTCTCCACGCCCTCGCGCATGGGGTAGCACCAATTGAAGGCGTGTTCGGTGCGCCAGTCGTAGGCGCCGCCGTAGGAATGGACATCGAATGCGCCCAAGTGCGGCGCCAAGGCGTTGACGGCGTCCGAACACGGCGTTTCCACATAGTCCGGACCGGCCAGCGTCACCGGTAACCCGCGCGCCGCCAGTTCGCGCGCGACCGCCTCGACGGCGGGCAGCATCGGCATCGGGCTCTCCGCCGGGCTCCGCCAGCAGCACCACTCGTGCGGTTCGTTGCTGAGTCCGAGATAACGGATGCAGGAATAGCCACGCTCGCGCACCAGGAACTCGGTCAGCGCGACGATGCCATGGGTGAAATCGTCCAGCGAGTACGGCCCGCTGCGCAGCACGGCGACCTCGTCGTTCCGGAATTCCGGGAAGGCGTTCCACTCGACGTTGTTGTACTGCTGCTGCAGGAAGACGCCGGCGCCGCGCGACTGGCACCAGTCCAGAATCCGGTACAGCACCCGCATCTCGGGCGAGTCCCAGGTGAAGACGCGCCGCTCGGGCTCGTACATGCGCTGGCTGACCTCGACGCGCAGGAACGACATGCCGGTCCAGTCCGCCAGTTCATAGAGGCGTTCCCACGCCCGCGTATCGTCCGCCGGCGGATTGCCGCCCCAGGCGCTGCCCGCGTAGGTCGGGTCCGACGGTTGTTCGATGGCGTGCCAGCAGGCGCCCAGCCCGCAGCGCAGGCTGTGCCTCGGTCGGGTCATATCTGGGCGCCAGCGCGCCGGGACCAAATGCGTGGTCGTACCCGTCATCGTTCTCAATCTCCTTCTGGTTTTGCCACGGTCCAGGCATACAGCTTCGCCGCGGTCAGCCGCATGTCCAGCCGGACGTCGCCGCCGCCTGGCAGCGTCCGCGTGGTCTGGCCCCGCCAGGTGACGACGGCCGCGAGCTGGTTCAAGTCCACCCGGTCGCAGTCGGCGTGCGAGAAGCCGGGCAGCGGCGCGCCGTCGGCCGTACGCACTTCCGCACTGGCCTCGCCCAGCCCGCCACAGTTGATGTTGAGCGTCAACTCGCCCCCCGGCCACCGGAACGGTTCGGTGAGCAGGCGGCCGCCGCGCGAGCAGGCCGCGGCGCCGATGAAGCGGTCGCGCGGCTGGACGAACCGGTAGATGGCCCCCACGCCCCGGCGCTCGCCCGGCTCGAAGATGCCGTGGGTGACGCCCTGCGCCTGGCCGTATTGGTACACCGCATCGCCACGATGAATCATGCCCACGCCGTAGAGACTGTTGATGCCGCCGTCGGGCCCGCCGAAGAGCCCGGGACCGAGGTAAGCCGTCCGGTCCGGGCGCGTCCAGTGCCGCCCATCGCGGCTGACCGCCAACTGCGTCTCCCAGGTGCCGTCGTTGCCCTGGGCGAAGAAGCGGTGTCCCTCGCGCCCGGCACGGTCGAGTCCGGCGGGCGGATATTTGCGGAACAGCGCCGGGAAACCGAACCACGCGCCCGGCCCGTAGCGTGTGGCGCTGATGTGGTTGATGTCGAGCCCCGGCAGCGCCGGGTCCTCGGCGTCGATGTCCAGCGCGGTCGGCAGTTCGTCGGTGATGTAGCGGGTGCCTGTGCTGTCCGGCTGGTGCCCGTGTTCCGCGAACGGCCAGGGCGTCTGGTCGAGGCTGTCGAACTCGCACCGCACCGTGGTGCGCCGACCGGGAAAGCCGCGCAGCAATGCGACATACTTGTCCGTGTCGGGATCGTAGATGAGCTGGTTGTTGGTGTCGGCGCAGAACGGCAGGCAGGGGTGCGGCTTGCGCATCCAGCGCAGGCCGTCAGGCGAGACGTTCACATAGAGATGTCCCTTGAACTCGACAATGCCCATGAACCGCTCGTCCGCGCCGCCCTTGGGGTTGAGGGCGGGGACGCCGCAGGGGCCGGCGATGAGGTTGTTGTGCGTGCTGCCGCGAAACGCCACCAGTCCGAGGTCGGGGCGGTTCCATCGAATGCCGTCGTCGGACTCGGCGTAGCAGACCCCGCACATTTCATGTTGCAGGTAGTCGATATCAACGAGCGGCCAGCCGCAGGCGACGCAGACCACCTTGCTGCCGGGATTCTCCCGCCGACAGCGCGGGCAGGGCAGGGGATGGCTGACGCCCGGATGACAGGCGATGGCCGAGTACCAGAGCTTGCAGATGCCGCCATCCTCGATGACCGCCAGCGGCGCGACGCGGTACGCCTCCCACTCGCGCTCCGGCGCCAGCGCCACGCCCTCCGCCCGCGGCGGGTGAACGCGAAACTCGATGCCCTCGATCTCCGCCAGGCCGGCGGCGTCGAGAAACAGGCGATTCCGAAAGTCGGCACTGGCATTCATGCTTGTTCTGCTTCCCTCAGCGGCGCCAAGAACCTGTGGCCTTCGAGTCTTCCCGAAACGATGCCCGGGTGCCATGGATCGCGTGGCGGACGGACCGGCGCCAACAGGCAGAAATGCCGGTCAGTTTCCTCACGGCAGCGGTGCGGGCCAGTAGTAGCGCAGGTTGCAGCCGTTCTCCGTGGCGAACAGTTGCACACGGGTAGCCGGAACCATATGTACGCTGCCGTCCCGATAGCCGGCCGGGATGGGGTCGGAGGGCTTGCTGGCGCCGAGATACTCGCCATAGGCCGGATTGCGCGAGTGCGGTGTGCCCCAGAGGCCGGACCACCATTGGCCGGCCAGGCTCTGATCTTCGATCAGGCAGCCGGTCAGCGGCGAGGCGGCGCTGGCGGCCTCGCCGAGACGCACAGGGAAGAGCGCCCGATCAACGGTCAGTTGCAGACCGCCGGCGCTGAAGTTGCCGCTCGCCCAGCCCGCGAAAAGCTGAAGGGTGCTCATGTAGTTGCTGCCGGCCGGCCAGCTCTGGTTCACCCCCCAACTCGGCATCCCCGCCACGCGCATGTTGGGGGTCACCGGGCAGAACATGACCTGCTTGCCGCCAGCGTAGTCATTGATGGCGTTCAGAACCACGCGGTTGGAGTTGTAGGGCGCGTAATATATGTAGTGCGGCGTGTAAATGGCCTCGTCACTCCGGCGTGCCGGGAACCAGCCATCGTTGTCGTCGGCATACGCGGTCATGGCCAGAACGATCTGCCGATGCTGCGACAGGCAACTGCTGCTGCGTGCCATATAGCGGGCCGACCCGAGCGCCGGCAGCAGCGTTGCAGCAAGGATGGCGATGATGGCAATGACGACCAGCAGCTCGACCAAGGTGAAGACCGCGACGCGGAAGAATGGAAGGGCGAGAGAACGGTGGGACTGGGCATCCACGCCTATGCGCCCCGTTTGCCGACGGGCCGCCGCCCCAGCAACCCAAGACCGCCCAGCACCAGCAGCAGCGTCGATGGCTCCGGAACATACGCCGTATCCAGGCCGTACTTCGATTCCAGGAAATACCCGACCTGGTTCTCGTCCCCCGGGGTCAGGAACCGGTCATAGATGATCGCCGACGAGATCGAGCCGGACAACATGCCCGCAGTGCCTCCGGAACTGCGCATTGCGCCCAAGGTGAAATAGTCGTCTGGATGATAGTTCAAGCTGTGGAACGTCGTTGTCGTCGTCGCCTCCTGGGTGCCGTTGACTTTCAGGAACATGTTCGTGCCGTCCCAACTCGTTGTCGCGAGAATCCAGTTCCCGGTCACGGACGATGTGCCGGTAATTCCTTTTTCTTTGACCAAGCTGTAGTCGGGGGGGCTGTCATTCCATTGCCCCAGATGGAAGTGCAGCTTGTTGGGGTTGGTTGGGTCGTCGCTCTTGAGAACTGAGATGTAGAACGAGCCCATGTTGTAGGCTCGTGACATCAAATTCTGACCACCACCAGAAACAGGGTCGACCTTGAACAGGAGGAAGGCGGTAAAAGGCCCGGTCGGCTCGGGATTGCCCTGCGCATGGCCAATCCAGGTCCCCGTCCAGTGGTCCGTCCGTGTAAACGCCACCGCCGGCTGACTGGCCGGGCCGCCGCTGGCCGAATACTTGGGATTGTTGGCGTCGGGAGTAGCGTTGGCCAGGTGGTAGCCATTGCCGCTCTGCTCCTGCCAACTATCGACGTAGGCACCGTTTGCCGCAGGACTCCCTCCATTCAGGACGCCGCTGTCAGCCTCGACCCAGAACTTCGGGCTCAGCATCGCGGCGTGCGTCGCACCCCCCATCGCCAGCGTGACCAGCACAGCGATCCACATCAGCCGCTCCCCGCGACGGCCCCGCATCATACGCCTTGTTTCCATCATGGCGTCTTGCTCCTTCCTTCGGTCCTGATGTGATGTTCCACCAACAGCCATTGCAGCGCAACCCGTCATTGGATATATTCGCCAGTGTCAGCCGGAGATGCGCGATCCGCATGGCGCCGCTATCCATAGAAGTCCTTGCGCGACAACGTATATGCCACCGCAGATACCGGCAATGGGGGTAAGATGCCAGTTCGTGGTATGAAAACACCACAGACCCGCAAGCCGCCGGAGGAGACATCGGTCTTTCCCTGGCCGCTGGCGGCGACGCCGCGGCTGCTCTGTGCGGTGCGCGCCTCCGCACAACCCGAAACCTTCGCGTTTGACTACCGCATCGAAACCCATGCGCTGCACCTGTATGACTATGCTGGCCGGATTCGCTTGGGCGACCGCGAATATGCTTTCGCCCCGGGGGACTTCACTCTGACCCCCGCCGGGGTCGAGGTGCGCTACGCGGTTCCCAAGGGGGGCTTTCATGACTGTGTGCATTTCTGGCCGGCCGACGACACGGCGGGCGAGTGCGCGGCGGTGCCGATGTTTGGCCACCTTGCCGCGTGGTGGCCCGAGGGTGCGGGCCAGGTCCGCGGCATCCTCGAGTTGTTCGCGAAAGCGCCGCGGCACGCGTGGGCCGTCGCCGCGGCTGCGACGTCGCTGCAGGCGGTTCTGCTCAACCTGGCGCTGCGGATGCCGGCCACCGACCTGGTCTCGCTCGACTCCGTGGTGCCCGCATCGGATTCGGACCTGCACTCGGACCACGCCGTCCGCGAGGCGGCGGCGATCCTGGCCCGGGAGATGCACGCCCCGCCGTCGCCGCGGCAGCTTGCCCGGCGGGTGGGGCTGAACCCCAACTACCTGGCGCGCCGGTTCCGCCAGGCCTACGGGCGCACCCTGCAAGGCTACCTGCGGCGCTGGCGGATCATGCACGCCGGCTGGCTGCTGCGGGAAAGCAACTTGCCGGTGAAGGAAGTGGGCGTGCGCGTCGGCATCCCCGATCCCCAGCATTTCAACAAGCTCTTTCGCCGGGAAGAGGGCATGTCACCTGGTGCCTTCCGCCGCCAGGCTTGACGGTGTCCGGATCGCGGCCCCCTGTTGGATGTCCTCCCACGGCGCCGGCGGCAGCACCAGCGGCTCGGCGGGCAGTTCCGGCCGTCCGAACTGCCACGCGATATTCCACTGATCCTCGACCAGGTCGCACTGGGTCAGCAGATGCGTGCCAGTGACCAGCGTCATCGGCTGGCCGAGAAGACAGTCTGGCTTCATCACCGTCCGCACGCGATTCGTGTCCATTCGCGTTCATTCGTGGTTCTTCATCCAACTCTCGCGCAGCGTCTCCAGCACCACCGGGATCGCCGCGCGCCAGTTCGGCGGCAGGTCCTCGGAAATCTCGAAGACCAGACCACGCCCGTCCGGGG
>CAZZCT010000276.1:0-6483 GCA_964652365.1 uncultured Lentisphaerales bacterium
AAAATGGTGGCAAGGGTGGGACTTGAACCCACGACACGCGAATTTTCAGTCCGCTGCTCTACCAACTGAGCTACCTCGCCACAACCTTGCCGGAACCCGCTTCGCCGTCAAGCATCCAGTCTGTCTGGCCAGAACCAGTACCCGCGATCCGGGAACAGACCGAACTACCCGCAAGAAGGGTTATAAAATAGCGTATTCGGCGGCGGAATCAAAACCCTTTTTTTCGGATGCGCCGGCCCCCTCACGCAGACCGCCCACAGAACCGGCCGGTCCTGATTTGCGCGCTCGATTCTGTCACCTTTGTGTTTCATCTGTTGTGCCGGCATGGCGGCTGCTATCATTATTGGGATTGGGCAGGCTTCTGCCCGACCCGTTGCGGCGCCACTTCACGGCGCCGCGGAGCAGGAGGACATCGCATGGCACGCGCACTCTGGTTCCGATCGCTGCTGCTGGTCTGCTGGGCCGTGCTGGCACATGGTCAGAGCCTCGACGACTTGCTGGACGGCGCGGCTCCGAACGTGCTGGACGAGAATGATCGCACCGACGAACTGACCCAGGAGATGGGCGGCGGCACGCGCTTCCGTTTCGCGCCGGTGGATCGGCCAGACGAAGAATTGGGGAGCCGCCTCTTCTGGCGCCGCTTTGGCGGCTATCGCGGTGTGCACAGCGTGCCGGCGACGCTCCGGTTGAACGACAAGCCGATCATCGCGCCGAAGACCGTGACCGACCCGGTCACCAAGACGCTCTCGAGCCTCTACCCAATCGAAGGCCGGGCCTTCATCGCCGCCGGCACGCACCGCCTGCGGCCAGGCGATCTGACCCTGACCTCCGCCAACGGCAAGCTGACCTCCGGGCACCCGGCCGTGGCCATAGCGGGCGACGAAGTGCGGATCCTGTGCGCACCCGTACGGCTGGAGGAGGTCGACTCCGAAGGGCGCCCGGTGCCGTCGCGTATCCGGATCTCGTGCGGCGGGCTGAACCTGCTGCGCGAAGAGGTCGACTTCAATCCCCTGCTCCTGTGGCTGCCGATCGGAGTAACCTACCAGTCTTCCATGGGCACCTTTGCCGTGGCCCTCGACGGCAAGGTCACGGCTGAGCCAGCCGCGCTGGCGGCCGGAGTCGTGGTCACGCCGGAGGGCCTGCGACTGGTCGCGGCCGCCAAACCCCCGGTAGCCCGGACGCCGGCGGTCATCGACGCGCACAAGCTGTTCGTCACGGGCCACCGCGGCCGCACCGTGTTCACCCAGCAGGAGACCGCCAACTTCGCCGTGCTGGTGCCGCGCGGCTGTACCGGCGGCCGCGCGCAGATCTTGCTGCGTCCGGCCGCCCTCGCCGACGCGGCCGAGGCACTGGCCCTGGGGGAGATCGAGTTGCCGGCGGTGGCGGACCGGGAGTTCGACTCGCGCCAGTTCGAGCTCGACGCGAGCACGCTTCAGCCCGGCCGCTACGTCTTGACCGTCAAGGGGCCAGCGGCCGGATCCGACCCCCTCCCCCTCACCGTGGTGGCTTGGTACGACCGCAGCCCCTTCTTCGTTCATTCTTACTACACCGGCATGGAGTCGGACAGCGCCCAACCCGCAACCCAACTCGCCACGCTACACTCGGCCGGCTTCGAGATGACCTCGTTCTCACTCGACAACGGGATGTCAACCTGGGGGACGCCCCGTCCCGGCGAACCGCCCGAGCTCGCGCTGAAGCGGTCCACCAACGACCTGTTGCTCGAGAACCTGCTCGCCCAGCAGATGCGGTCGTTCGACCTGATCGTAACGCGCGCGGCCGGACTCTATAACGAGGGTCTTTCATATCACCACAGCTACCAGCCCTCGGTCGACCGTATGATCCGGCGCATGCAGGTCTTCACCCAGCAGACGGCCGACTACCCCTCGTTCTACGCGATCAACTACGCCTGGTTTCCCTCGCTGTTCGGTTACGCCGAAGCCGGCGTGCCCACGGACGCGCACGTGGCCGACCGCAACCGCGTGTTGTGGGATAACCTGGCCAAAGCCGGCTACACCAACGCCACGCAAGAAGATCTCAAGTGGTATAAGGCCAACAAGCTCGCCGACGACGCGGCCACGCGCGCCAAGGCCCAGGCCATCGCCCGTCAGGCGGTCCGCTACTGGAAAGCCCAGATGGACTTCGGCTTCGGCCGCCACAACCGACTCTACAATGAGGCCATCCGCGCCGTCAGGTCCCAGACCCTCTGCACCCTCTTCGAGAACGCCGGCCACGACGCTCAGGAACGTACGCGGTCGCTCTTCAACGACATGGCGGCGATCTGCTACGAAAGCTATACCGACTACGGTGAGTGGGTGATGTCCACGGGCTACACGACCGACTGGGCGCGCGGCAATGCACCGGGCCGACCGGTCTGGATCACCGTCGACTGGGGCACCAGCTCCGAGGGGATGATGAAGAGCCTGTTTCACGGCCTGGCCCGCGGACTCAACGGTGGCGGCACGCCGATCGGCAGCCGCGCCAGCGAGACGCTGCGCCGCGGCAAGGGCATGAACCTGGCGGCGCAGTACGGCGCCCTGTCACAGCACGCCGTGCCGGACGGCCGCTTCGCGATCCTGGTGACCGACGCCGAGCAGATCTTCAACGGCCGCGCACCCTACCTGTACCACGCCCTCTATTACCACCTCACCCGCCTGGGCTGTCCGCCGGTGCTGATTGACGAGGAGACGGTCACCGCGGGCGGCATCCCCGCGTCCGTGCGGGCGCTCTTCATCGCCCGCCAGCAGCACCCGTTTGAACCGGCCGTGACCGCGGCGCTGGCGGATTTCCAGGCTCGCGGCGGCAAGCTCGCGGTCACCGCCGACTCGCTGGTCAAACCGGATGGCGCCGTGGTGATTGATGCCCAGCTCACACACATCTGGCAGCTCTCGGGTTTCGCCTGGGGCACGCACGTGGAGATGTGGAACGAGTTCGAGTCCAACTGGCGCGCGCCCCTGACCAAGGCCCTGGAGGCGCTCGACCTGCCAGCTTTTGCCACCACGGACTGTGACCGCGGCCTGACGCTGGGAATGGAGGCCGGCCCGGTCCGTTACGCGGTGGTGATCGCCGATGCGCGCGACACCCACTACTCGGTCTTCGAACCGACCCTCGGCCTGCCCGTCTCACTGGAGGGCACCGGCTGGAGCGTGCGCGACCTCGTGAAGCAGACGGACCTTGCCGCCACCACCCGGGACGGTCGCACCGAGGTGGCCGTGGACCTGATCAACGAGCCTGTCACACTGCTGGCGCTCTACAAGGCCGCACCGGACAAGCTCACCCTCACCGCACCGGCGACACCCCCGCGCGGCGGCGAGCTTCTGCTGAACTGCCGCGTGACCGCCGCCGGCGCGGACCTCGGACCGGTGCCGGTGACGTACGTCCTGAAAGACGCTGCCGGTACCGAGCAGTTCCGCCTGCACCGGGCCGCGGGAGACAACGTGTCCTACCGGCTCCCGGAACTGGCCGCCGCCGGCACCTGGACGCTCAGCGTGCAGGAGCTCCTGACCGGACTGACGGCTACCGCGCCCCTCACCGTCGGGGCGTTGCCAGCCGCCAGCCCGGCAAAGGGCATCCGCATCGTCGAGGACGTGCAGACGATCAACGTCGACCATCTGCGTCGCTTTGCGGCGCGGCGCGGGGAGAAGGCGATCATCGTCGAGCCCGGTCAGTCCCACCTGCTTCCGCTGGCCCGCAAACTGGCCGAAGGACTCGCAGCCGCGGGCATGGCCGCGCGCGTGTGGACCGTGCGGCCGGAGGATTTCGACACGCTGCCGGTGCGTTTCTACCCGCAGCCCGAGGATACGGCCCGGCTGGCACTGATCGAACAGGGCCGTCTGATCGGCTTTCGCGAGGACCTAGAGCCGGTTATCGATGCCCAGAAACGCGCCCACCTCGCCGAGAAGGGCGGCTATGCCGAGATCGAACCGCGCTTCATGGTCGGCCAGGACTGCATTCTGTTCTCAGGCGGCCAACTCGCCGCGAGCCTGCGGGCGGTAACGCCTTGGATGAACACCCCCAATGTGCCAGGCGTCGGTCAGGGACGGCTGCTGACGGTCTTCAGCCCCTTCCTGGCGGACCGCCAGGTGGTCGCCGTGATCGCCAACGACGCCGCCGGCATGGCCAAGGCCGCCGACCGGCTGCGCGAGATCCTGACGACGCCGCCGGCCCCCGGAAAGACCGCGATCGCGGCCAACCCGGGCACGCCGTTGAACGCCGCCGTGCAGCGCGCCCCTGTAGCGCAGCCGTTCCTCAACTACGCCCCCTGGCGCCGTGTGCGTCGCGTCCTCGCCAACGACGCCGGGCAGGTGACGGTGCAGTTGCGCGGCCGGCACGACACCGTAGCGTTCGTCGATGCCGCCGGCAAGGTTACGGCGACGGTGGCGCTGGAGGACGACACGACCGGCGCGGCGCGCCTCGACGCGGAAGGCCGGCTCTGGCATTACCGTACCGCGAAGCTGGCCGACGGCACCCGCGAGGTGCGGGTGCGCGGCGTGCGTCCCGACGGTACGGTGGACCGCGGCCGCGTGGTGTACCGTGGCAGTGTGGCACACATGGGACCGCACGAGGCCGAGGCCGCCTTCCCGGTGGCGCCCGACGGCCGGACCGCGGCCTTCGGCCGCCTAGGCGGCCTCTGGCTGGGCAACCTGGGGGCCGACGCCTGGCGGTGGTGCAGCGACATGCCCCACGTGCGCAAGACCTTTGAAGTCTGGACCCCGCGCTTCCCAACCGCCATGACCTTCTCGCCGGACAGCCGCTACCTCTTCTTCACCATGGATGGCCGCCCGACCGGTTACGAGAACATGCACCAGCGCCTGAACCGCAATGAGGGCGGCGAGAGCGCCCTGCTCGATGTCACCACGGGCGAACGGGCGTGGACACTGCGCGGGGACGTGGCCGATTTTTCATGCGCCAACGGCTTCGCGGCCGTCGCGCGCGACGGCGAAGTCACCGCGTTCTTCGATGTCTGGAGCCGGGTCGGACTGGTTGACAAGCGCGGCCGGATCATCGCTCAGGAACTGCTGCGCCCCAAGAAGCACCGGAACGACTTCGAGGTCCGACCGGTCGACGGCCTGGGCGCCTGGATCGCGCCCGGCGGCACGCTGGCCGCCTACGCGACCCTCAATCAACTCGTGCTGGGAACCGCCGCTGGTTTTGTGAAGGTGGCGCTGCCCGAGATCTGCGCGGTGACGGTGCTGGATGAGGGCCCGCTGGCGGTCGTTGGACTGGCCGAAGGGGAGGTCAAGGCTTTCGACCCGCAGGGCCGCGAGGTCTGGTCCGCCAAACCCGGTGGCTTCACGCCGCAACTCGCCTCGGCCAAGGGCGCGATCCACGTGGGTACGACACTGGGCGAACTGGTGACGTTCGACCGCGCCGGCCATGAGATCCGCCGCCTTGATCTGCTCACCCGGGCGGATCGCGAGCGCCATGAGCCGCAGGTCGCAGCTGGATTGGTCGAGGCAGGCCCGCCGCACATCTACCAGGAGCCCAACACCCTGGCCGTGGCGCAGGAGCGTCTGGCAGCCAAGCAGGTGGGGGCCTGGCAGCCGACCGGAGCCGGCTCCACGCTCTTTGGACGCAGCTTCCACACCGTGGAAACCGGGTTTGAACTAGCCAACCCGGTCGAAGGCGACGGGTTCGTCCATCTGGTCTACCGGCGACCGGCCGGCAGCAAGTCGCTGAAAGTCATCTTCTCCAGCGCCGCCGCTCGCGAGACCGTTTTCGAGCTGGATCTGCCGACCCCCTCCTACCGTGTGGTGGACCTGCCTTTCCGCGGAGCCGGGATCAAGATTCGCGTGGCGCCGGAAGGCGCACTGGAACTGGCGGAGTGCACGCTCTGGAGCATGCGCTGGCCAGGCCAGAACATGGCCTTTGTGACGCCGGCCGATGCGGGCGGCAACGTGGGTGGCGACCTGACCGCGGCGACGGGTGGCAAGGGCGATGCCGACCTCCTCGAACTGGAGGAGTTCGGCGGCGGCGGGTATGGCCGCATGAAGGAGACACGCATCTGGTGCTCGAATCCCGACATCGACAAGATCGCCGGCTTGTGGCTGACGGGCCCCAACGGCCTGCACGCGGTCAACGGATTGCGCTGGGATCTGGGATCGTGGCGGAGCGCGAAATTCATCGGCGAATGGCTCACGCAGGAATACGGCAGCCCCGCCGAAGTCTCGCTGGCCGCAACCTATGACAGCGCGCGCGTCCAATCACGGGTGACGGAGCGTCTCTCGGTGTTCCGCAATGCCCTCTCAGGCGCCCGCGCCCAAGGTGGCGAGGTGATCGGGGCGGTTATTGACAACGATCAGTTCTGGCGCCTCTTCTCGACCAAGCCGGTGCGCGCCACGATTTTTGGCGCCTATGTCTACAGCGAGGGGCTGTCTGAGGGGCTGAGCGAGTTCGAGTTGTATCAGTAGGATTGCCTATAACTTCACCCTGCCGCGGGCGACACAGGGTCGCCCCTCCAAGGGCGGCGGCCGGCCGATGGAGGGC
>CAZZCT010000277.1:0-6419 GCA_964652365.1 uncultured Lentisphaerales bacterium
CCCCCCGCCTCTCCCGCTCCCCCTCTCGCCTCTTTCGGTGTCAGGAATTCTGACGCAACGCGCCGTAGATTTGGGCGGCTACCGCGCTCTTGCCTTCTGCCGGCCGGCATGCCAGCATGACGCCGCAAACGAGCCTCTGGAGATCCCCATGCCTGACCCGCAGACCATCAGCAGCCGCACGCGCCTATGCGCCGTGATCGGCAAACCCCTGGGCCACAGCCTGTCACCCGCGATCCACAACGCCGCCTTCGATGCCCTGGGCCTGGACTACATCTACCTGGCGTTCCAGGTCGAACAGGCCTCCGCGGCGGTCACGGCCATGCGCGCGCTCGACAGCTTCACCGGTCTGAGCGTCACGATTCCGCACAAAATCGCGATGCTGGACCTGGTCGACGAAGTGGCCGCCATCGACCGCGAGATCGGCGCCATCAACACGGTCGTCAAGGAGCACAACCGGCTGATCGGCCTCGGCACCGACGGCCCCGGTGCGCTCAAGGCCCTGCGCGACGCCGGGGTCGAACTGGCCGGACGGCGCGTGGTGCTGCTGGGTGCCGGCGGCGCGGCCCGGGCCGTGGCCTTCACCCTGGTTCGCACCGGTGGAATCGGCGAGCTGACGCTACTGGACGTGGACGCGCGATTGCTGGAGCGCCTGGCGTGCGACCTGCGTGCGTCGTCGGCCGCGCCTGCGATTCACGCGGAGGTGCTTTCCGACGCCACCCTGGCGGTCCGCGTTCCGGCCGCCGACGTGCTGATCAACTGCACACCGGTTGGCATGCATCCCAAAGGGGATCGGTCGCTCGTACGGCCGGAGTGGTTCTGTGACGGACAGGCGGTCTTCGACATCGTCTACAACCCGCTCAAGACCCGCCTGCTGCGTGACGCCGAGGCCCGCGGGCTACGGATCGTGCCCGGGGTCGAAATGTTCGTCAACCAGGCCGTGCTGCAGTTCGAACGCTTCACCGGCCGCGAGGCGCCCGTGAGCGTGATGCGCCGCGTCGTGCTGGAGCACCTGGGCGCATGAACCTCGTACTGATCGGCTACCGAGGGACTGGCAAGAGCGCCGTCGCCCAACTGTTGGCAGTCCGGCTCGGGCGGCCCGTCGTCTCGATGGATGCGGAGATCGTGCGGCTGGCTGGTTGCCCGGTGCCGGAGATCGTGGCGCAGCACGGCTGGATCCACTTTCGCGACCTGGAGTCGGAGGTGGTCCGCGCCTGTGCCGCGCGCGACGGCCAGATTCTGGATGCCGGCGGCGGCGTGATCGAGCGGCCCGAGAACGTCGCGGTCCTGCGCCGCACCGGCCGTCTGGTGTGGTTGACCGCGTCGGTAATCACGATCGTGGCGCGCATCGGCGCGGACAACCAGCGACCGGCCCTGACCGCGGGCCAGAGCTTCACCGAAGAGGTGGCGGCCGTGCTGGCCCGTCGCACGCCCCTCTACGCGGCCGCCGCCCACGCCACGGTGGATACGGAGAACCGCACACCCGCGGAGGTCGTGGACGCCATCCTGGCACTGAAGACGTTGTCTGTAACCCGATGCGGCGATTCACCCGCAACGTAACCTCATCTCTCACAGAGACACAACGCGCACGGAGATCGAAGCGGATGCAGTGCGTCCGTTCTTCGCCCACCTTCTTGCGCGAGGAAAGCGGCGTCGCGCTGCGCTTGCCACCGCACGCCAAATTGCCTGAGCCCCCGGCGGCAGCGTCTGGAGTGCGGCGGCAAGCGGTATCCCGCGCGACGCCGCTTTGGCCCCGTTGCGCCACGATTTCAGATCCTCGGAACGGCAACGATGGCCATTGACACTTGGGGCATCACTATCTGCGAAATACGTGAAGAAACTCAAGTGACGGGCAAGGCCCTAATACGGAACGTTCAGGTTCACGAACTCGGCCGGGATTCCGAACTGGCGCTGGACCAACTCGCCGACCGCCGTCACGCCGAACCGTTCGGTGGCGTAGTGACCGGCGAAGAGCGCGTGGATGCCGTGCTGGCGGGCCAGATTGTAGCCCTGGAGCGTGGCCTCGCCGGAGACATAGGCGTCCAGCCCGGCTTCAGCAGCCTGCGCCACCTCGGCCGCACCGCCGCCGGAGATGACCCCGACCGCGCGCACGAGCGGACCGCCAAAGGGCATTTCGCGCAGGTCGCTGGCGATACGCGCCGCCACGCGCGCGCGGAAGCGGGCATAGGGCAGGGGACCCGGCAGCACGCCGCGGATGCCGATGGTCTGGCCGTGGTAGTCGCCGAACGGCTGGCAGCGGGTCAGCCCCAGCACCCGCGCGATGCAGGCGTTGTTGCCGAGCGTCGGATGGGCATCCAGCGGCAGATGACAGGCCCATAAGGCCAGGTCATGCTCCATCAGGAACGAGACCAGGCGGTAGTTGAGCCCGGTCAACCGCTTGAGCGAGTCGCCCCAGCTGAGGCCGTGGTGGACAATCAGCAAGTCGGCCTGGCGAGACACGGCGGCTTCGAAACACTCCAGCGAGGCGTCGACCCCGCAGCAAACCCGCCGCACACGGCCGGAGTTGGCCACCTGCAGGCCGTTGTTGGAGCTGTCCGAGAACTGCGCGACCGCCAGGCGGCGGTCGAGGAAGCGGGTCACCTGTTCCAGTCGGGACATGCCTTGTCTCCTGTCTACGTGTTTCACATCAGCTCCCGGACGACCGCATCGGCCACTTCGCGGCCGCGGGCGGTCAGGCGCCAGCGGCCGTCGCGCGCCTGGGTCGCCGCCCCCTGGCGCGCACAGCGGGCGAGCGCTTGCTCCCACTCCGCCAGCCGCGCGACCGCCGCCGGAAAACGCTGCGCGAAGGCCGGAGGGGCGACGCCTTCTGCCAGGCGCAGACCGAAGACAAAGCGTTCGACGGCGTCGTCGACCGCGCTCAGGGTCTCACCCGTGCGCGGCGGCCGGCGGCCGGCCGCCAGGGCCTGGACATAGCCGTCGGCGTCAGGCGCGTTGGTCCAGCGCAACGTTCCGATCCGTGACGCGGCAGACGGTCCGAGGCCGAGGTAGTCGGCGCCGCGCCACACCGCCAGGTTGTGCTGGCACTCCTGGCCAGGCCGGGCGTAGTTCGAGAGCTCGTAGCGCGCCAGTCCGGCGCTTCCCAGGGTCGCCTCGGCCATGGCCAGTGCGTCCATCTGGGCCTCGGCGTCCGGCAGCACCAGGCCTGCGGCCGCCTGGCAGGCCAGGTGCGTATCGGGTTCGAGGGTTAGTGCGTAGACCGACACGTGTGTGAGATCCAGCTCCGCGGCGCACTGCAGGGCGTGGCGCCACGCGGCTGCATCCACCTCCGGCAACCCGGCGATCAGGTCGAGTCCAAGATTGGTCAGACCCGCGGTCCGCAGGCAGGAGAGCGCGGCGCGGGTGTCGGCGACCGTGTGGTGCCGCCCGATGGCGCGCAGCACGGCATCGTCGAAACTCTGCATTCCCAGGCTCACCCGGTTGACGCCGTGTGCGACGAGCATGTGCGCCAGGTCCGGCTTGACGGTCGCCGGGTTGAGCTCGACGGTCCACTCGGCGAGCTGCGCGGTGTCGAGGCGGCGGCGCAGGCCGTCGAGCAGGCCTGCCAGTCCGGCGCGTCCCAAGGTGCCGGGCGAGCCGCCGCCCACGTACACGGTCCGGGGATGCAGTGGCTGGCCGCCGGCACGGTCGGCCTGCCAGAGCGCCAACTCCCGGGGGGGCTGCTGCGCATAGGCCTGCCGGACTGCGGCGGGCGCCACCACGGAATAGAGGGCGCAGTAGTGGCACTTGGCGTTGCAGAAGGGCACGTGGACGTAGAGATGCTCAACCGGCACCACGCCGGCCGCCGCGGCCGCCGCTGGCGTGTGTACGGGGGGGAGCGGCGGGTCGATCATGGCAGCCCGTCTGCCGCGTGCTCGATCGCCGTGACGCGGCCGGCCTGCAGTTCGACGCGCAGCACTTCGTACTCGCGCGTCTCCTGACGATCGGTCCAGACCCAAGCGGTCCGCGGCCGCACGTTGCCGGCCGCATCGCGATCCCACACCGTCACCGGCACGCTCGCAGCCTGCGGTCGCAGGGCCGTGCGCGTATAGGACCAGACCGTGTTGGTGGCGGCGGCGGTCTCGCGGCGGTAAACGCGGCCTGGCGGGCCGCAGGCGACCCACACCAGGTCTTCGGCGTCGCCGATGAGGATCCGGCCTTGCCGGATGCGCGCCTGGTCGGGCTGAGGCAAGAGCTGAAACGCCTGTGGCCGCCGGGCGATCCGCTGTTCGATCCGTTCGGCGGGCGTCTGGCAACCGACCGCCGCCAGCAGCGCCAACAGAGCCAGGCTCTGGCGTGTTTTCATGGCACGATCATAGGGCACAGGTCGCCACGTCGCCAGCGTTGAAAGCGTTGGCGGCACGGTGCGGGGGGCTGACGCGCGCGCGGCCGCCGGCGATGGCAGAAGCGGTTGCGCTTCCGCTACTCTGCGCGCAGAACCGTCTTGAAGAAGGCGCTGGAAGCGGCGGTCGGCTTAGGAAGCAGCACGATCGTGACGTAGTCCTCGGCCGTGACGGTCCTGACCGGTTCGCCCCACGGGCCGGCTGGCGAGGCTGCCTGGTAGATGTCGTAGGTACGGTCTGGAAGGCTGTCGAAGACGTAGTAGAACGGGTTTGCGGCCGCGGTTGGCGACTCCAGATAGCCCGGCTGGGGCTTGTTTTCCGAAGCACCCAGAACAACCGGGCTTGGCGCTCCGGTGGGGTCAAAGCTGGCGCCGGCCGGGGTGTCCCGGACGAGCCCGCCGCGCGGCTGCGCCGCGAACGCTACCAAGACTGGAATCGCTTGCGGCGCACTTATCGGCCGTGCTAATTTCGCTCCGCGAAATGACTACATCAATGAATCAATTGCCGCTGGCGGACCGTCACCCATGCCAACCAGGGCGCGGCGGTTCACTATCCCTTCCCTGTAACCCTCCTGGAAATTGACCCTGACGGCGCCGCCGCCGCGCTGGGCGGCATGCTGCTGAAGCTTCTGCGGCACGAACCGGTGGAGCCCGAAACGGTCGTGCTGCCCTTCCGCATCCGAAGGGCGGGCGGGGGGGGGCGAGGTCGCCGCGAGCAACGAGTGCGCGCGGCGCGACACAGGTCCTGCCAGGGCTCAGACAGCTTTGGCGGCCACGATTTGACGGCGGCGAAGAGCCGCTGTGAGACGAAAAGAACCATGGGGTACGAAAGGAAGGACACGATGAAATCGCTGAACGAACGCATCACGGTCGCGTTTCTGTTCGCGGGGCTCGCGGCATCGTCGGCCTGGGCCGACCGTTATGTCTCGCCCGTTGGCGGCAACCAGACGCCCTATGACTCCTGGGCGAAGGCGGCAACCAGCATCCAGACGGCGATCAACGCCGCAAGTACGGGGGAGAAGGTCTGGGTCACCAACGGCGCCGCGTTCGTCCTGAGCGCCGAGATCGCCCTCAATAAGGCAGTCACGGTGCAGGGGTTCGGCGAGCCCAAACCGGTGGTCAACGGCAACGGCGCGGTGCGCTGCTTCAACATCTCCAGCAGCGGCGCGACGCTCGACGGCCTGGTCGTATCCAACGGCTACACCACCGGAAACGGCGGCGGCATCACCATGACTGGTGGCACGGTGCAGAACTGCAGCGTGGTAACCAATCGCGCGAATTCAAATGGCGGTGGCATCTACATGACCGGCGGCACGGTGCGCGACAGCGACATCGCCTGCAACCGGGTGCCGACGACCTCGGGCGACGTCTACGGCGGCGGCATCCGCATGACCGCCGGCACGGTCACCAACTGCACCATCCGCTTCAACTACTGCGACCGGCGCTACGGCGGGGTGGGACTCACGGGTGCAAGCGCGAAGCTTCTCGGCTGCGTGCTCGAAGGCAACCGCTCGCGCACGTGGCCCGGGGCGGGGGCCGGACTGGAGGCCGCTGCACTGATCGATGGGTGCACCTTCACTAACAACGTCAACAGCATCGGCGGAGGGGGAGTCTACGTCGTCAGCGACGGCGCCACCGTGCGCAACAGTTTCTTCTTTGCCAATCAGGGCTTGGCAGGTGGCGGTGTCAGCATGGTCGGGGCTGGTCTGGTCACGAACTGCGTCTTCGTCGGTAACACCGGCGCAGGCGAAGGCGGCGCCATGTATATCGAAAAAGGGCTCGCTGTGAACTGCGTCATGCGGGCAAACAGGGCGCCGGGCCCCAGTGGCGGCGGTGGCGTGATGAGCCGCGGTACCAGCCGCGCCATTCTGCGCAACTGTCTGATCGCCGGCAATACGGCAGCCTACTATGCCGGTGGCGTGATCTCAATCGCCGCCAACGGCCCCTGTTCTGCGAGAGTTGCCGCGCGGCCTGCCGCAGTTTCGTGCTCTCGACCATGCGCTGGCGGCTCGGCAGGAGCCTCGCCCTCCCGGCGCCCAGGTCAATGCAATGGTGTGGTCAGGGGCGGGAGGGCGAACGTCCT
>CAZZCT010000278.1:0-6359 GCA_964652365.1 uncultured Lentisphaerales bacterium
CTGGCGCAACCGGCGCGCGTCGGCGTTGGCGGCCGCGCGCACGGCCGCCGCGCGCGCCTCGAGCTCCTGGCGGCGGGCAGCCTGCTCACTCTGTTCGCGCTCCTGTTCGCCGGCTTTCTGGCGGTCGTGTTCGGCCCGCTCGGCCACGCGCGCCGCGCGGGCCTGCTCGTGGGCGGCGCGGCGCGCTTCGTGGGCGGCGCGGCGCTGTTCCTGCGCCAGCTTGCGCTCCAGCTTTCGCTGTTCGGCCGCCAGCCGCGCCGATGCGTCGGCCCGCTGCAGGCGCCAGT
Source organism: uncultured Lentisphaerales bacterium (assembly GCA_964652365.1). GTDB lineage: Bacteria > Verrucomicrobiota > Kiritimatiellia > RFP12 > CAZZCT01 > CAZZCT01. The sequence goes on from CAZZCT010000278.1 coordinate 288, forward strand.
CGCTCCAGCGCTCGGCCAAGTCGCCGCACGCGGTCAACAGGGCCCGGGGGCCGACCGCCATCACGCCCGCCACCACCAGCACGGCGAGCACGATCAGCGTGCTTCCCACCGGGCTCAGGTACCGCACCAGCAGGCCGTCCATAAGCAGGCTGCCCACGGCCCCGCCCGCATTCGGCCGCAGGTTCAGGGCCACCAGCGGCGACTCGAAGAGCTGGTCGCCCAGTTGCAGCAGGCAGCACATTGCCACGGTGAGCAAGGCGCACCAGCCCAGGCGCGCGCCCAGCCGCGCGGTGCGGCGCAGGATCATCAGCAGGCTGAACATGATCAGCCAGACCGGCAGCAGCCAGACGCCCAGACCCAGGACCATGTAGCCCAGGAAGGCCAACGCAGCGCCCACGACGCCGATGAGGTTGTTGGGCGGCTGGTTGGGCGGCGCATGCAGCCAGGCCAGATCGCGCCAGTCGTAGGTGCCCAACGCCAGCAGGGGAAAGATCACCAGCGGCAGCAGCACAAAACCGAGCAGGCGCAGACGCCCGTCGCGTTCAGCTCCTGCCGCGTTCTTCGGTTGACCAGACATGTTAACTACTCACGGGGGTTCACGACATCCGCCGGTTCGAGTCGCAGCCGCACCGCCTCCGGTTCGGCTACGACGGAATCCACCAGGCTGCCGGGCGGCAGCGCCACCCGCACCGGCACCGCGCCGGTCACCGCGTCGGATGTCGGGACGTCGGCGAAAACATGCAGGTCTCCGGCGGCCAGGCCGCGCAGCACCTCGGGCCGACCGCCCAACCGCAGCGTGACGTGCGCCGGGCTGGGCGACAAGCTGCCCGCAAAGCCGGGTGGCGGCGCGACCCGCACCGGCACCTCGGCGAACTCGCGGATCTCGCGTTCGGTCACGATGGTCACGGTCGCGGTCACGGCGGCCGGATCGACCTCGGGCATCCAGGCCTCGGCCGGCGGCAGCACGCGCACGCTGCGCACGAAGCTTTGCGCGCGGCCCTCGAGATCGATCGGCTCGGTCTGCAAGGTCACGCCCTTGGCGTGCAACTGGTCGAGCTGCAGCCGCGCGCCGCGCACCCGCACCGTGTGCGGTGTGTAGGCCACGCTGGCCTGGCCGCGCAGGGGTTGGCCTTCGGTCGGCGGCGGCGCCACCGAGAACTCGCGTTCGCCCTGGTGGTCGAAGCTCAGCAGCACCTCGGACGGCTGGATGTCGACCGCGCGCGCGCTGCCGCGGCCATGGATGTTGCGCCCATGCAGGCGCACCCGCTCGCTGCCGGCGGAGGCCGCGCCGCGCGGCGGCCGCACCACGGCCCGCAGGCTGCGCACGTCGAGGGTGCGCAGGTCGCTGAGGGCGCCGCGGAAGGTCACGCGCACCGAGGCGGGACGCACGGACATGATGGCCATGCCCGGCTCGCGCTCCACATCGACCTCGACGGTGTAGCTGACGGCGTGGCTGATGTTCCCGCGCACCGTGAAGAAGATGACGATCGCCACCAGCACGGAGAGCACGAGTTCGCGCCAGTCGCGACGAAGCCATTCGACGAGGCGTTGACTGCGGGTCGGTTTCATGCGCCGTCTCCTGCGGGGGTGTGCGGCGCGTGGGTATCCTCTGGTCCGGCCGTCTCCTTGTCGGGCTCGGCGCCGAAGAGATCGAGCGCCCGGCGCCAGGCCTCGGCGGTGCGGTCTTCCGGCAGCAGGGCCGTCAGGTAGCGCGTCAGGCGGCGGGAGGTCAGGTTGCGGAACAACCGGCCCTGGAAGGCCAGGCCCACGGAGCCGGTCTCCTCGGAGACCACGACCACGACCGCATCGGTCTCTTCGCTGAGCCCGATGGCCGCGCGGTGGCGCGTGCCATACGGCCCCAGGTCGTCGCGCGCCGACAGCGGGAAGACGCAGCGGGCCGCCGCCATGCGGTCGCCGCTGATGATCACGCCGCCGTCGTGCAGCGGCGTGTGCGGGTAGAAGATTGTGGCCAGCAGCTCGGGTACCAGCGGCGCATCCAGGTGTGTGCCGGTCTCCTCATAGTCGCGCAGGCGGATCTCGCGCTCGATGGCGATCAGGGCGCCGTAGCGCAGGCGCGCCAGCCGTTCGGCCGCCTGGACGATCCGGTCGACCGTCGTGGCGCGCGTGGTCGTGGCCTCGAAGACCGAGCGCCTGCGGCCCAGCAGGGCCAGTCCGCGCCGCACCTCCGGCTGGAAGATGATCAGGAGGGCGAAGGCCAGGTAGACCAGCAGCGTGCGCAACAGCCAGCCCAGCACGTCGAACCGGAACAGCATCGTGATGCCGATCAGGCCGAGCAGCACAATCGCCAGCCCCAGCAGGATCTGCGCGCTGCGCGTGCCGCGGAAGAGCTTGAGCGTCTGGTAGATCGCCGCGGCCAGAATCAGGATCTGGACCCCGTCGCCCCAACCAATCTGGAGGTTGTTCCACATGTCGGCGCTTTCGCGTGGCGTCAGGCGCCGCCTGTCCGCCGGGACCCCAGGGCCGCGGTCAGCGCCAACGCCTGGCACGACGCGCCCACATCGTGCACACGCAGGATCTGCACTCCCTGCTGCGCGCACCACAGCAGGCCGGCCAGGCTCCCCGCCAGGCGCTGGTCGACCGCCGCACCGGTCAGCTCGCCGATGAACCGTTTGCGCGACAGGCCCACCAGCACGGGATGGCCGAGCGCCACGAAGCGCGTCAGGGCGGCCAGCAGCTCCAGGTTGTGTGCAGTCGTCTTGCCGAAGCCGATGCCCGGATCGATCGCCAGGCAAGCGGCCGGGACGCCGGCGGCCATGGCTGCGGCCACGCGCCCCTGCAGCGCCGAGAGCACCTCCGCCACCACGTCGGCGTAGTGCGGAGCCTGCTGCATGGTGGCGGGTGCACCCTGCATGTGCATCAGCACCCAGCCGGCGCCGGCGCGGCGGACCGTCGCCGCCATCTCCGGGTCGCCGCCGGCCTGGATGTCGTTGACGATCACGGCGCCGGCCTCCAGAGCCGCAGCCGCCACGGCCGCCTTGCGGGTGTCGACCGAGAGCGGACGATCGCACTGGCGCGACAGTTCGCGGATCACGGGCACGACCCGCCGGCACTCCTCGTCGACCGGCACCGGCGTGGCGCCCGGCCGGGTGGACTCGCCGCCGATGTCCAGGATATCCGCGCCGGCGGCGACCAGATCCAAGCCGTGCGCCACGGCCGCATCGCAGTCGGCCAGGCGCCCCCCGTCAGAAAAGGAGTCGGGTGTGACGTTCAGGATGCCCATCACCAGCGGCCGCGTCAGCGACAGGGTGCGGTCACGGCATTGCCAGCCGCGGGCCGGTATGGGGGATGAGCCTTTCACACCGCCCCATCGTAACCGCCACACCGTGTGCGTCAAGCTGGAAGCCGTCACGCTTTCGCATTTGAGCTCCCACAGGGCGACAAACGCCGTCACCGGCGCAGTGCGCTCAGCGGCCGGGGGCACTGGTTCACTGTCCCCACTTCGCCCCACTTCGCCCTGTCCCCAGTTCCTCCCAGTTTGCCTGTCCCCAGTTCCACACCCAGTTCCACAATCGTCTCGGCATGGAGCATGCGGCAATCGCGGGCCAGATCGGCGGCCATGCACGGCTGGCCACGCACACTTCCCGGATTCCTTAACTCGCACATCACCAGCCACTTACACGTCAGCCGCCACGGAAGACGGGGGATGTCCTGCGACTCAGGCCGTTCTGGAAGCCGGAGGCTTGGCTTGATGGATGACGACACCCGGCGCGAGGCGGGGAACCGATGACGCGCCCAAGGGCGCACGCAGTCGCCGTAATCAGGCGCGTAGGGCGACCGGGGCGAATGCGGCGTCAATCGGTCTCGGATTCAGGGCAACGTCTTGCCGGCAGATGAGTGGTTGGTTGCCGCCGATTGTGGAACCACATCAAGAATGTTGCAGACGGTTTCAGGGACAGGCACGCCCGGCCGTTTCGGAGGAAGCAAGACAAGGCGATCAAGCGCTTCAGGGGGAAGTCGAATGTAGACCTTGTGCAATTGCATGTCGCCCGGATCGGTAACAGCCATATCCTCGCGCGTGGGAGCGAAAAGCACAGCGCCCTTCTTAAGCGTTCCAAGCACGGCATCTGTGCCTTGTCCTCGGAGGGCAACGTCTTCGGTCAGCAGAGCGCACCTGTAGTCACGTGGTTTCCACCGGAACGAAGGCATAAGAAAGAAGACCGCCCAGGCGCAACTAAGAACCGCTACCGCAGCAAGACTTATCGTCAGAAGGCTTCGCATTCTGGCCGCTACTTCCTTTCTGCTCCACCCAATCGTATTGGCCATCGGCCTTTTCTAGCATGGACTTCACTGAGCCGGTTGTCGGCGTCCAGACTGCTCCCCACGCGAGACCGAGTAACGCCTTGGCTTCATCCTTTTCGCGCTGGGTTGCCTTGGGGTCGTTGGCGACCTTGACAACGGCGCTGACCAGCGCGCTGAACGTAAACGTCATGCAGTTGTCCGTTGTCGACCAATCGGTTCCCATGTACCGTTCCGTATCGGAAAGAGCGCTCGGTGGGGTCTTGTACTTCTTCAGGACTGCAGCCGGCCATGTCGTCTGCCCCTTCGCCAGCTTCTCTGCCAGCGCTTCCCTGATCTTCTTGTCAAGAGCCGGACACACGTTGAAATGGAAGACGGTGAACGCATGCGGCTTCCCTTGTGGCGGCCAACCTGTGGACTTCACCAGAATGTTGGGACCGGCCGCAAGTCCGCCCAGCCCGCTGTACGTACCACGATAGCGGCCGTAGTCGTAGTTTGCGCCTTGGTCGTCCTCGATTCCGACATGCCCTCCCAAGCCCTCTGTATGCACGTAGATATCGAACAGGCCGAAATAGTCGAACTGATTCAGGCAATCATTCGCGCAGATGGGGCATTCGGGGCATTCGGGGTCAGCCCTTAAATTACGCATTAGAAGCTCTCCCTGCGGCTGGCAGCGTGCGTCTTGCCCGCAATTCGGACAGGCGCCGCTCGGCGGCGAGCACGCGACGCTCAAGGCTGGAGTCTGCCGAGATCCATTCGCCGAGTTTCCTCATCTGCACGCTGACCGCGGCTCCGGTCCCCATCCCGAGTATCCCCGCGATCTCCCGCTGGCTCCTGCCGCAGTGCTTGGCCAATAGACGCGCCGCAACACCGCGCAAAGGGCTGTTGCGGCGGCGCTGCCGGAACGCCGAGCCATCCACGTCGAATACCTCGCCCAGGGCGTCCAGCACGGCATCAGGCGTCAACGGCTCCGTGATGCGCCGCAGGGCAACATCCTCCGGGTGCCGGTGCCCTTGCGCCCGCTTCTGGTAAAGCTCCCCCACCCACGCCCGGAAACTCGCACCCCCCACGCTGCGGGGAGAGTCTTTCAGTATCGCCTTGAACTCCTCATCTTCCTCCGCCAAGCCCGTCTCCACGAACTCGCGGTACCGCTTCGGCCACGCGCGCCGCTTCCCGCCCATCTCCCCCAGCAGCGGCCCGTATTGCACGAAGTCCAGGGCCTTCCGCTGGCCGATGTAACTCGGATAGCTGCTCCACGGGTATTGCCGCAGACGGCGGATCCGCTCCTCTATGGGACGGTCCTTGATCCCCTCGACGTACACCGGGTTCAAATGCACGTATCGCGACAGCGCCAATAGATACTCCTCGCCGTCCACCAGCTTGGCTCTGTAGCGACCGTCGAACAAGTGCCCGTGCCGGCCGTGGCGCAGATTGAAGTAGACCGTGTAGGACGTGCTCAAGGACTGCATGAAACGCGAGCAGTTCGCTCGCGGTGTCTCGAACACCATGTGCACGTGGTTGGCCATGCATACGAACAGGTATAGGCGAATCTCGAACTGCTCAACGCGTTCTGCCAGCCGCGCGAGAAACCGCTCGCGGTCCGCATCGTCCTCGAACAACTGGTTCCGCTCCTGCTTCCAACTCCCGAGCATCCGCACCGTCACGTGGTAGATCGCTCCGGGGAATTCGATTCTGAGGTGCCTGGCCATGATCAAAGCATCCCACGGCTCCCGCCGCAATGCAATCTTTTAGTTCAAGGGCTGACCCGAATGGCGCTTAGATAATACCTAAAACTCGCTTGGTCAATGGTTTACG
>CAZZCT010000279.1:0-6358 GCA_964652365.1 uncultured Lentisphaerales bacterium
GGCCGCGGTTCGCCGCGCTTGCCCTCGATCGAGGCGATCAGGGCGGTCTCCTCGCCGCAGACAAAGGCTCCCGAACCCATGCGGATGTCGACGTCGAAGCCGAATCCGGAGCCGAGGATGTGTTCGCCCAGCAGCCCCCGGGCGCGGGCCTGGTCGATCGCGCGGTTGAGTCGCTCGACCGCCAGCGGGTACTCGGCGCGCACGTAGACGTAGCCCTGGCGGGCGCCCACGGCGTAGGCGGCGATCGCCATGCCCTCGATCACGCTGTGCGGATCGCCCTCCAGCACGCTGCGGTCCATGTAGGCGCCCGGGTCGCCCTCGTCGGCGTTGCAGAGCACATACTTGGTGTCGCCCACCGCCCGGCTGGTGAACTGCCATTTCTGGCCGGTCGGGAAGCCGGCGCCGCCGCGGCCGCGCAGGCCGGAGGCTTGCATCTCGGCGACCACCTGGGCCGGCGTCAGTTCGCGCAGCACCTTGGCCAGGGCGGCGTAGCCGTCACGCGCGAGGTAGTCCTCCAGGCGGTCGGGGTTGATGCAGCCGCAGTTGCGCAGCACGATCTTGGTCTGGCGCTGGAAGAAGGCGATCTCCGCCCGGCGTGGGAAGGCCTTGCCGCCTTGGGCGTCGTGCACCACCAGGCGGTCGACGACCTTGCCTTCGACCAGGTGCGAACCCACGATCTCGGCCGCGTCGGCTGCCGCGACGCCCTGGTAGAAGGTGTCGTCGCAGCCCACCAGCAGCACCGGGCCCTGCACGCAGGGACCCATGCAGCCGGTCTCGCACACCTCGATCGAGTCGGCCAGGCCGCGCTGCTCGATTTCGGTCTTCAGGGCGTCGCGCACCTTGGCGGCGCCCGAGGCCAGGCAGCTGCCGCCCATACAGACCAGGATCTGCTGCCGGCCCTCGCTGCTCTGGCGCTGGTGGCGTTGCTGTTCCTTGTCGCGCAGGGTCTTGAGGGACTCCTGGCTGGCGATGCGTGCGGACTTGGCGCTCATGCCAGCACCTCCGTCGCCGCCGAGGCTTCGTCACGGTAGGGTTCGAGCAGTTCGGCGACGCGCGCCGGCTTGACCCGCTGGTGCACGTCGTCGTCGACCATCACCACCGGCGCCATGCCGCAGGCGCCGAAACAGCGCCCCACTTCGAGCGAAAAGCAGCGGTCGGGCGTCGTCTGGCCCACGTCGATGCCGAGGCGCTTGCGCAGGGCGGTGAGCACCTCCTGCCCGCCGCGCACGTAGCAGGCTGTGCCCAGGCAGACCCGCACCAGATGGCGGCCGCGCGGGACCGTTGCGAAGAAGGAGTAGAAGCTGACCACGCCGGTCACCTCGCTGTAGGGTTTGCCGAATGCCTGCGCGATCCGCTTGAGGGCCGCTTCAGGCAGATAGCCGAACAGCCCTTGGGCCAGCTGCAGGGCCGGGATCAACCCGCCCGGACGGTTCGATTGGTCGGCCAACATGGTCTCCAGACGTTGCATCAACTCGGCTTCCGAGGTGGCCGCGCACGTGCAGGTTGCAGGCATGAGTTCCTCCGGGGTGTCAGGTGATCGCAGAGCAAGAGGAAAGGGCACCCGTGTTCACGGGCGCCGGTACGGCATCGGAGCGCCTGGCGCTACAGCGAGCCCTCGATGTACTTCTCGAGGTTGTTGATCATCACCTGCTGTTCGCTCACCAGGAACTTGACCACGTCGCCGATGGAGATCAGGCCAACGAGTTTGTCGCGGTCCATCACCGCCAGGTGCCGCGCGCGACCCTGGGTCATGAGCGTCATGCAGGCCTCTACGGTGTCGTCCAGCGTGACCGTCGTCAGCTTGCGCTTGGTGGTCATCACCTTCTGCACCGGCGTATCCTGAGGCGAGAGCTCCGCCAGCCAGACGCGCCAGAGACAGTCGCGCTCGGTGAGCATGCCGGTCATATCGCCGGCCTTGTTGACGACGATGAGGCTGCCGATGCCGCGGTCCTCCATCAGCCGCACGGCTTCGATGACCGTCGCGCGCGTTCCAATCGTGATGACCTCGTGGCCCTTGCTGTCCAGTAGATCCCGCACTGGTGTGTTCATCTCGCATCCTCCGTGTCGACGTCCACCGCCATGCCTCCCATAGCACAGCTTACTGTGGGTACCATGCTACACAACCCTGCACGGTTTGACAATAGGTAAAATAATGTCAAACTGCGCCTGACAAGCCGCTGGCATCCTGATGCCCACACGCGCTATAATCCCCAGCGCATGAAGAGCTTGCTGGAGAGTATTAATGCTCCGGCCGATCTGCGTTCCCTGAAGGTGCCGGAGCTGCGGCGTCTGGCCGAGGAGCTGCGGACCCGGATCATCGGCACGGTCAGCCACACGGGCGGACACCTTGCCGCCAACTTGGGCGTGGTCGAGCTGACCCTGGCCCTGCTGCATACCTTTGACCCGCCGTCCGACAAGATCCTGTGGGACGTGGGACACCAGACCTATGCCTGGAAACTGCTCACCGGCCGCAACGCCCGGTTTGACAGCCTGCGGCAGCCCGGCGGCATCTCCGGCTTCCAGCGGCGCAGCGAAAGCCCCTATGACGCCTTTGGTGCCGGACACGCCGGCACCGCCATTTCGGCCGCCCTCGGCATGGCGGCGGCACGCGACCGGCGTGGGGCGCGCGACCACGTGGTGGCGGTCGTGGGCGATGCCGGACTGTGCAACGGGATCTCGCTCGAGGCGCTTAACAATGTCGCCGGCACCGCGCGTCGACTGATCGTCGTGTTGAACGACAACGAGATGTCGATCTCGGGTAACGTCGGCGCGCTGTCGCGCTATTTCGGTCGGCTCCTGGCCAACCGTCGGTACAACGACCTCAAGGGACGCATCGAACGCACCGCCCAGCGCCTGCGCATGTCGCCCCTGCGGCGCATCTACCACCGCACCGAAGAGGCGCTGAAGAGCCTGTTCGTGCGGAGCGTCCTGTTCGAGGAGTTTGGCCTCCGCTACATCGGGCCCATCGACGGTCACAACCTGCCGGTGTTGCTCGATGCCCTGGCCATCGCCCGCGACTACGACCGGCCCATCCTGCTGCACGTCGCCACCCAGAAAGGCCGCGGCTTCCACGCCGCCGAAGTCGCGCCGGATCTCTGGCACGGGGTCGGACGCTTTGATCCGTGCAAGGGCGAACTGCTGGAGGCGCGGCCCGGCTACTCGCAGGCCTTTGGCCAGGCGCTGGAGCAGCTCGCCGAACGTGACGAACGGGTGGTGGCCATCACGGCCGCCATGGCCACCGGGACCGGCCTGGCCGGTTTTGCGCGGCGCTTTCCAGACCGCTTCTTCGACGTCGGGATCTGCGAGGAGCACGCGGTTGTCTTCGCCGCCGGTCTGGCGGCCGAAGGGCTGCGGCCCGTCGTTGCGCTCTACTCGACCTTCATGCAACGGGCCGTGGATTGCGTCATGCACGATGTCTGCCTGCAGGACCTGCCGGTTACCTTCTGCCTCGACCGCGCCGGGGTCGTGGGCAGCGACGGTCCGACCCATCACGGTATCTACGACATCGCCATGCTGCGCTGCCTGCCGGGCCTGACCATCATGCAGCCGGCTGATGAGGCGGACCTGGGCAATATGTTGGCCCTCGCGCTGCAACACGCCGGCCCCTGCGTCATCCGCTACCCGCGCGAACCCGGCCCGGGCGTGCCGCTGCCGGCCACACTGGTGCCGGTTACGCATGGCGCCGCCCAGGCCGTCATGCCGGCAACCAGCCCGCCGGTCTGGTTCTGGGCACTGGGCGACATGCTGCCCCTGGCAATGGCCGCGGCCGCGCGCGTAAAGGCCGCCGGGATCGCGGCTGGCGTCGTCAACGCGCGTTTTGCCAAGCCGCTCGACACGCGGCTGCTGACCGCTCAGGCCGCGGCTGCCCGACTTTTCGTGACGCTTGAAAACGGGGTTGCGGCGGGCGGCTTCGGGTCGGCGTTGCAGGAGGCCCTGGCGGAGCGCGATCTTGCCACGCCGGTGCTGCGCTTCGGCTGGCCCGACCGCTTCATCGACCAGGGCACGACCGAAGGCCTGCGTGCGGCCTGCGGTCTGACGGCTGAGATCATCGCGGAGCGCGTGCTCGAACGTGTGACCGGCCCATGACGAAGGAGCGTCTCGATCTGCTGCTGGTCGCGCGCGGCCTGGCCGAAAGCCGTGAACAGGCCCAACGCCTGATCCTGGCCGGTGTGGTACGGATCGGCGGCCACCCGGTCACCAAGGCCGGCCAACGCTATCCCGTCGATGCGCCGCTGGAACGTATCGCGCCGCCCCGCTTTGTCAGCCGCGGAGGCGACAAGTTGGAGGGGGCCTTCCAGGCGTTCGCCCTCGATGTCACCGGTCGCGACTGCCTGGACGTGGGCGCCTCGACGGGGGGCTTCACCGACTGCCTGTTGCAGCATGGTGCGGCCCGCGTGATCGCGCTTGATGTCGGGCACAGCCAGCTTCACGACCGGATCCGCCACGATCCGCGCGTAACCGTGATCGAGCACTTCAACGCGCGCCATCTCAGCCTGGCCGACCTCCCGTTTCAGCCGCAGTGCGCCACGGTCGACGTCTCGTTCATTTCGCTGCGACTGATCCTGCCGCGCGTGGCCGAGGTGCTGCCACCGGGAGCGGAGGCTGTCACGCTGATCAAGCCGCAGTTCGAGGCCGGCCGCGGACAGGCGCCCGGCGGCGTGGTCCGCGATCCGGCCGTGCGCGAGGCGGTCGTGGAGGCCATTCGCGCCTTCGGCGTCGAGCACGTGGGGCTGGTCTGGCGCGGCGTGGTGCCGTCGCCGCTGACCGGGCCGGAAGGCAACATCGAGTTCCTGGCCTGGTGGGGCCGACCCTGACCACCCGTGATATGCTGCTGAGTTTTCCATCGCCGGGCTTGCCAACAGCTTGCTCCAGCCGACGGAAGGAATCGGGAACTCACGAAAACAGGAAAAAGCTGGCAGGAATCAAACGGAGGAGACGGCGATGCGGTACAGTGATCTTCTTGGCGTGGCAATGGCGGCGGCGGTCTTGGGTGCATCGGTGGCGCGGGCACAACAGGCGGCACCGGCGCCTGTGATCGAGAAGCTGTTCGCGCAGGCGATTCCGCTGGTCGCGGCCGATGCCTCCGCGCCGGCCGAGCTGCAGCTCAAGCCCGGCGACCGGATCGTCGCGCTGGGTGATTCCATCACGGCCGGCGGCGGCTACCTGCGCTACATCGAACAGGTGCTGGCAACCAACTACCCGGCCCTCAAGTCGCCCAAGATCCTCAATGCGGGCGTCTCCGGCAACAAGGCCGAGAGCATGATCGCGCGGTTCGAGAAGGACGTCGTGGCGCGGCAGCCCACGGTGGTGACGATCAATGTCGGCATCAATGACGTCTGGCACCGCCTCAAGGCGCCCCACAGCGACGTCGTGTTGCACGCCTACCGCACGAACCTGGTCGCCATGGTCAGCCGGGCGCAAGCCGTCGGCGCCCGCGTGATCCTGCTGGCCCCCACCGTGATCCAGGAGAACTTGGAGGCCGAAGGCAACCTGCGCCTGCCGCTGTACGTTGAGGCCATGAAAGCGGTGGCCGCGGAGCAGAAGTGCGGCTTCGTCGACCTCCACGCCATGTTCCGGCAGGCCCTGGCCCACAAGCCGGCCGACCGGACCGGCAACTGGCTCACCGGCGACGGGGTGCACATGGCGCCACTGGGTAATGGCCTGATGGCGCTGGGTGTGCTGCGGGCGCTGGGCGTGCCGGATGCGACCAGTGCGGACACGGACATCATCGTGTCGGTGCCGCGGCCGCCCAAGCCGGCCTCCACCAACGCGCCCGCGGCACGGCCGGCGCCCGTGAAACTGCCCGAGCTTTGAGCGGCGACGAGACCTGCTTACGTTCCTTCAGTCCCGGTAGGCGGGGGTCAGGCCCTTGACCCCCGCAAGCATCTGTTACTCGCTCTGTGTCCCCGGCGCCACGCTCCCGTGTCGCCAATTGCCGTCTTGCGCCGCGTGGCTATCGCGTGACCGCGTTCGTGGCCGCACCACCGCCCGGCGTTGCGGGACCGCGCGTACGGACCGTCAGGACCTGACCCGGCGTCAGGCGATCGGGATCCGTGAGACCGTTGCGTTTGGCGATGGCCGCGACCGTATCGACTCCGCCCGTCCGGCGGATGATGCCGCTCAGCGTGTCGCCAGCCACAACGGTGTAGTCGCGCAGGGTCCACGACTCCGACGGGCCGGTCTGCCGTGAGTCGGGAGGCGGTGGCGGCGGGGCCGGCGGCGTCTCGCGCACCTCCACTGGCGGCCGAACCACGACGACCGGCGGTGCGGTGCGCACCTCGACTGCGGCGGCGGCGGAGCTGACCGCCACGATGGCTGCGGCGGCCCGCGCCGCGCGGCCGCGCGAGCCGGCCGGGAC